>JBFHUL010000029.1:0-35358 GCA_041590075.1 Oleiphilaceae bacterium
AATTGAACCAGGCTCACTTGCTGAAACAGGTGAAAAGAGATATTGCCCGTATCAAAACAGTATTGACGCAGAAGGCAGGTGAATGAGATGACTGAAGCTGCACAAAATACGGCTCGTACTATTAACGGTAAAGTCGTCAGTGACAAGATGGACAAATCAATCACCGTATTGATTGAACGTCGCGTGAAGCATCCCATCTACGGTAAGTACGTAAAGCGTTCTACCAAGCTGCATGCTCACGATGAAAATAATGAGTGCAACATCGGCGATGTGGTCACCATCCAGGAAACTCGTCCTCTTTCAAAGACGAAATCCTGGACGCTGGTGAACGTCGTAGAGAAGGCCTCAAAGGTCTAACCCAGAAGAGTTTGGAGAACAACGATGATTCAGACGGAAAGTATGCTGGACGTAGCCGATAACAGCGGCGCGCGTCGAGTAATGTGTATCAAAGTGCTGGGTGGCTCGCATCGACGTTATGCTCGTATCGGTGACGTGATTAAAGTGACTGTAAAAGAAGCGATTCCACGCGGCAAAGTAAAGAAAGGTCAGGTGCTCAAAGCAGTAGTAGTGCGTACCCGTAAAGGTGTGCGTCGCCCTGACGGCTCTCTGATCAAGTTCGATGGTAACGCAGCAGTACTGCTTAACAATCAGGATGCACCCATTGGAACTCGTATTTTTGGCCCGGTGACGCGTGAGTTGCGTGGCGAAAAATACATGAAGATTATCTCTTTGGCACCTGAAGTGCTGTAAGGAATTGAGGCCCGTTATGAAAAAGATCAAACGCGATGATGAAGTGATTGTCATAGCAGGCAAGGACAACGGTAAGCGCGGTAAAGTTAGTAAAGTGTTGAAAGATGGGCGATTAATCGTCTCAGGTATCAACATGATTAAGCGCCATACCAAGCCTAACCCGATGCTGGGTACGCCAGGCGGAATTGTTGAGAAAGAAGCGCCGATTCAGGCTTCTAATGTGGCGATTTTTAATCCCGCAACCAACAAGGCCGACCGAGTAGGCTTTAAAGTCCTTGAGGATGGCAAAAAAGTACGTGTATTTAAATCCAACAACGAAGTTGTTGACGGTTAAGGGTAGCAGGTGACGTCATGGCACATATGAAAGAAGTGTATCAAAGTGAAGTGGTCCCTGCCCTGCAACAAGAATTCTCTTATAAGAGTGTGATGCAGGTTCCTAGGATCGAAAAAATCACCCTGAATATGGGTGTAGGCGAAGCATTGGCTGACAAGAAATTGTTGGAAAATGCGGTTGCGGATCTTGAAAAGCTTGCTGGCCAAAAGCCGGTAATTACTAAAGCTCGCAAATCTGTTGCCGGCTTCAAGGTTCGTGAAGGTTTCCCCATTGGTTGTAAAGTCACTCTACGTGGCGATCGGATGTGGGAGTTTTTCGAGCGTCTGGTAGGTATTGCCATTCCTCGTATTCGTGACTTTCGTGGCTTGAATTCCAAGTCCTTCGACGGTCGCGGTAATTACAGCATGGGTGTAAAAGAGCAGATCATTTTTCCAGAAATTGATTATGACAAAGTCGACAAGATTCGTGGTCTTGATATCACCATCACGACGACAGCCCAAACTGATGACGAAGGTCGTGCTTTGCTGCGCGCGTTCAACTTCCCATTCAGAAAGTAAGGAAAGGTCATGGCTAAAATAGCAATGAAAGAGCGCGAGCTTAAGCGCGAGAAGACCGTTGCCAAGTATGCAGCCAAGCGTGCAGAGCTGAAAGCAATTATCGCTAACGTCGCGACTTCCGAGGAAGATCGCTGGGAAGCGCAAAAGAAATTGCAGAAGCTGCCACGTAACGCAAGTCCCTGTAGATTGCGTAACCGCTGCCAGGTAACCGGCCGTCCACATGGTGTTTACCGTAAGTTCCGTCTGTCGCGCATTAAACTGCGTGAGCAAGGCATGAGCGGTAACGTACCGGGGTTAAAGAAAGCAAGTTGGTAAGACGCAACGCGCGCGTTGCGTGTTGATAAGCACTCAATCTTAATGAGTGCTGCACAACTAAAATGATCAGGAGACCATACCAATGAGTATGCAAGATACGCTTGCGGATATGTTTACGCGTATTCGTAATGCACAAATGGCCGAAAAAGCCACAGTATCCATGCCTTCTTCAAAAATGAAGGTGTCGGTACTAGAGGTTCTGAAGAGTGAAGGCTATATCCAGAGTTATTCTGTGAGCGGTGACGCTAAGCCAGAGTTAACAGTGGAGCTGAAGTATTTCGAAGGCAAACCGGTTATCGAACAAATCAAGCGTGCAAGCCGTCCGGGCTTGCGTAACTACAAGGGTAAAGAAGATCTGCCTACAGTACGTGGTGGTTTGGGTGTTGCCATTGTTTCTACGTCACAGGGTGTTATGACTGACCGCGCAGCGCGTCAGGCCGGCATCGGTGGCGAAGTGATTTGCACAGTTTTCTAGGAGGTTCGCATGTCTAGGGTTGCTAGTAATCCAGTCGAGTTGCCTTCTGGAGTGGAAGTCAAGCTCACTGAAACTGATATTGAAGTAAAGGGCGGAAAAGGGTCCTTGTCCATGGAGTTGAATGGCGAAGTCGCCATTAACCAGGACGGTAGCACCTTAACGTTTGCTGCCAAGAACAATACCAAGTTTTCCAAGGCAATGTCGGGTACCACCCGTGCTTTGGTTAGCAATATGGTGACTGGCGTTACGGCGGGTTTCGAGAAGAAGCTCCAGCTGGTAGGTGTTGGTTATCGTGTTCAGATACAAGGGCAAAAGCTCAACATGAACCTGGGTTTCTCTAACCCGGTTGAATACGAGCTGCCGAAGGACGTGAAAGCGGAAGCGCCTTCACAAACAGAAATCGTGCTGCGCAGCATAGATAAGCAACTGTTGGGTCAGGTTGCTGCCGAGATTCGGGCTTATCGTCCGCCAGAGCCTTATAAGGGTAAAGGTGTTCGCTATGCAGATGAGCATGTAAGACGTAAAGAAGCCAAGAAGAAATAGGTGAAATCATGAGCGCAAAGAAAGATTCAAGACAACGTCGCGCGAAAAAAGCTCGCTTTAAGATCAAAGCGCTTGGCGAAACGCGTTTGACTATTCACCGTACACCACGGCACATCTATGCTCAGGTAATCAGCCCTGAGGGTGACAAGGTGCTGGCTTCAGCATCAACAGTCGAAAAAGATCTGCGTGGCGGTGCAACCGGTAACTCCGATGCAGCAAGCAAGGTTGGCAAGCTGATCGCAGAGCGTGCAAAAACGGCGGGTATTACGCGCGTCGCATTTGATCGCGCCGGGTTTAAATATCACGGTCGAGTTAAAGCACTGGCTGACGCTGCGCGTGAAGCCGGTCTGGAATTCTAAGGGGCAAGACGATGAGTGTTGAAGAGCAAAAAGGGCCAGAATTGCAAGAAAAGCTGGTTCAGGTAAACCGTGTCGCCAAAGTGGTAAAAGGCGGCCGTATCTTCGGCTTTACTGCCCTGACTGTGGTCGGCGACGGTGAAGGTCGGGTCGGGTTTGGACGGGGCAAGGCCCGAGAGGTGCCAATCGCGATTCAGAAAGCGATGGATGCAGCACGTAAGAATATGGTTAATGTGCCTCTGAACGGTACTACCCTGCAGTATCCGGTCACTGCCCGTCACGGCGGTTCAAAAGTGTATATGCAGCCTGCTTCAGAAGGTACAGGGATCATTGCCGGTGGCGCAATGCGTGCTGTACTGGAAGTGGCCGGTGTTCAAAACGTTTTGGCAAAATGCTACGGCTCAACCAATCCGGTAAACGTTGTTCGCGCAACGATCAACGGTTTGAAGGCGATGCAGTCTCCTGAAGATGTCGCTGCCAAGCGTGGTAAGTCAGTCGAAGAGATTACAGGATAAGATCATGGCGAAGGGTAAAACGATTAAAGTCACGCTTTTCCGTAGCCCCATTGGTCAGCTGCCAAAGCACAAGGCCTGTGTAACGGGTTTGGGTCTCCGTAAAATCGGACAGACTGTAGAGCTGGAAGACACACCTTCAGTTCGCGGAATGGTAAACAAAGTT
The DNA here is from genome assembly GCA_041590075.1 of Oleiphilaceae bacterium. Lineage (GTDB taxonomy): Bacteria > Pseudomonadota > Gammaproteobacteria > Pseudomonadales > Oleiphilaceae > PZPK01. The sequence goes on from JBFHUL010000029.1 coordinate 4,009, forward strand.
AATTACATGGTTAGAGTTGAGGGAGAGTGATATGCGTCTCAATACGTTAAGTCCAGCTCCTGGATCAAAGAAAGCTCCCCGTCGCGTTGGTCGCGGTATCGGTAGTGGCTTTGGTAAAACTGGTGGACGTGGTCACAAAGGTTTGAAAGCCCGTTCTGGCGGTAGTGTTGCGCCAGGCTTCGAGGGTGGTCAACAGCCTTTGCAGCGTCGTTTGCCAAAATTCGGCTTCACCTCACGTCAATCGCAATACGTTGCGGAAATTCGATTGAACGAATTGGCGAGTTTAGAAGCTGATGTTATTGATCTGGATGCATTGAAAAATGCGAATCTGGTGCGTCGTGATACGAAAGTAGCCAAAGTGATTCTCTCTGGTGAACTGACGAAAGCGGTGACCATTCAGGGTTTGAAAGTGACCAAAGGCGCCAAGCAGGCAATTGAAGCTGCAGGCGGCAAAGTCGAGGAATAATAAGACATGGCTAAATCTCCAGCGATGCCCGCAGGGCTCGGAAGCGGCTTAGGCGAATTGAAATCACGTTTGTGGTTCGTTTTCCTGGCAATTCTGGTATACCGAATCGGGGCACATATCCCGGTTCCAGGTATAAACCCGGATCGTCTAGCGGCGCTTTTCGAGCAAAACCAGGGAACTATCTTGAGTCTGTTCAACATGTTCTCCGGGGGCGCGTTGGAGCGTATGAGTATCTTCGCATTGGGAATCATGCCGTATATTTCGGCCTCGATTATCATGCAGCTACTCACCGCGGTAACGCCGAGTCTCGAACAGCTCAAGAAAGAAGGTGAAGCGGGGCGTCGCAAGATCAGTCAGTACACGCGCTACGGTACGGTATTGCTGGCGTTTATCCAGGCTTCAGGTATGTCGGTAGGCTTGGCATCACAAGGTGTCACGTTCACTGACGGATTGAGTTTTTACTTTCTAGCCGTCACTACCTTTGTATGTGGTGCGGTATTCCTGATGTGGTTGGGTGAGCAAATCACCGAGCGTGGTATCGGTAACGGTATTTCGCTGTTGATTTTTGCGGGCATCGTCGCAGGCTTGCCTGGCGCATTTGGTCAGTCCTTTGAAGCAGCACGTCAGGGAGAGCTCAATATTCTTGCACTGTTGCTGATTGGTGTACTGGCGATCGCCATCGTGGCCTTCGTGGTCTTTATGGAGCGTGGGCAGCGTCGCATCACGGTGAACTATGCCAAGCGTCAGCATGCGCGAGGCGGTTACTCGCAGCAAAGCAGCCATTTGCCGCTCAAAGTGAATATGGCCGGTGTTATTCCGCCTATTTTTGCTTCGAGTATCCTGCTCTTTCCTGCCTCTCTGGGCCAATGGTTTGGTCAAGGAGAAGGCATGGAGTGGTTGGCGGACGTGTCGCAGGCGCTGGGTCCTAGTCAACCCTTGTATATTATTTTGTTTGCGGCAGCTGTGGTGTTCTTCTGCTACTTCTATACCGCATTGATGTATAACCCCAAAGAAGTGGCAGACAATCTTAAAAAGTCAGGTGCATTTGTGCCTGGTATTCGACCCGGTGAGCAAACAGCGAATTATATTGATAGCGTCCTGACTCGTTTAACGATGTTCGGCGCTGCCTATATAGCGGCTGTATCACTGTTACCACAATTCATGGTCGTGTGGTTCAACGTTCCGTTCTACTTCGGTGGAACGTCATTGTTGATCGTCGTGGTGGTTGTGATGGATTTTATGGCGCAGGTTCAGTCTCATCTGATGTCTCACCAATATGAATCCCTCATGAAAAAATCGAACCTGAAAGGTTACGGCGGCGGCGGTATGGTTCGCTAACCGCAACCCGGTTGCTATAGATACGTTGGAGTAACAAATGAAAGTTCGTGCGTCGGTAAAGAAAATTTGCCGTAACTGTAAAGTAATACGAAGAAATGGCTCAGTACGGGTCATTTGCCAAGAGCCTCGTCACAAGCAGCGTCAAGGTTAAACGCTGCGCAAAAGGCTGCTGATCGGGTCGCTTGATTTCTTTTTGATCAAGCGCTATGATTCGCGCCTTTTTCAAAGACGGTAACTAGAATTGGCCTTTTCCTCTAGGGGGAAAGACCGAAAAAGCGGAGTTAGATGGATGGCACGTATAGCCGGTGTCAATATACCCGACAACAAACACGCAGTAATCTCGCTCACCTATATTTTTGGTGTGGGCAAGACGACTGCAAGTAAACTTTGCGAAGCAACGGGCGTAGCCCCGACCGACAAAGTTGGCGACTTGACCGAAGAGCAGCTCGATACGCTGCGAAATGAGGTCACAAAGCTGGCAGTAGAAGGTGATTTGCGTCGTGAAATCCAAATGAATATTAAGCGTTTGAAGGACTTAGGTTGCTACCGTGGTCTTCGTCATCGCCACAGCCTGCCTGTGCGCGGTCAGCGAAGCAAAACCAATGCTCGCACCCGAAAAGGTCCTCGCAAACCAATTCGTAAGTAATAGGAAACAGTAATGGCAAAGCCAGGTACACGTACCCGTAAAAAGGTGAAAAAGACCGTTGTTGACGGTATGGCGCATATCCATGCTTCGTTCAACAACACCATCGTGACCATTACAGACCGTCAAGGTAACGCGCTCTCTTGGGCGACTGCCGGCGGCTCTGGCTTCCGTGGTTCACGAAAAAGCACACCTTTTGCTGCGCAGGTAGCAGCTGAAAGAGCCGGTAATGCGGCTGCTGAATACGGCCTGAAGAATCTTGAAGTTCTCGTCAAAGGGCCTGGGCCAGGACGCGAGTCCGCTGTTAGAGCACTAAACGCATGTGGTTACAAAATCACAAACATCACCGACGTCACGCCGATTCCACACAACGGCTGTCGTCCACCGAAAAAACGTCGCGTTTAGGGAGACAGTGAGATGGCTCGTTATATTGGACCAAAATGTAAACTGTCCCGTCGTGAAGGGACGGACCTGTTTTTAAAGAGCGGTGCGAAAGCGCTCGACTCAAAATGTAATATTGAAACCGCACCAGGTATGCACGGCGCTCGCCGCGGTCGCCTGTCTGAGTACGGTACACAACTCCGCGAAAAACAAAAAGTGCGTCGTTTATACGGCGTGCTGGAGAAGCAGTTCCGTGGCTATTACAAAGAAGCGGCGCGCCGTAAGGGTGCGACCGGTGAGAACTTGCTTCAGTTGCTTGAACAGCGTCTCGATAACGTAGTGTATCGAATGGGCTATGGTTCAACTCGCGCAGAAGCACGTCAGTTGGTTTCCCACAAGGCTATCCTGGTCAATGATAAGGTCGTGAACATTGCCTCTTATCAGGTCCAGGCGGGTGACACAGTTGCTGTACGTGAAAAAGCCAAAAATCAGCTGCGCGTCAAAAACGCAGTTGAATTGGCAGGAAATCGTGCGCCAGTTGAATGGGTGGAAGTTGATGCCAATAAACTGAGTGGAACTTTCAAGGCAGTGCCTGAGCGTTCCGATCTGCCAGCGGATATCAACGAAAACCTAATCGTAGAGCTTTACTCTAAGTAAGCTTGGATCCTAACCATAACCTATAGAGGCGTATATGCAGCGTTCAGTAAATGAATTCTTGAATCCTCGCAATATTGAAGTTCAAGGGTTAAGCGCAACACATGCAAAGGTGATTCTGGAACCACTGGAGCGTGGCTTTGGCCATACTCTGGGAAGCGCACTTCGTCGCATCCTCCTGTCATCCATGCCTGGTTGTGCGGTAGTCGAAGCTGAAATCGATGGCGTGCTGCACGAGTACAGCGCCATTGAAGGGGTGCAGGAAGACGTTATCGAAATCCTGCTCAACCTGAAGGGTTTGGCTATCAACATGCATTCGCGTGACGAAGCAACCTTAACGCTTGCCAAAAAAGGGGCTGGTCCCGTAACAGCAAGCGATATTCAGCTCGATCACGACGTAGAAATCATCAACCCTGATCACGTAATTTGTCATCTGGGTGATAACGGCGAAATCAACATGAAGCTGAAGGTGGCGCGAGGAAGGGGCTATGAGCCTGCGGATCAGCGCAATAATAGCGAAGATGAAACGCGCGCCATTGGTCGATTGCAATTAGATGCGTCCTATAGCCCGGTAGCCCGTGTTGCTTACTCGGTAGAAAATGCCCGTGTTGAGCAGCGTACGGATCTGGATAAGCTGGTTATAGATTTGGAGACAAACGGGACAATCGATCCTGAAGAATCAATCCGCCGAGCGGCGACGATTCTGCAGCAGCAATTGTCAGTGTTTGTTGATTTTGATAACGAGAAAGAGCCTGTACAAGAGGAAGAAGAGGAAGAAGTCGATCCTATTCTCCTGCGTCCAGTGGATGACCTTGAACTGACAGTGCGCTCTGCGAACTGTCTAAAGGCAGAGAACATTTACTACATTGGTGACCTGATTCAGCGCACTGAGGTAGAGCTGCTTAAAACCCCAAACCTGGGTAAGAAGTCACTCACGGAAATTAAAGATGTGCTCGCATCACGTGGTCTTTCTTTGGGTATGCGTCTTGAGAACTGGCCGCCAGCCAGCCTTAAGGGCGATGACCGGGTACTTGGCGGCTAACGCTGAACCGGCTTGGACAGGTAAGGAATTGAAACATGCGTCATCGTAAAAGTGGTCGTAAATTTAATCGAAACAGTTCTCACCGGAAGGCAATGTTCAAAAACATGGCTGCCTCACTGGTTGAGCATGAACTGATCAAAACTACTCTGCCGAAGGCAAAAGAGTTGCGTCGCGTTGCGGAGCCTCTGATTACTCTGGCAAAAAATGATTCTGTTGCAAACCGTCGTCTCGCGTTTTCGCGCGTTCGTGACGATGCGGTTGTGGCGAAATTGTTTAATGAGTTGGGTCCTCGTTATAAGGATCGTCCGGGTGGGTACATCCGCATCCTCAAATGTGGCTTCCGTCCTGGTGACGCGGCGCCTATGGCCTTCGTGGAATTGGTCGATCGACCAATTGTCGAAGATGTCGAGGATGACGACGAAGAGTAAGTTTTACTCATAAAAAAGCCGGCTTATGCCGGCTTTTTTTGTGGTCGGGCGCCAGACGCCAGAATTCTGAGGCAAGGGTGCAAAAGAATAGGCTGAATCTGGGGCCTAAGCGTCTCTGTTTGTTATCTTGTAGCCGGACGTCCTACTCTAGCGTCAGGCGTCCAGCGTCTGGCTAGTGCTCTTACAGCATCGGCTTCAAAAACTGCCCGGTAAACGACCCTTCTACTTCTGCTACCGCCTCTGGTGTTCCCTCGGCGATAATGTGGCCACCGCGCACACCGCCCTCCGGCCCCAAGTCGATAATCCAATCGGCGGTCTTTATAACGTCGAGATTGTGTTCAATTACGATAACCGTGTTGCCGTGGTCGCGCAGGCGATGCAGAACGGTTAATAGCTGCTGAATGTCGTAGAAGTGAAGTCCCGTGGTGGGTTCATCAAGAATGTAAAGCGTCCTGCCGGTATCACGCTTGGAAAGCTCTTTGGCGAGTTTGACGCGCTGTGCCTCACCGCCGGAGAGAGTGACGGCGCTTTGCCCTAGGCGGATATACGCGAGCCCTACGTCCATCAGGGTCTGTAATTTTCGGGCCAGAAAGGGAACGGCATCGAAAAATTCGCGGGCGTCTTCAATGGTGAGTTCAAGGACTTCGTGAATATTCAGTCCCTTGTATTTTACGTCTAGCGTTTCCCGGTTATAACGTTTGCCGTTACACACATCACAAGGCACGTACACGTCCGGCAGAAAGTGCATTTCTACTTTGATTACGCCATCGCCTTGGCAGGCCTCGCAACGTCCACCCTTGACGTTAAAACTGAAACGGCCGGGCTTATAACCTCTGGAGCGCGCTTCCTGAGTACCGGCAAACAACTCCCGAATGGGTGTGAATAAACCGGTGTAGGTGGCGGGGTTGGAACGAGGTGTTCTTCCAATTGGGCTTTGATCAATATCAATAACCTTGTCGAAGTGCTCCAGTCCTGAAATGTGTTCATGGGGCGCTGCATTCAAAGTAGTTGCTTTATTCAGTTCGGTTGCCGCGAGAGGGTAGAGGGTGGAGTTGATCAGCGTCGACTTGCCTGAGCCGGAAACACCGGTGATGCAGGTAAACAGGCCGACGGGTATCTCAAGATTGACGTGTTGCAGGTTGTTTCCATGTGCGCCCAGGAGCGATAGGGATTTGGTTCCTTCGCGCGCGGTACGCTGTGCGGGAACAGCTATCTTTTTTCTGCCGCTCAGATACTGGCCGGTCAGCGAATCTGCATTGTCCATGATATCTGCAGGCTTACCCTGGGCGATAATCTCTCCGCCATGAACACCGGCTCCTGGGCCGATATCAATGACATGGTCGGCAAGGCGAATGGCATCTTCATCGTGCTCGACCACAATGACCGTATTGCCCAGGTCTCTTAAATGGGTGAGAGTTTTAAGGAGGCGGTCATTATCGCGCTGATGCAGGCCGATAGAGGGTTCGTCGAGAATATACATTACGCCCACCAGTCCTGCCCCAATCTGGCTGGCTAGGCGAATTCGCTGGGCCTCACCTCCAGATAGGGTGTCGGCGGAGCGTTCCAGTGTGAGGTAATCCAGCCCCACGTTCACGAGGAATTCCAGGCGTAAACGAATTTCCTTCAGAATCTTGTCAGCAATTTCGGCCCGCTTGCCCGATAAGCTGAGTGCATCGAAATAACGCAGTGCTTCGCCGACGGGCAAGTGCGTGATCTCAGGAAGCGTTTCTTCTGCCACATAGACGTTGCGTGATGCTTCCTTTAATCGGGAACCTTTACAGCTTGGGCAGGCCTTGTTATTGAGGTAGCTGGCGAGGTCGTCGCGCACCATTTGGGATTCGGTCTCGCGATATCGCCGCTCCATGTTAGGTATAACACCTTCAAAGCTGTGCTTTCGTTGCACCGTGTCGCCGCGGGAGTTGACGTAGCGAAAAGCAATTTCTTCTTTGCCGCTGCCGTGCATCAGTACCTGTATGAAATCTTCGGGTAGGTCTGCAAACGGGGTGTCTATATCAATGCCGTAATGCTGGGCGACGCTGTTAAGTAGTTGAAAATAATAAACGGTGCGGCGGTCCCAGCCTTTGATGGCGCCCTCGGCAAGATTCAGGCTCGGATTGGTGATGATGCGGTCGGGGTCGAAAAACTGTTTAACCCCAAGTCCGTCACAGGTGGGGCATGCCCCAGAAGGGTTGTTGAATGAAAACATGCGAGGTTCCAGCTCGCTGATAGCATAGCCACAATGGGGACAAGCGAAGCGTGAAGAAAAAATGAGTTCTTCGTCTTTGTTGTCGGTGTCCATGGGGGCTACGAGCGCCAGTCCGTCGGTGAGCTCGAGACAGGTTTCGAAGGATTCAGCAATGCGCTGTTGGATGTCTTCTCGGACTTTGAATCGGTCGACCACCACCTCGATGGTGTGCTTTTTGTTTTTATCCAGAGCGGGGGTGTCATCGAGATCGACGACTAACCCATTGATACGCGCCCGGATGAACCCTTGAGAGCGTAACTCCTGAAAGACATGCAGGTGTTCGCCTTTGCGATTTTGAACAACGGGGGCGAGCATCATCAATTTACTGCCTTCTGGTTGCGCCATGACTTGATCAACCATTTGGCTAACGGTTTGCGCATCGAGCGCAACGCCGTGGGTGGGGCAGCGCGGCTCGCCCGCTCGTGCGAACAGTAAGCGCAAATAATCATACACTTCCGTGATCGTGCCAACGGTAGAGCGAGGGTTGTGGGAGGTGGATTTCTGTTCGATGGATATGGCTGGCGACAAACCCTCGATATGGTCGACATCCGGTTTATCCATCATCGACAGGAACTGTCGGGCATAGGTGGATAAAGACTCTACATAGCGCCGCTGCCCCTCTGCATACAGGGTGTCGAATGCCAATGAGGATTTCCCTGAACCAGAAAGTCCTGTGACGACGACCAGCTGGTCACGCGGAATATCGAGATCGATGTTTTTGAGATTGTGGGTGCGTGCGCCCCGAACCTGAATTGTTGCCATTAAAATGCTCAGAAAAAGAAACGAAACCCGGCATTATACCGATATATGTCGCCGTACACTAAGCCGTGTACGCACAATGCGGGATAAGCGGATCATTGTGCTTGCCTGGCAGCCCCTCTAGTGTACAGCCCGAAAGCTGCTAGAATAGCGCGCTTTTGGAATAGTGTTGGAACTGATGACTCCGGTTGAAAAGCGATCTGTCCTTTCGTTGGCAATGCTGTATGCCACGCGCATGCTGGGCCTGTTCATGGTGCTGCCGGTGTTTATGCTGTATGGCGAGCATTTACAGGGAGCGACTCCAGCGCTGCTTGGATTGGCGCTCGGTGCTTATGGTCTGAGTCAGGCCGTTTTACAGGTACCATTCGGTGCCCTCTCCGACCGCTTTGGCCGCAAACCGCTCATCATTGCTGGCTTGCTTATCTTTGCTGGCGGAAGCATATTGGCCGCGACCGCAGAGCATATCTACGGTGTCATTCTTGGTCGTGTTTTGCAGGGCGCGGGGGCGATTGCCAGCGTGTTGATGGCCTTGCTCAGTGACCTTACCAGTGAAGAAAGTCGTACCAAAGCAATGGCGCTGGTGGGCATGTCTATTGGTTTGTCGTTTACCTTGGCTTTGATTCTGGGGCCACTGCTCGGCGAACTGTGGGGCCTGGCGGGTATCTTCTGGTTCACTGCCGCCATGGCGGTGTTTGGTTTGTACTGGGTTATTCGCCATGTTCCTGAGCCTGCCCGCCTCACGCGCAACCGCGATACCCGATTGTTTGTCGATCAAGTGCGCGATGTGTTGCGGGAGCGGGATCTGGTTCGATTAGATGCTGGTATTTTCTGCCTGCATCTGGTGCTGACGGCCATGTTTGTTGCCGTGCCCGTCTCCCTTGTGAACGAGGCGGGCGTCGGTGCACCAAGTCACTGGTGGTTTTATCTGTCGGTGATGCTCCTATCGTTTCTTGCCATGGTGCCTTTCATCGTCTTGGCGGAAAAACGGCATGTTTTGAAGCAGGTCTTTCTTGGTGCGCTGGTCTTGTTGGGGTTATCGGCAATGTCGATGACCATGACGAGGCACCAGGCACTGGCTAGCTGGCTGAGCCTGTTTGGCTTCTTTATGGCGTTTAATTTTCTGGAGGCCAGTTTGCCTTCTCTGGTCAGCAAGCTTGCGCCGGCAGGAAGTCGGGGAACGGCCATGGGCGTATATTCCACCGGGCAGTTTCTGGGGGCTTTCGTAGGTGGCGTTAGCGGCGGCTGGGTGTTATCCCTGCATGGTTTGGTGGGCGTGTATGTGCTAGTGGGCGTGGTTGTTGCGCTGTGGGGTGTTTTGGCGTGGGGAATGCATAATCCCACAACCAAAGGTGTCACGGTAGGTTATGCCCGCTCAGCCGATGCCGCAGAGATCGACGCCCTTCGGGAGTCTCTTCTTGCGCTTGATGGCGTCGAAGAGGTAGTGATTCTGCCGCAGGAGAAGATCATCCATCTGAAAGTGAAACTGCTCGGTTATGATGAGGCGGGAGCCGAGTCGGCACTCGCGCATTTGAAGTGAACTTGGCGGTACTTTTGTCTCGGTGTGCGTGGCTTTCACGAGGCGTCCGTGCGACAATCTGAGACCTTGAAATGAGCGTAGCCGGTGTGGCGCTCAAAGATCAGTTTTAGTGCGAGCTTAAGGATAAGCCAAACATTAAAAAAGGGGAAAAACATGGCCAGAGGCATCAACAAAGTTATTCTTATCGGTAATCTGGGTGCCGACCCGGATACGCGTTTTACGCCTCAGGGCAGTGCTGTGACTAATCTCAGTATTGCGACCGATGAGAGTTATAAAGACAAGCAAACCGGGCAAATGGTGCCTCGCACAGAATGGCACCGTGTTGTGATGTTCAATCGTCTTGCTGAAATTGCCAAAGAATATTTGAAGAAAGGGTCAAAGGTCTATCTGGAAGGGCGCTTGCAAACGCGCAAATGGCAGGACCAAGGTGGCCAGGATCGCTACACTACTGAAATTGTCGCCAACGAGATGCAGATGCTCGATGCGCGAGGTGGCCCGGGAGAACAGGGCGGGCAAGCCGCTTACAATCAAGCGGCTGGACCTCAGGGTGGATACAATCAGGCACCGCCCCAGGCGGCCTATGGTGGCGCCGCGAAGCAACAGCCTCAGGCGCCGGCAATGCCGCAGGGGCCAGTCGATGACTTCGACGACGATATACCGTTCTAAAAACTGTTTTCGTGTAAAAAGGGTTGCTCTAGAGCGACCCTTTTTTGTTTATGCCTAATTGTTAAGTAAGCGGATTTTTGCCTTCAATGTATTTTGCAAACAGTAACTTAGTGAACTATTCTAAAGTTTGGGTTTAATTTAAAACGATAACGACGGGTCTTCGATTGTTTCCTTGGATAAAGTCTAAATCACCTTCCACCGTTGTGGGGCTTGAAGTGCGGGCTGACGGCTTGGCCATTGCGGTAGCGCATAAAGCCAAGCAGGCCGGAGCGCTAACGATCGATGCCTGCGAGTTTGTGGCCTGTTCGGCTGCCGAGCGCGCTGGGAAACTGGCTGAATTGGTGAGCACACACAAGCTAACCGGTGCAGCATGCAATCTTGTCTTGCCTCCCGAACAATATCAGACCTATCCGGTTGAAAAGCCCAAGGTAGACGATAGCGAGTTGGCTGATGCAATTCGCTGGAAAGTGAAGGATATGCTGGATTTTGATCTGGAAAATGCCGTCACCGATGCCTACGCCTTTCCCGAAGATGCGCTGCGTGGTCGTCCGCCATTGGTTAATGTGGCGGTTGCCCGAAAAGCTCTGATTCAGGGGCATGTGAATGTGCTGCGTGATTCCGCGATGGAGCTGAATCATATCGATGTGGCCGATCTGAGCTTGCGTAATGTTTGCTTGAAGATATCCGGTCAGGAAGCGCGCCCCCTTGCTTTACTATACTTGCGCAATGGGACCGGGCTGATGGTGCTGGTCAAAGGGGATACCTTGTATCTTGCACGCCACTTTGATTTTTCTCTGGATGCCTTGAACGAACCCTCTCAGCAGGACTCCGTGATGCAGCATCTGGCTTTGGAAATTCAGCGTTCTTTTGACTATTTTGAAAGTCAGATGGCTCAGGTACCGCCTCAGGAACTGGTGCTGGCAGGCCCTGATCCGTCGATTCCCCTTACAAACATGCTCGGCGGAACGATTGCGGCCAAGGTAGTACCTTTCGAGTGGTCGTCCTGTTTTACGCTCGATGGCACATTGGGGCTTAATGAGATCAATTGTCTGGTCGCCGCTGGCGCCGCCCTGCGGGAAGCCGACACATAATGCAGCAAGTTAATTTATACACCGAAGAGTTCCAGCCGCGAAAAGTCAAATTGCCGCTCGAACACATCATATTATTAGGCGTACTGACGCTTATCGTGCTCGTGTTGGCTGCGGCATTCCTCAATCATTCTCTAGAGACCACCCGGGCCGAAGTGGCTGAGCGTCAACAGCAGGCCGATACCATGCACAAGCGCGTGCAGGTGCTGGAGGCCAAAGCGGCGACGCTGGTACGTGATGAATCACTGGCTTTGGCGAACGAGCGCTTGGCGCAACAGCTCAGCGCCCGCCAGGACATGATTCAGGTTTTGGATAAAGTAGTCGTGAAAGATGATGCCGGCTATTCAAGTACCTTGATTGCGCTGGCCCGCCAGCGTGTAGAAGGGCTCTGGTTGACACGCATATCGCTGGGTGCAGCCGGGCGCAATATGGCGCTGGAAGGTAAAACCCGTTTGGCCGAGGCGGTTCCGCAATATCTGCAGAACCTGAGGCAAGAGCCCAGCTTTGTGGGGCGTACCTTCACCTTGTTCGATTTGAATAGCGATGATGATCAAAGAGGGGCTCTCCGCTTTCGTCTTAAGTCGTTAAGTGAAAAAAGTCCGCAGAGCTTATTGGTGAGTGCCGAGGCAACAACGGCTGAAAGTGCAGGCGAGGGGCAGCCATGAAGTGGGAAAAGTGGCAGCAGCTACGTGATAAAACGGCCGATTTGTCTTTGCGAGAGCGCGGCATTCTCGCCGGCACACTTGTGGTGTTGCTACTCGTGATATGGGCGCAGTTTGTGTTTACGCCTTATGAGAAAAAACAGGCTGCCTTGAGTCAGGATCTGCAGCGTTTCAATGAACAGATTGCCAATGACTCTGAACGGCTGGTTGTGTTGACCGCGATGTTGGCCAACGACCCCAATGCGCCTTTGCGCGAAGAGCAGGCGCGCTTGCGTCGTGAAATGACAGAATTGAAACAGGAAATCGAAACACGCTTGAGCAGTTTGATTGCCCCGGAAGAAATGGCCAACGTGTTGCGCAGAGTGTTATCGGATTATAAAGGTCTCGAGCTGGTCAGTGCCCGCAACCTGCCGGTGGAGCCTCTCGATATTAAGCAGGCTTTGGGAGCCACCCAGTCTCCAGGGGCGAGCGCCGATCAGGCAGTGATTTTTGCGCATGGCTTTGAAATGGTTTTGTCGGGGGGCTATTTTCAGACGCTGGCTTTTCTGCAGAAACTGGAGTCAACACAAGGCTTCTACTGGCGCTTGCTTGATTATCAGGTCAAGGGCTATCCCAAAGCGGTCGTCACGCTGCAAATCAGTACGTTGAGTCTGGATGAGGATTGGATCGGTGTTTAAGTTCGCGGGTGCGCTCCTGCTACTGATTACAGTAACGCTGCCGATACAGGCAAAGACCAGTCTCACTCTGGACAGTGGTGAAGTGCTGCATGATCCGACCAAACCGGCGGATTGGCGGGCGAGCAGGCCTGCGAAAGCGGTCGCGAGGCAGTATAAACTGAATTACATATTAAATGCCGATGGGCGCAAAATGGCAATGATCAATGGCCAGCGTGTGTCGGTGGGCGACTATGTATCGGGAGCCAAAGTGTTAGCTATTTCGGAAGGGAGCGTCAGTCTAATGGTTGATGGGCAGCGCCGTACCTTGCGAGTCAGTGGTGCCACAGGCATCAAGATCAGAAAATAATGCACGGGCGCACACCTTGCGCAGAGCCGGGGCCACAACATAATGAGTATGAACATGCCAAGTAAATCCAGACGGGTCGCCATCCTAGCTTTTGGCGCGCTGCTTGTGAGTGCATGCGCACATAAGAATGCCTTGATGGAGTCGCCAGAAGCGAACGATACCTCAGGTATCGACCAGATCAATGCTGAGTTGGATGCCGCCTTGCAACCTGCACCCCAGCCGGTAGCCATCTCCCCGGATGTGATGGCTGCGCTCACACCGCAGCTGAATGCGCCGGTCAGCAAGCGGGCCCGTGAACCACGCTTTGATATTGCAGTGAGCGACGTGCCGGCACGGGATTTTTTTGCGGGACTGGTTGAAGGTACATCCCGCAACATTGCCGTTCACCCCGATGTGTCGGGCACCATCAGCTTGTCCTTGCGCGATGTGACCGTGAGTGAGGTGTTGGAAATCACCAAAGATATTTATGGTTATGAGTATCAGGAAAATGGACGACTGATTAAAGTTTTTCCCACCGGTCTGCGCAGCAAGGTGTTCGCCATCAATTACTTGAACGTGGTGCGCAAAGGTGATTCCGAAACACGCGTAGCCTCCGGGCAAATCACCTTCAATGCCGAGTCCGGCAGTGAGGGGGGGAGCAGCGGTAGCAATGTATCGAGTGGCGGTACGGGCACCAAGATCACTACCTCCAGTGAAAGTAACTTTTGGCAGAATCTCGCCGAGGCGCTCAAATTGATTGTTGGGAATGGTGAGGGCCGCTCGGTAGTGCTCACCCCCAGCGCCGGAGTGGCCGTGGTGCGCGGTAGTGCCGAAGAGCTGGCGGCAGTCACGGCTTATCTGGAAAGTGCAGAGCTGATTATGCAGCGCCAGGTCATCCTCGAAGCAAAAATCCTCGAGGTGGAGCTGAGCGAGGGGTACCAACAGGGGATTGATTGGAGCTTTTCTGAAGCCGGTCAGTTTCGGGGCGGCACGCCCCGTCGATCGATCGATCTGGCACAGTCCGCACGGAACGTGTCGGCGGGAGATGTAGGTGGTGTATTTGCCTCCACCCTGACGCTGGGTAATTTCAATACCGCCATTGAGTTGCTGGGCACGCAAGGAAATGTGCAAGTGCTTTCCAGCCCACGGATTGCAACGGTGAACAATCAAAAAGCGGTAATCAAGGTGGGAACAGACGAGTATTTCGTCACGGATATTGATTTTGAATCCGACAACGACACCGATTCGTCCTCCACCGACATCGACCTGACCCCCTTCTTCTCTGGCATTGCCTTGGACGTGACGCCCCAGATCAGTGACACGGGCAAAATTACTCTGCACGTGCACCCCACGATCAGCAAGGTGGAGGATCAGCAAAAACTGATTGTTGTGGGTGGTCGGGAAATCGACTTACCACTGGCACTGTCGACGATTCGGGAGTCCGACAGCGTGATCACGGCCGACAACGGACAAATTGTGGTGATTGGTGGCTTGATTCAAACGCGTAATGAAGACCGCAATTCTTCGGTCCCCTTCTTTGGTGACCTGCCGCTGATTGGCGAGTTGTTCAAGCAGAAATCCAAGTCTAACGAGAAAACCGAGTTGGTGATTTTACTGCGGCCCACATTGACCGACGACAGTGTGATCAACGCCGACTTGCGCTCCAGTCGCGAGCGTTTCGGGACCATGCGCGAGGTGATGGCTTCACCCCCCGAGACGCGCTTTTACCCCTAGGCGTGATGGCATGTATGAAGCATTCTTTGGATTACGCGAAGCGCCATTCACCCTGACGCCCAATACGCATTTCTTTCTGCAGTCCGAAACCCATCGGCAAGCGATTGAGATGCTGCTGGTGGCCCTGAAAAACAAAGAAGGCTTTCTGAAAATTACCGGAGAAGTCGGTACGGGCAAAACCCTGCTGTGTCGCAAGTTGCTGAACGGCTTGGGTGAGGACTACGTCACGGCATATATTCCCAATCCGCATTTCTCCGCCGAAACCCTGTATTGCCTCTTGGCCGACGAGTTGGGGGCGCAACAACCTCAAGGGCGTCACCCGGTCTACAGCCAAATTGATGGTTACCTGAATCAGGATGTGACGACCGAAAAACATGTGCTGGCTTTGCAACGTATTAACGAATGTTTGATTCGCTATGCCAATGACGGAAAGCAGGTGGTGCTCATTATTGACGAAGCGCAGGCCATGCCAGATGAAACCATCGAAGCCTTGCGCCTGCTGACCAATCTTGAAACGGAATCGGCCAAGCTTCTACAGGTCGTGTTGTTTGGTCAGCCAGAGTTGGAGCGCATGCTCGATCAGAAGCATCTGCGCCAGTTGCGACAGCGCATTACCTTTCAGCATCGTCTTCAGCCACTGACACGGCGCGACATCGAACACTACATTTCGCATCGCATGCTGCTGGCAGGGTATCAGGGTGGGCGTCTGTTTGAAGCGCGGGCAATTCATTTACTGACCAAGGCCTCACAGGGCGTGCCGCGGCTGGTCAATATTCTCTGTCATAAGTCGCTGATGCTTGCCTACGGTCAGGGCGAACGAACGGTAACAGCGCGACATATGAAATCCGCAATTATGGACACAGAAAGTATCAGTGCCCGATCCTGGCGATGGATACCCTGGCCTTCCGTCGCGTTGCTGGCGGGCCTGGATTATCTTCCATTGGTGTCGAGCGGAGGGTGGTTGTGAGCGTCATTAACGACATGCTTCGGGATCTCGATGCACGCAAGGCGCCCGAACGAGAACAGCCTGCGCAGGTTGCGGTGGCGGAGATCATTGAGCCACAGACCCAGCCGCCTTACCTGCTCAAGTGGGGTTTGCTGTTGGGCTTGGTATTTTTGGTGGGCATAGGTGCGGCGCTGTTTTTACTCACAGGACAGTCCAAGACCTCAGACGTCGCCACTATCACCGAATCTGAAGTGACCGCCGTGGCCGGCTTACCTGACACGCACCTTGAATCTGTAGAGGTGTCGCCTGATGCTGAGCTGCCTGCGCCGCAGCAAGCGCCGGATGCGGTATTGCCAACTACCCCGGTCAGCAATGAACGTGCGGTCAGTGACGCTGAGTCCCCTCGAGCGATAGCCTCTGCGGCCGGAACAGCCCCGCAGGCCGAGGCAACAGACACGCCCTCGACATCGCCAGGCGCCTTGAACGACCAGCCCACGCCCGCGCCGACTGATCAGCGGGTCCAAACAACGACGTCAGCGCCATCTGTGGCTCAGCAAACCAGTGCCGTTACCAATAACGAGGTTACATCGATACCTGCTGTCAGAGTTGCACAGCCGCCGCAGCAGGCAGAAACGCCACACTCCGCTCGTTCTCTGGCGGTAGCACCGCCCACGGGCGTTACTTTGAGTCCCAGCGAGCGTGATCACAGCGTGGCGCGTGAGGCGCAGAAATTAATTGCACAGGGGCAGTCCAACGAAGCGTATCGCCTACTGTATGAGTTTTTAGCCAGTACACAGCAGGATGAAAAAAGCCGCGCGGTACTGGCGGGTCATTTGATGCAGGAGGGGCGCTATGCCGAAGCCGGCGATCTCTTGCTGGATGCCAGTGTAATCGACAACCCAGACCTGCGGCAGATCAAGGCTCGCTGGTATATGCAGCAAGGTGATAGCGATCTTGCACTGTACACGCTGCGGGAAATGCAGCCGGAGGTGCATGAATACCCCGGTTACTATGCTTTGCTGGCGTCCTACTATCAGCAGTTGGGGTATCCCCGGCAAGCGGCCAGTGTGTATGAGGGCTTGCTTGAATACGATCCGGAAGCTGCCGACTGGTGGGCCGGGCTCGCGATCGCGCGTGATCAGGAAAAGCGTTTTGATGAAGCGCGCGTCGCGTACACGCGCGCACTGGAACTGCCCGGCTTAAACCGGAAGCTGGCGGCCTTTGCACAGCAACGAATAGAAGTACTGGAGCCCTGATCTCGGGTGGATGAGAGAGTAGCCATGAGTGAACCGAAGAAGAAAATACGCATAGGTGACCTGCTGATCCAGCAGGGCATGATCACTGAAGAGCAGTTAATGACGGCGCTGGCGGAACAGAAGAAAACCGGCCGCAAGCTCGGGCGCACGCTGACCGATCTTGGCTATGTCGATGAAGACGGTTTGCTGAACCTTCTGTCGCGTCAGCTCGAAATTCCTTTCGTACAGTTGCGTCATTACCAGTTCAATCAGGAGTTGATCAAAAAGTTGCCCGAAACCCATGCGCGGCGATTCCGGGCGATTGTGCTGGATGAACAGCAGGGGGAACTGCTGATCGGCATGGCCGATCCCATGGATCTTATGGCTCTGGATGAGATCAGCCGCACCGTCAAACAACCCACGCGCCAAGCGGTGGTTAGGGAGAGTGAGCTACTTGATACCCTGGATCTGGTGTACCGCCGCACTGATGAGATTTCCAACCTTGCGGAGGAGCTCGACAGTGAGCTTGCCGACGACGCATTTGATCTGGCTGAATTAACCGCCACCGGCGACGATAGCGAAGCGCCGGTCGTAAAGTTGTTGCAGTCGATATTTGAAGACGCGGTGCAGGCACGGGCCTCAGATATTCATATCGAACCGGATGAAAGTGTGGTGCGCATCCGGCAGCGTATCGATGGTGTGCTACAGGAACACGTGATGAAGGAAACCCGGATCAATGCGGCGCTGGTACTGCGCCTCAAATTGATGTCGGGTTTGAATATTTCCGAAAAGCGTATTCCGCAAGATGGACGCTTCAATATTCGCGTAAAGTCCCGCTCCATCGATGTGCGTTTGAATACCATGCCTACGCAATATGGCGAATCTGTGGTCATGCGCTTGCTGGATCAAACCGAAGGTATGCTGGGCCTCGATAAAGCCGGTATGCCGGAGAAAATTCTGGAGCGCTTCAAGGTGGCGATCACTCGGCCGCATGGTCTGATTCTCGTTACCGGTCCTACGGGGAGCGGTAAAACCACCACCCTCTATGGCGCTTTGAGCCATTTGAACAAGCCGGAAGTAAAGATCATTACCGCTGAAGATCCTGTGGAGTACCGTTTGCCGCGAATTGTGCAGGTGCAGGTGAACCCGAAAGTCGGGCTCACCTTTTCATCGGTGTTGCGCGCCTGTTTGCGTCAGGACCCCGACATTGTGCTGGTAGGGGAGATGCGGGATCAGGAAACCGCCGAAATCGGATTACGCGCGGCCATGACCGGGCACCTGGTGATGTCCACCTTGCACACCAATGATGCCATCGCGAGTGCAATGCGCTTGATTGACATGGGGGCCGAACCCTACCTGGTGGCCAGCTCTCTGATGGGCGTGATGGCGCAGCGGCTGGTGAAGCGTATTTGTCCGAATTGCGCAGCCGATTACACGCCTACCGAGCAGGAACGTATCTGGCTGTCGGCCATGACCGAGGCGGGCACGGAAATACCCGAAACCTTTACGCACGGTGCAGGGTGCTATCAATGCAGTAACACGGGTTACAAGGGGCGAATCGGTATCTATGAATGGCTGGAAATGGACGATCGCTCCCTGAGTGCACTGCGGCGTGCCGATCCGGATGCGTTCGAGAAAGCCGCACGCGCCAATCCGTTCTATCGGCCTCTGGAGCTGTGTGCTCTGGACTATGCGAAACAGGGCATTACCAGTCTTGATGAGGTCTTCCGTGTATCGGCGACTCTGGAAGATGCGGAACCCGATTTGGGCGATCCTCTGGATCTGGATGCCGAGCTTGAATAACACCCTGCCACGCAAGAGCGAATGAGTTAAAGCATCATGGCGAAATTTATCTACCAAGGGCGTGACGATCAGGGCGCTGCGGTGAAAGGCGAGCTGGAAGTCGTGTCGCAGGCTGCGGCGCTGGGCGAGCTTTCTCGCCGCGGCATCACGCCGATTAAAATCGATGAGGCCAAAGAACAGGCCGCCAGCCTTCAGATCAATATCACCCTGATTAAAAAGAAAGTGAATCTCGATGAGCTGATCATTTTCTGCCGTCAGATGTATGCACTGACCAAGGCCGGTATTCCCATTATTCGCGCCATGAAAGGTCTGGCAGATTCCACCAAGTCGGAAGTGCTCAAGGAAACGCTCATGGATGTGGCGTCCAAGCTCGAATCGGGTGTGAATCTGGCAACCAGTATGGCCGCTCACCCTGAGGTGTTTTCCGAACTGTTCATTTCCATGATTCATGTGGGTGAAAACACGGGTCAACTCGAGGACGCCTTCAAGCGCTTAAGCGAAAACCTGGAGATGGAACGTGATACACGCAAGCGCGTCAAGCAGGCAACACGTTATCCCACCATGGTGATTTCGGCGATCCTCATTGCCCTGTTCATTGTGAATCTGTTTGTGATTCCCAAGTTTGCCAGTGTGTTCGCTAAATTTGGCGCCGACTTGCCGTTGCCGACGCAGGTTCTGGTGGCCACCTCCGAGTTTTGTCTGAATTACTGGTGGTTGATGATTGCCCTGTTTATTGGCGGGGTATACGCCTTCAAGGCCTGGGTGAAGACCGAGCAAGGGCATTACCGCTGGGATAGAAAAAAACTGTCCTTTCCTATTGTTGGTGTGTTGTTCGAACAGATTGCCTTGTCGCGCTTTACGCGCAATTTCGCCATGATGCTGCGCGCGGGGATGCCTATTACGCATGCCCTGGCGATTGCTGCGGAGGCCTCGGGAAATCGGTTCATCGGCGACAAGATTATCGGGATGAAAACGGGTATCGAGCGGGGTGACAGTCTGTTACGAACAGCCCGCGCAACGGAGATTTTTACTCCGCTGGTGTTGCAGATGATGGCGGTGGGTGAAGAAACGGGCGCTATCGATAGTCTTCTGGAAGAGGTGGCCGATTTTTACGACGAGGAAGCCGATTATTCTTTGAAGCGCTTATCGGAAGCCATTGAGCCAATCCTCATCGTTGCCATGGGCGGCATTGTGCTTGTGCTGGCCCTGGGCGTGTTCTTGCCTATCTGGGACCTTGGCCAGGCTGCCATGGGTGGGCGCTGATGAATGACCGTCTGACCGCCGAGAGGACGTTCGGAAACCGGTTTTTTATTGTCGCCGTGACGGCGAGTGTGATTGCGGTATTGTTGGGCATGCTGGCGGACCGTTTTGAAACGCCTTTGGATCAGGCGGAGCGCACGCATGTGGCCATGCGTTTGGCGGAGCTGCGCTCTGCCGTACTGTTGATGCAGGCGACCATGGTCGCCGCAGATGACTGGCGCAATGCCGAGGCCTATGTGGGCTCCAATCCCATGAACTGGCTGAAACTGGATGAAGCTGATCAGCATTATCTGGGCGAGATGGCCCTGGAGGATGCCGGTGAGGCGCGGGGTAAGTGGGTCTTCGATCCGGGTAGAAAAGTGATTGCTTATCGGCCTCTAGCTGACGACTGGTGGCCTGAAGCCCACCAGCCACGCATGCCCTGGTTGCAGTTTCGGGTAGTTGCGCTATGGTCAGAAGATAGGCCAATGCGCATTAAAGGGCTCGAATTGGCGGCGCTGGATAATGAATAAAAGACGCGAGTCGCATGTAAACATGTTAACAAGAGGAAGGGATGTGATAGCCAACACTCCGGAGCGGTCAAACAGGCAGGTACAAGTGAATAGAACGAACGGGTTTACCTTAATTGAATTAGTGGTTGTGATCGCGGTTTTGGCGATTCTTGCATCCTTTGCGTTACCGCGCTTTGCAGAACTGGCGGACGATGCCCACCGAGCGAGTGTCGAGTCGGCGGGTGGTTCCTACATTGCTGCGGTGAATCTGGTGAGGGCACAATGGTTGGCCAATGGTGTGCGCGCTCCGGTAAATGATCTGCAGGGCTTCGGCGAACCCAATAACGTGATTGATACCAGTGTGGATGGTTGGCCGACCGGAGTGAATGGCAACAATGATCCTTTGGCAATGTCGGCGGCGGAATGTAATGCCTTGTGGCAGGAGCTGATGAGTACCAACAGCATCTCTGCCAGCACGGTGGCGGGATCGGATTATTTGACTTCAGTTATTGCGGGAGACTGCCGATACACCTATCAGGCAACTGTCGACGGCTATTTCATCGACTACGATCCGGAAACGGGGCAGGTGTACACCGAGCTCTCACCCTGACAGGACATATTTCGATACAAATAATCAACAATTGAACTATGTATTTTAAGTAGTTGATGTCTATAGTTAATGTAAGTTATAAGTTTTCATTGCAAGCAAAAATTTCAGGAGCAACAATAATGAAGCGTCAAGCGGGTTTTACTCTCATCGAACTGGTCATGGTTATCGTGATCCTTGGTATTCTTTCAGCCTTTGCCTTGCCAAGGTTTGCGGATCTCGGTTCCGAGGCTCGTGCAGCGGCACTGCAAGGCGCTTACGGCGCGGTTAAATCAGCAGCTTCCATTGCGCACGCTGATTCATTGGTAAATAACAACGCCACGGTGGTATCGCTGGAAGGTACCAACATCAATATGACGAATGGTTACCCAGCGGGTACGCTGGCTAACGGCATTGTTACCGCAGCACAGCTTGAAACCACCGACTTTACCATTACTGCAGCGGGCGGCACCGTCACCGTGCAGGCCATTGGTGCGACGAATGCTGCGACATGCCAATTCCAGTACGCAGCACCCACCGCTGCCGGCAGTGCACCAACCTATACGGCACCGGTTACCACAGGTTGTTAATCGTCACACCACATTAGTTTAAAAGCGCTTTCGGGCGCTTTTTTGCTCTCTGGGAAAGGGAAATGTTGCGGAGCCGCCAGCAAGGTTTTACGTTAATTGAGCTCGTCATGGTCATCGTGTTGATCGGGGCCCTGAGTGTCGGTGCCGGCAGTCTGTTTTTTTCCAAAGGCGACTACACGGCCTTCGTCGCCCGGGGGCAGTTGCTTTCGAGCGCACTGCTCGCGCAGCAGGTGGCATTGGGGATGAGCGCCAACAGTAATCCCGTGAGTCTTACTGTCGCCATCACTGCGGGCGGAGACTGGCAGTTTACCGTGAATAAAACCGGGCAGCCCGCCCAAGTTCTCACTCAGGATGCGGCCGGTGGCTCGATGCGTGTGGATGGCGTGATCTTTTCGCCGGGCGATTCACAGGTATTCACCTGGGACAGCGAGGCTAACCTGACGTCTGGAACCAATCACTCGATACGCTTTACGGCCGAAACAAGCTCTTGGGTGTGTCTCTCGGCTGCCGGTTATGCCTATGCAGGTAATGGCTCATGTCCCTGATGTTGTTACGCAAACGCCAACAAGGCGTCACGCTGGTCGAGTTGGTCATTTCCATTGTGATTCTCAGCATCGCCATGGTTGCCGTGCTCAATTCCTTCAGTGTCTCAATTTCGCAAAGTGCCGATCCGCTGTGGCGAAATAAGAGTCTGAAGCTTGCCCAACTTTATCTCGATGAGATTCTGGCGAAAAACTACGATCACTCTACGCCGGTAGGCGGATTGCCGGAAGTGGCCAACCCCTCCTGTGCCAGCCTGGGGCCCGAAGCAGGAGAGAATCGCGCCACCTACAATGATGTGGACGATTACCACGGTACCAGCGATAGCCCGCCGGTCAGTCTGGTGGGGAGTCTGGACAACTCCTATAACAGTTACGCCGTGACCGTGACCGTTGAGTGTGATGGGAATACGGTGGGCGCCACAGGAGGTTCGCCCGATAACCATGCCAAAAAGATTACCGTCTCAGTGACGCCTCCCGGTGAGAATGCCATTGCCTTTGCGGTATACAAGGGGAACTTCTGATGCATCAGCAGAGAGGCTTTACCCTGATCGAAATTGTGGTCGTGATCGTGGTGATTGGTATTATTGGTGTGGGCATTACCAACTTTATTTTTCGCTCTGTGCAAGGCTATGCCGACACGTCGGAACGGCAGCAGCTGGCTACGATTGGCTGGGTGGTCTCCGAAAAAGTCAGCCGTGAATTACGCGACGCCCTGCCTAACAGTTTTCGTCTTAATGGGGCCAATACCTGCCTGGAGTTTATACCTACCGTTGGGGGCAGCGATTATCTTTCGGTGCCCATTCTCAGCGCCGCGAATAGCTTTGAAGCCGTGCCCTTTCCCAATTACAGCGCGGCTTCGGTGGACAGCTCGCAGGATCGCGCGGTGGTGTATCCGAGTACCATATCTGGCATGTATGCACTGGGAAATCCCGGCATGATCAGTGGCACCTTGAATCAGTTGTCGGCGGGCACCACCGCCAACGCGGTAACCATCGAGCTGTCTGCCACACACCAGTTTCTCACCGACTCACCCACTAAACGCTTGTACATCGTGCGGCAACCGGTGATGTTCTGCTTTGAAGGCGGGCGACTCAATCGCTATGCAGGCTATGGTTTCCAATCCAGTATGCCCACCTCGGGCTTGGGCACGCCAACGGTTGTGGGGAGCCGGCTTGCCAACGCGGCTTTTGCCTATAGCCCAGGTACCTTGGCACGCAACGGGGTAGTAACGATCAGCTTTGAGGTGCGCGGTGACGGGGTCTCTCCGGCCGTTCAGGCGATTAACCAAGAGGTGCAGATTCGCAATGTACCCTAAAAAAGCACTCGACAAACAACGAGGCATCGGCCTGCCAGCCACCATTTTTATTGTGGTTGTACTGGCGCTGATTGTTCTCGCCATGAGTGATCTTACCGAACAGTCCGGTCTGGGTTTCGGTCAGGATTATCATGCCATGAAGGCCTTCTATGCCGCCGAAAGTGGCGCGCAGGTGGCGCTGAATCGTGTCTTTGTGGGCGGGGTTGCCTGTAGCAATCCCATGAGCGCCATAGACTTTGACTCAGGAGGCGCCAACCCCGGGCTCAACAACTGCACGGCAACGCTGTCATGCACCTCGGTTCTGGTCGACGGCATTACCTATTACACCTTCCTGAGCACTGGAAGCTGCGGCGCGGGTTTTGAAATGGCGCAGCGCAGTATTCAAGTCAGGGCGAGCAGTAATTGAGATGCACAAAATGAGCGATATCCCTTTTTTTACGAGCGCGATAGGCGTTTTGAATCTCGTACATTCCGCAATTCGGGTAGTTCGTTCGAGCCTTCGTTTCATACTGCTTCTGTGTCTGCTGGCTGCGAGTGCGACTGTGCAGGCCGCCTGCTCGAGCAGTTACCATGGTTTGGCGGTGATTAATGAACTTTTTCGACTCAGCCAAGGTAACACCAACGAATTTTTTATTGAGGTAAAGGTGCTGTCGGGGAGCTTAACTAGTGCCGATTATGACAGCTGGACCTTGCAAAGCTGCACGGCCTTTGGATGTACCGCGGTGATTCCTCTTTCTTCCGCAGACGACGGTTCGTTACCATGGATTGTTGCCGATAATAACGAGATCGGAAACAAGAATTACATCGACTTGAACGGCGGCACCTTTGTGATTCTGAAAGACGGTGCCGGGGATACAATCGACTATCTGAGTGTGAACGGGTTTACCACGGGGATTGATAGTTCCTGTACGCCGGCCTATGAATGGAATTATTCCGTCACTAACAGCAACACCAAAAACGTGCGGCGCAATCCGGACGGCGCGGGTAACTGGATTGATGACCCCGGTAATTCAGGTGGGAATAGTGAAGGCGACGACAACAATAGCGGCGGGGGCGGCGGGCCCGAGGTAAGTGTGAGTGACGCATCGGCGATACAGGGCCAGCCAGTGACGTTCACCATCAATTTAAGTGCCGCCAGCGCATCTGACATCACGCTTACCTATGCAACAAGAGATCAAACGGCCACCGCTGGAACCGATTATGTGGCGGCCTCAGGGTCTATCGTTATTCCTGCGGGAAGCACCTCTGCCCAAATATCAGTGAATACCTTGCTGTCGGGCGCCGGTGCCAACCGTCAGTTTTTACTGGTGCTCGAATCGGCATCAAGCGGAAGTATCACTGGGCAGGTTGGTGTGGGAATCGTTCAACCCGCGCCACCTGAATTATTGACGGCGGACGGCTCCTGCGCACAGTTGACGGAACTTACTCTGGAATTTTCGGAGGCCCTGCAGCAGGCATCGGCGGAAAACATCTCGAACTATCAGCTGGTCAACGCAGCGGGCAACACGATTGCGATTAACAGCGCTACTCTGGCGCCCGCGGATACGGTGACTTTACGCATCGCTCAGTCACTGAATGACCTCACGCAATACACGGTTATCGTCAACAACGTGCAGGATCTTTCCGGCGATGTCATCGCCGCGAACTCCAGCGATGCGTTCAGCTTATCCTGTGGCCTGAATTGTTTCAGTGACAGCTTTCCCGGCCCCGGTCCGCTCAGCAGTGACTGGTATGCAGCCAGTCGCAGTGGCAGTTTTGGTATTCCGCGCGTGGTACGCAACGGCGCATTACGCCTCACCAACGCTTCGGGAAATGTGGCAACGGTGGCGAACCTGTTGCTGCAGTTTCCCGGCTCAGAAAATCGTATTGAAGTTGAGTTTGACTATTACGCATATAACGGTTCGGGCGCCGACGGCATCGCGGTAACGTTTTCGGATGCGGCGGTCACCCCTGTTCCGGGAAGTTTCGGTGGCGCGCTGGGTTATGCCCAGCGTAATAATGGCACACCGGGATTTGCCGGTGGCTGGTTGGGTGTGGGCATTGATGAATACGGTAACTTTTCTAACCCCAATGAGGGCAAAAGCGGGGGGATCGGTTTTGCTCGCGATGCGGTGGCCTTGCGAGGATCGGGCAGCGGGCAAACCGGCTACGATTTTCTGACCAGCACAGGCACGCTGAGCCCCGGTGTTGACCAAGGTGGTTCCACGCCTGCGCCTGCACACCGGTATCGTATAGCGGTAGATCACACCATGGGCGGGCGTGAAGCCTACGTGTCGGTGGAGCGCGATACCGGCAGTGGCTATGTGTCGATTGTGCCGAGTTTCGATATCTATGCGGTGAACCCTTCTCAGGCTAATGTGCCAGCCAATTGGGTGGTGTCGTTTACCGGTTCTACCGGTGGTGCAACCAATATTCATGAGATCGAAAACCTGCGTATTTGCGCCGCCCAGCCCATTGCACCGCTCAGTCAAGTGGATCACTACCACATCAGTCACAGTGGTACGGGCCTTACCTGCGAGGCCGAGCGCGTGACCGTGACCGCCCATGACGCCAGCCACAACCCGGTTAGCGTGGCATCCAATACCCCAATATTTGTTAAAACCACGCCGCCTGTGGATGCCGTCCTGCCGTCTAATCCGGTGTTGTTGGCAGGTGATAGTTCCGTCACCTTCGATCTCAATCAGAGCTCGGCGCTGGCGAATATCGATATCGATGTAAGTGATGGCAGCGCCCGTGATCTGGACGATGGTGGCAGTGAAGACCCGCCCATCAGTTTTGTGGATACGGCCTTTCGGTTTTATGCTGACGGCAACAATACCACGGTGACGCCAATCGGCACCCAGATTGCTGGCAAAGCTTCTGACATTGGCCCCGGAGCGCAAAGTCTGACCTTGCGTGCGGTGCAAACCAATACCGATACCGGCGCCTGTGAAGCCGCCTTGCAGGGCGCCACCACGATTAACATTGCTTACGAATGCAGTAACCCCTCGGTATGCACGGGGAGTAATGCGCTCAGCTTTAGTGGTAACACGACGGTGAGCGCTCAGCGTAACAACAGCGGTGCAAGCCTGTCGTATACGCCGGTAAGCATGCAGTTTGATGCCAACGGCGAGGCGCCGTTCCGTTTCAGCTATGCCGATGTGGGTGCACTTGTGCTGCATGCTCGCGTTGACATGCCGGCAAGCCCGCCTGATCCCGCCTTTAGCTTGGTTGGCAGTAGTAATGCCTTTGTGGTGCGGCCCTTCGGCTTTGAGCTGGATAGTGCGGGCCAGCGTGCGGCTGATCTTGCCGATGATGGCGTGATTAATGATTCCACCGGTGCCAATACATCCTGGGCCGCCGATGCCAACGGCTCGGTGTTTCAAACCGCAGGACAGAACTTTGCTTTGAGACTGCGTGGCGTTGCCTGGCAGGCCGCGGACGATACCGATAACGACGGTTTGCCGGATGTGGGTGCCAACCTGAGTGATAACGCCACCACGAGCAACCTGGGCAATGAAAGCAGTGCCACAAATGTCAGCTTCACACATTCACTGGTTGCGCCATCTGGCGGTGATGCCGGCACACTGACTGCACCCACGTTGACGGTGGGCGGGGCTAGCTCTGACTTTGCAAATGGCATTGCGAATGCCACTTTAAGTTGGGATGAAGTGGGCATTATCGATCTCAATACCACGCTCAACAACTATCTGGGCGATAGTGCGGCCGATGCGGCTTCCAGCGTACAAAGTGTTGGGCGCTTTATCCCTGCCAATTTTGATGTGACGCCAGCGAGCGGAAGTTTTCTGGCCGCGTGTGGCAGCTTCTCCTATATCGGTCAGCGCTTTGGCTTCGCTACGGTACCCGGCGCCCAGGTGGTTGCTCGTGACGCGGGTGGTGGCATTACGGCAAATTACACCGCCGCGGGATTTCTCAAGCTTACTCCCGGGTCGATCGTGCGCACATTCAGTAATGCCGACAATGTGCAGATGGGGGCCGATGGCCTGACACTAATGGCCGCGGCAACGGATATGCTGGCCGGGAGCGGAACGGTGAGCGCAAGCGCCACCCCCGGAATGATGGACTATTCGTTCGACGCTGCCGACACCTTCGTGTACAGCAAAAATGCCAATGCCGAAATTGCACCCTTTAATGCTTCCCTCACGGTGGCGGCCAGCAGCTTTGGGGATTCAGATGGTGTCGGCGCTGCGGTGCTGCCCAGTTGGTCGCCGGCAGGTATCGAGCTGCGTTACGGACGCTGGGTGATGCGCAATGCGTTTGGCCCGGAAGTAGGAGATCTCGCCATGGATGCTTACGTGGAATACCTCAATGCGGCGGGCAGCTACGTGTTGAATAGCGCAGATAATTGCAGCGATGTGTCCTCGGCACTCTCTGTCAGTCCGGCGGGCACCCCCGGCGTGGGCACCATTACCAATATCAGTGTGGGCGCCGGTTCCAGTGATATGAGCTATAACGCACCCCTGGTGAACGGCTCGGCCGGCGTTGTGTTCAGTGCGCCGTTTAATTCTGCCAGCCCCGGCCTGAACTACACCGGTAGTATCGATGTGGCGGTTGATCTGAGCAGTTTGGACTGGCTACGCTATGACTGGGATGGCAGCGGTGTGCCGAGTGATCACCCGGGCGTAGAGGCCATGTTCGGCCAGTATCGCGGGCATGATCGCATTATTTACTGGCGCGAGGTGGAGCCCTAGGAAGCTGCACGCAGGACAGAAGATGGGAGACGCGCGGGGGCTTGGAAGTCAAACGTAGGTTTTCGTGAAGAAGTAGCTTTAAACTTGTCCCAACCCAGAAGGGGCAGCCCCGCCAGTCCGATTTATCGACATAAACTTCAATCTATGGGCCAAGCAGCCTTGACAGCAAAGGCCCTAGCAACAGAATCGCGTCCAGCGTCCAGCGTCCAGCGTCCAGCGTCCAGCGTCCAGCGTCCAGCGTCCAGCGTCCAGCGTCCAGCGTCGTCCACTTAGTCGTTTTCGTTGTCGCCGGAGTCCTCTTCATCATCCCCCATGCCCAGTTCTTTGATCTTGCGGGTTAGGGTATTCCTTCCCCAGCCGAGCAATAAAGAGGCATCCCGCCTTCTACCACCGGTATGGCTCAGGGCGGTGTCGATCATAATGCGTTCGAATTCTGGCACAGCGGTATCGAGAATCGCGCTTTTGCCTTTTTTCAATTCCTGATCCGCCCATTTGCGCAGTGCTTCCTGCCAGGTGCTGCCGGTGGGCGAGCCCTGGTCCTGTTCGAGTAGCTCGGGAGGTAAATCGGAGACATGAATGTCGCGTCCGCTGGCCATCACGGTCAGCCAGCGGCAGGTGTTCTCGAGCTGGCGCACGTTGCCGGGCCAGGGCATGGCGCTCATGTATTCTTCCGTTTCCGGGCGCAGCTGTTTCGGCTCCACGGCCAGTTCATCGGCGGCTTTGGTCAGGAAATAGCGCGTCAGTTTGGGAATGTCCTCCCGGCGATCGCTGAGTTTTGGCAGGTGTACGCGGATAACATTGAGGCGATGAAACAGATCTTCCCGGAAGCTGCCGGCATGTACGAGTTTTTCGAGGTTCTGGTGGGTGGCCGCGATGATGCGTACATCCACCTTCACAGGCGTGGTGCCGCCCACGCGATAAAATTCGCCATCGGCCAGAACGCGCAACAGGCGTGTCTGTGTATCGGCGGGCATATCACCAATTTCATCCAGAAACAGTGTGCCGCCGTTGGCCTGCTCGAAGCGCCCAGTGCGTTGTCCGCCGGCGCCTGTAAAAGAGCCTTTTTCATGACCGAAAAGTTCGGATTCAATCAGATCTTTAGGAATGGCCGCCATATTCAGGGCGATAAACTCTTCACTCGAACGCGGGCTGTGTTGATGCAGCGCCCGCGCCACCAGTTCTTTACCGGTGCCGGATTCGCCGTTGATCAGCACGGTGATATTGGATTGTGACAAGCGGCCAATCGCACGAAATACTTCCTGCATGGCGGGTGCTTCACCAATAATCTCGGTGCTTTCCTGAGGTGAGTCCTGCACATTCTGGCGATTGCGCGCGCGTTGTTCTTGTGAGTGCGTGATGGCACGTTTGGTGAGCGATACGGCATCATCAAGATCAAAGGGTTTGGGCAGATATTCAAAAGCGCCGCTTTGATAGGAGGTGACGGCACTATCCAGATCGGAGTGTGCTGTCATAATGATCACGGGTACCTCGGGGTAGCTGGCCTGAATTTTCTCCAGCAGCGCCAAACCGTCCATCCCAGGCATGCGTATGTCGCTGATAATGGCATCGGGCTGCTCGGTGCCCAGTTTTTCCAGAACCCCTTCTGCACTGTCGAAAGCGCGCACTTGGAACTGCTCTTTTTGCAGCGCTTTTTCCAGTACCCATCTGATTGAGCGGTCGTCGTCAATAATCCAGACTACAGGAGAAGATGTCATGCGCTTTGCTCCAAAGGTAAGTAAACGATGAAATTAGTACGTCCGGGCTCGCTGTCGCATTCGACTAGGCCATCGTGTTTGCTGAAGATACTTTGTGTGATTGAGAGGCCCAGCCCGGTGCCTTCGGCGCGGCCACTGATCATCGGATAAAAAATGCTTTGCAGGAAATCCTTGGGAATGCCTGGGCCGTTGTCGATGATTTCTACCCGCGCGACGAGGCGGTGCCGTTGATGGCCAATCGTGAACTGCCGCAGTGCACGCGTGCGCAGAGTGATGGTGGCTTCTTCGCCGCTCTCAATTTGCGGCGACAGTGCCTGCAGGGCGTTTTTTGCGATATTCAGGAAGGCTTGAATCAGTTGACCCTTGTCGCCATTGAATTCTGGAATGCTGGGGTCGTAATCTCTCACCAACGTCACTTTTTCTCCCGACTCGGCCATGATCAGCGTGGCAATGCGCTCCAGAATTTCGTGCACATTCAATTCCGTAAGGTTAAGCGCCTTGTGGGTGCCCAGCATGCGGTCAACCAAGTGGCGCAGGCGGTCGGATTCTTCAATGATAATGCGGGTGTAATCGTGATGGTCCGCATCGGTCAGCTCGGCATCCAGTAATTGTGCTGCACCGCGAATGCCGCCTAGCGGGTTCTTGATTTCGTGTGCGAGCCCGCGAATCAGTATCTTCGCGGTTTCCTGATTTTCGTGCAGTTGTTCTTCGCGACTGATACGCATCAAGCGATCGGTTTCCTGCATTTCGATGAGCAAGTGGCCGCGCTTACCCAAGTCGGCGCGCGATACGGTACAGTCAACCAGAATCTTTTCTCCACTGAGCAGAATGCATTCACATTCGCGCTGCGTGTAGGTGTGGCCGGATTCCAGTATGGCATGCAGCTCGTCCAGTAAGGCGGCATCAAAATCGGCAAATAGTTTGGCAAACAGGCGGTTGTCGATACGTTTGTGGCCCATGCGTAACAGCATTTCGGCGGCCGGGTTGAAATAGTTCACGCGCAGTTCCCGGTCCAGTGCGAACACTGCGGTGGAAAGGTTGTCGAGTACCCGTTTGGGAAACTGGTTAGTGAGCATAGTGGAGATTATTTCCGATGTTTACGACCCGATTTGGAACGCCCTGCCTGAACGCATGCACTATTTTGCAAGATCCAAACCAAAGGTGCGGGTCGGGATTAAAAAATGCCAAAACACGGCGCACGATGGTGTTCAGCGGCGCATCAGGGGGAACGAATGATGCGCAGCGCGGCATCAGTATACGCCATATAGTACTACTGGGTGGATTAAAGCGAGCCAATATGGTGCGGCAGCACCAATACGGTGCACTGGTTGTGCGGGTTTAGTTCGCTGTGCGTTTTACCGTGGGCCGATGCAGCGTGAAGGTGCTTTGCGCGGCTTGCAATACTTCGCCTTGTGCATCGACTACCTGCACAAGGAGTTGGTGCGTGCCACGATCAATATTGGATAAGGTCGCGCGTGGAATGGGCGAAGTTTTCAGTAACTCGCCATCGAGGGAAATGCGCACGCGGTCG
>JBFHUL010000030.1:0-34817 GCA_041590075.1 Oleiphilaceae bacterium
TAACGTGAATAACCCGTATTAACTGGTGATACGGATTCCATTAATCACAGGAAATGTAATGAGCGAGAGCTTTGCTGAGTTATTTGAAGAGAGCCTGAAAGAAATAGATATGACCCCCGGGTCAATCGTTCAGGGTGTGGTAGTAGACATCGACAGTGACTGGGTAACCGTTAATGCGGGCCTCAAGTCTGAAGGTGTAATTCCTCTGTCGCAGTTTGTTGCCGAGAACGGCGAAGTAGACCTGAATATTGGGGATACTGTAGATGTAGCGCTGGATGCGGTTGAAGACGGTTTCGGTGAAACCCGACTGTCACGCGAGAAAGCGAAACGTGCTGAAGCCTGGAAAGAACTCGAGAAAGCTTTCGAAGCTGAAGAGATTGTTAAAGGTGTGATTAATGGCAAGGTGAAAGGTGGCTTTACCGTCGACCTGAAATCAATCCGTGCCTTCCTGCCAGGTTCACTGGTAGATGTACGTCCGGTTCGCGATACTCTGCACCTCGAAGGTAAAGAGCTGGAATTCAAAGTCATCAAACTGGATCAAAAGCGCAACAACGTGGTTGTTAGCCGTCGTTCCGTACTTGAAGAGGAAAACAGCGCTGAGCGTGATGCACTGCTGGAATCCATGACCGAGGGTATGGAAGCCAAGGGTATCGTTAAGAACCTGACTGACTACGGTGCCTTCGTTGATCTGGGCGGCGTAGATGGCCTGCTCCACATCACTGATATGGCCTGGAAGCGCATCAAGCATCCAAGCGAAATCGTGAATGTTGGCGATGAGATCACCGTTAAAGTACTCAAGTTTGATCGCGAGCGTAACCGGGTTTCTCTGGGTCTGAAGCAACTGGGTGAAGATCCATGGGTACAAATCAAAGAGCGTTATCCAGAGAACACTCGCGTAATGGCGCGTGTGACCAACCTGACCGATTACGGCTGCTTTGCCGAGATCGAAGAAGGTGTTGAGGGTCTGGTGCACGTATCTGAAATGGATTGGACCAACAAGAACATCCATCCTTCTAAAGTTGTCCAGGTAGGCGACGAAGTGGAAGTAATGGTGTTGGATATCGACGAAGAGCGTCGTCGTATTTCACTGGGTATCAAGCAGTGTCACGCCAACCCATGGGAAGAGTTCTCCAGCAAGTTCAACAAAGAAGACAAGATCTCCGGTAAGATCAAGTCGATCACTGACTTTGGTATCTTCATTGGTCTGGACGGTGGTATCGATGGTCTGGTACACCTTTCTGACATCTCCTGGCACGAGCCGGGTGAAGAGGCCGTGCGTAAGTACAAGAAAGGCGATGAGATCGAAACTGTCATTCTGTCTGTTGATCCGGAGCGTGAGCGCATTTCTCTGGGTATCAAGCAGTTGGAGCGTGATCCCTTCGCCGAGTACGTGCAGATAAATGACAAAGGCACTATCGTCACAGGCACAGTGAAAGAAGTGGATGCCAAGGCCGCGGTAGTTGAGCTGAACGCCGATGTGGAAGCCGTATTGAAAGCATCTGAAATGAGCCAGGATCGTGTCGAAGACCTGACCACTCAGCTGAAGCAGGGTGATGAGGTTGAAGCCAAAATCATTAATATCGATCGCAAGAATCGCGTGATCAATCTGTCGGTGAAGTCGAAAGATATCGACGACGAGAAGCAGGCGATGAAGGAAGTGCGTGAAAAGCAGGTGGAATCTGCTGGTCCCACAACCATCGGTGATCTGATTAAAGAGCAGATGCAGAACAAATAATCAGATTGGCAGCAATGCCGCTCTAACTATTTGTTAAACAAATTAAAAAAACGGGCTAATAGCCCGTTTTTTTTGTCTTTTATTTTTCTTTGTCTACACTAAAAAAAGTGAATTTTTTTAGGGAAAATCAATGACAAAGTCCGAATTGGTCGAGATTATCGCTGCCAAGCAAACCCAACTATCCGTAAAAGATGTTGAGCTGGCAGTAAAAACAATCATCGATCTCATGTCCTCGACTTTAGCATCCGGTCAGCGTATCGAAATACGCGGGTTCGGCAGCTTTTCCTTGCACTACCGTTCACCTCGTGTCGGACGCAATCCCAAAACTGGCGAGTCTGTGACTCTGGGTGCCAAGCACGTACCGCATTTCAAGCCAGGAAAAGAGTTGCGTGATTTGGTGAATGAGAGCCTCAAGCAGGGATACTAAAGCCTCAATCCGATAACGACCACAGCGAGTTGCCCGTTATTCTTAGGCGTGAATACCTGTTCGCTACAATTCAATGCCCATGTTAAGATTCTGTTTCGCAAACGGGGGACTTCAACGTGATGGCCAAGCTCAAGTTGTTATTCGATATACTCCTTATGATTACTGTTTTTGTACTGGCGGTGGCGTTCATTTATAGAAACGGTGAGCTGGTCACAGTTGATCTTCTCGTCACAAAAATAAGCTCGTTACACCTTGGTTGGTGGTTGCTGTTGTCGTTTTCCCTTGGCGGGTTATTGGGGCTCTTTGCACGTCTTCCATCGACGCTGAGTCTCAAAATGAAGCTCCGGTATGACGAGCGTAAATTACAGCGTCAGGAAGAGGAGCTGAATCGCTTGCGCCGGGAGCCTGCGAAAGGCAGCTAGATGGAAACGGAACTTATCGGGCTGTTTCTATTTATTGCGCTGTTCATCGGCTGGTTTCTGGGTTATTCCGCGGGTAGTAAACGCAACACGAGCAACACATCTGTTGCCCCTCCTCAAGATATAAAGCATCGCTTGCAATTACTGTTTGATACCTACTCGGATGAGGCGATCGATCAGTTCATACAGGGTCTTGAAGTACGTCCCGACACCTTACCCCTTCATATTTCAATCGGTAAGCACTTTCGCACCGAAGGGGAGGTGGATAAAGCAATTCTTGTTCATCAAAACCTGATGGCCCACCCGGAACTTTCGGACCTTGATTCAGAGCCAATTATCTACGAGCTGGCGAAGGACTACCGTGCCGCCGGATTGTTTGATCGTGCAGAAGCGCTGCTAATGCAATTGCGAGGATCGAAGGGGTTTGGCTTAAAAAGTCGCAAACTCCTGTTGGATGTGTATGAGCGAGAGCAGGACTGGGAAGATGCGGTTGCGATTGCGCAACAAATAGACTTGCGCAAGCATCCTGAAGTCTCTCTGCGCAGTGCATATTACTGGTGCGAACTGGCTGCGCAAAAACAGTTGCAGCACAATCTTGTCGAGGCGCGCATGGCTCTGCGCAAAGCACTGGCGGCCGACAAGAGTTGTGTGCGTGCTTATCTGATGCTTGCAGAAATAGACATGCACGTAGGAGCCTATCAACAAGCCATAAAACAATTGAAGCAGGTGGCCATTGTCGCTCCCGAATATACCGTACTGGCCTTGCCCTTATTACAGGCGTGCAGTGTCGAAACGGGGAGTCTGGATCGTTATCATCGCTACCTTGAGCAATTATTTGCGGACACGGGGCAGGTACAGGTCATGTTGGCCATTGTTGATGCATATCTCAAACAGGGGGATGAGGATAAAGCGGGTGACTATCTGGATAGCGTGTTGGCCAAATCGCCGGACCTGCCCAGTTTAAAGGCGAGAATGGATCTTGCCGACGATACAATGAGTGGCATTGATGGGAGTCGCATGCGAGCTCTGCGCACAGTGCTCGCCGATTTGTATGCGGCTCGCCCCGCCTATCAATGCGGTCACTGCGGTTTTTCCGGCGACTTGCTGAACTGGCTTTGCCCGAGTTGCCGAAATTGGCAAACGACGAAGCCGCGACTCGATTACGTAAAGACTGCCGATGTGGCGCCCCATAAGCCCAATGATAAAGACGAACGATAAAGAGAAACTATGACTGATTTGAATTCCTCCATGATGCCGGTAATTGTCGCGCTTGATTTTCCCGACGCGCAGCAGGCGCTGGATTTAGCCAGTCGGCTTGATCCTGCTCAATGTCGCGTAAAAGTGGGAAAGGAGCTGTTCACACGGGCTGGCCCTGCGGTGGTTGAGTCCCTACAGAAAATGGGTTTTGAAGTATTTTTGGATTTGAAGTTTCATGATATTCCGAATACCACCTCCAAGGCGGTCGCAGCCGCGGCAGATCTCGGCGTATGGATGGTAAATGTGCATGCGTCCGGTGGTCGGGAAATGATGGAACGTTGTGCCGAAGTGCTGGTAAATCTTCAGCGCCCACCGTTATTAATCGGCGTAACGGTGTTAACCAGTATGCAGGAGCAGGATCTTGAGCAGATTGGCCTCAATGTTTCGCCTTTAGAGCAGGTGGCGCGTCTTGCGCGACTGGCCAAAGAGAGCGGTTTGAATGGCGTGGTATGCTCGTCTCAAGAGGCGAGTATGCTCAAAGAAAACCTGGGGGGTGAGTTTAGTCTTGTCACACCCGGTATCCGGCCTTCTTTTGCTGCGCAGGGCGACCAAAAGCGTATTATGACACCGGCGGAAGCCATGCATGCGGGTGCGGACTATCTTGTGATTGGTCGTCCGATTACGCAGCATGAGGATCCATTACAGGCGCTGGCCATGATCGCTGAGGAGCTGCAGGTCTGATATGCGGGCTGTGCGTCGTTGCTGTGCGTTGCTCCTCCTCGTGTTTACGTCGTTTGGGTATGGCGAACAGAGCCAGCAAGAATGTGTCCGGAACGCGGTGTATTCGCTTGAAAAAGCGGGTGAAACTACCCGGAGCTTTCTGTTTTTCACCATCTACGAACTGGCTCTTTATTTACCCACTTCCAGCGCAGAAAAAGAGGCTGCTAATGAGGGAGCGGGCTTTGCCGCAGCGGTGCTTTCTCCTCGTGTGGCGAAGCAATTACAGTTGCGTTACACGCGTGACTTAAGTGCGGAGCGCGTGCGCAAAGTACTCAGAAAAGGCTTTCGAGAGAATGCGACGCCGCAAGCGTGGCGCAATCAGGAGGCGCGCTTGAATGCCCTGCTTGCCAGCATCCATCACGACATCGAAGCGGGAGACGCGCTGTGGCTCGATTGGCAGCCAGGCTGTGGTCTTTCGCTGATCTATAATGGCGAAATGTTGCTGTCAGAGTCGGATGCAGAATTTTCCCGAATCCTGTTTTCTATCTGGCTCGGTGATCACAGCGTTGTTGATCGCGCTGCCTTGATGGGTGCTAACTAGGCGTGCGCAGTGGGGCAGGCCTCGTTGGTGCGTGCAAAGCTTGTGCTTGATCACGGCAAAAAAAAGCGAAAACTGTTAAAAAAGAGAGATGAATATTCATCCCTTGCAATAAGGGCGTTGACGCAGAGTCAGAGGAGTTGTGTCTTGCAAAAAACCGCCGGCACCATTGAATTCGATCGCTATCGTGTTGCTTACCGCTGCTACGGGCAGGGGGCGGCGCAAATTATATGTTTGAGTGGTGCCAAACAAACGATTTCGGCCTGGAAGTCTTTTGTAAAGCACTTTCAGGCAGACCATCAGGTGCTGGTGTTTGATATGCCGGGTCAGGGGCGCTCTGAAGTGCTCTATGGGGATGCCGGGCTGGATCTTGATGAACAGATTGCGGTAATTGCTCAATTGCTTGACGCCTTCCCTCATGCCGGGCCACGGTATTTGGTGGGTGGGTCGTGGGGTTCGATTCTGGCCGCTGTTTATGCGGCCCGTTATCCGAACGCGTGCAGTAAGGTTATTCTGGGCAGTTTTGGCACCCGCGCTAATCCCGTGCTGGAGTCGGTCATTGAGGATGTGCGGGGTTTGATCGATGCGGGGCGCTCACGTGATATTGCTCCCATGATGATTGAACGTTTTGGTCAGTACATCCCTGAACGCCTTAAACAGCAGATACTCAATCAGTTCGATAATATGAGTGCAGCGCATTTTCAGGCACTCTATGAGCATAGTCTTCTGGCTACGCGCATGCAGGATCTTAACCGGTTCGTGGATCTTGCCGATATTCAGGCCGAAACACTGGTAGTGATGGGGCAGTTCGATACGATTATGGATATCTTTGACAGTAAGAAGGCCGCCGCGCGTATTCCGCGCTCACGTTTCCAGCTGGTGAAGAATACCGGGCATTTTCTGCACTGGGAAAACGAAGCCATACTTGAAATTTACGCGGAGTTTCTCAAGCATGGCTTAGCCGACGAAACTCAGCAGTCGTCATCTCGGGCGCTACCGGCAAGCGGTGCGTAAGCAATCCGGAGGTGCCTGCACCTCCGGATGCGGCAGTACTTGGTTCAGTTACCGCTGTCGGCGATATAATCGGTAATGGCAGCGTAAAATTCCATTTCGTCGAAGGTGTCAGGCCCTACACCAATCACATCCAGATGATCCTGATTAATCACATAGCTGAGCGACGTCATCTGTGTGGAGTTAGGTGCGTTTAGATTGCCAACATAGCCCAGGTTGGTCTGAAGATAGACGTAATCCAGGCAGCCCCAGCACTCCGAATAGCGCAGACGATAACCCATTTGCTGAGAATTGATACCCACCAGCCCGTCATCGTCACGATCGCTGCGATATCCGTCTCCCTGGCCCGCAGCACCATCGCCGTCACAATCGTCCACACAGTACCCATCGCCATCAATGTCGTAGATGAAGTTGCTCAAAAGCCACAAAGCAGGGTTTACGCTTGAGCCGTTCTGCGCGGTCATCAGCGAACGGGTGTGCCGGGCGTAGGTGCTGCTGACGGGATAGTTCTGATTAAATGCTTTGGCCCCGGTTAATTTTCCGTCGATTTCATAATCATCGTAAACCAGCTGTTTTGCGCCGGCGATGGCATCATTGCCAGCGCCATAAACAACATTGCCATAGTAATTCGCCAGCGTTTCCACAATATCGTTACGGTAGTAGTCGAGTATGTATTTCGCGACCGGGGATCCTCGGTGTGGAGAAGATAAACTAATCATGCTTTGCACCACGCGATAGCCCTTGCGCTGATAAAGCAGCTTGGCGGCTTTCCGGATGTCCATGCCGCCTTGCGAATGACCTATCAGATTGACGTAGCTGGTACCGGTACTCGCCATGTAACTCTCGATGTTATTGGCCAGCTGCGTGCCGCGTACCTCGGAAGATTCGAAGGGGGTTACCGCCGATACATAACTTTTCTGCTTATCGTGAATGTCGAAATTACAATTCGATTCGAACAGTTTGTCACAGGGGTCCAATACAAATACCCCGTAATCGTCGCCCCAGTAATCGTAGCCGAGGATGTCATCGAAGCCTGCCATTCCGTGCGCGAATACGATGGGATATCGAGTAAGGTTGGCGTCACGCGCTTGCGACACCTGCACATAGCTGAGCATAAACGCCACGATCAGCGCTATGGTTGTGATAGGTTTTATCATTGCTATTCACCTGTTGTATTTATTGTTTGAATATTGCTAATGACCAGACCGCCATAACTGGACATTGAAAGGTATCGTGGCCCGATGCGTTCCATGCCAGAAGTAAACTTGCGTGTTCGCCAGATGCGTAGGTTGGCCTCAAGGGCCCGAATTGCCTCCTTTGTTGGTGTATGAAGATGTGAGTGCCAGAGACTTGCGGCCCGATGCCTGCATGGCTTATCGTTATATGATGATTTGATTATAAAATGTACTTTCGATGATCGGCAATGCTTTCAATTCAAGATTCATCGCGGTACGACGGAAATAAAAATAAAAACAGCGCGCCAGGCGCTTTCGGGTAATTCCACATGAAGTTGAAAACCGGACTCATGCTTGCGGGCATGCTCATTGCTCTGACAGTGGTGCTGCGGTGGTATCTTTCTGAACCGATTACCTCGCAACCGGTGGCTGCCGACACACCAAGGCATCGCGACAGCCATATGGCGCCGCAGGAAATAGCGCCCACGCAGTCAGATATTCCTATCCAGGAACAAGCAACGGAAACCGAACGGGAGAGAGTGCGGAATTATCTGCGTGAACGCTTTGCCACGCGCATCCATCATGCCCATGCGCGCGTGAAGGCGCTCGAAAAGCTGGTTTCGTATCTCATGGCAAATTTTCCCGACAGCTGGCGCGACTTGCTGGCGAGCTATCTGCAAGATATTTTTCCGGAGCATGCCGAACAGATGCTTGCCCTTTATGCGAACATGGAAGCCTACAACCAATGGGTTGAGGCTGAGCGTCAGAATATGTTGCAGCTGAGCCCACAGGAAAGACGTCAGTTAATGTGGGACATGCGGTATAGCTTTTTCGGCGAGGCCGCGAATGAGATTTGGTCTGAAGCCTTGAAAAATGAACAGATTGCCCGCTCGCTTGAGAATATGGATGCACAGCAGGGGTTCGACGCGAACACCGCGCAGTTTATTGCGAGTATTGGTCATGCCTACGGTGAACGTGCCAACAAGGTGATGGGCAATCGCCGCCAGGAGCTGGCGGATCGCTTTATCTCTACGCCGGTGATTCAGCAGCAGTTAAAAGCGATGCCTGATGACAAGCGGTATGCGGCGCTGGCTGACTTTCGCCGACAGCTGGGCATGGACGAGGCGGCGATTGCGCGCTGGACGGTGCTCGATCAACAACGCGATCAGCGTTGGGAAAAAGGGCATCGCTACATGGAACGACGCGCAGAGTTGGCGGAAACACTCACCGGTGATGCGCTGGATACGGCCGTCGCAGCTTTGCAAGACGAACTGTTTGGTGCCGAAGCGGAAATTTTGCGCAACGAAGAGGCGAGCGGATATTTCCGTTTCCTGAGAGAGCAGATAATTGGGCGCGAATAAATCAGCTTGTCGTGAAAAGTAAGTGTATGGCAGCCGCTTTGAGAATCGTTATACTTGCTCGCTGTTGTTCCTGCCAGAGACCTGGAAACCAATTTGTCGTCGCTACACACTTTTTATCTTGAAATGCATGGACCTGCCGCGTTGCGCGGTGCCGCTCTCGATTGGAACAAATCGGGCCTGACGCTTCAGGAAATACAGCGGCCTCAATTTCAGTTCAACCGTTTTCTCTATCAGCTGGTCGGCGAGGCTTACCAATGGCGGGATCGCCTAGTTTGGGACGATGCGCAATGGCAGACGCTGGTCGCTGACGCGAACCTGCGTACATGGGTGGCCTATTCAGAAGGTGCGATTGCCGGCTATTTTGAGCTGCGCAAGCAACACACCTCGACCGAAGTTCTTTATTTTGGTTTGGCCCCCGGTTTTATCGGTAAAGGGTTGGGTGGTGTATTGCTTGAGGCGGCTGTTCGATGCGCCTGGGCGTGGCAGGGCACGGAGCGACTTTGGGTGCACACCTGCAGTGATGATCATCCGGCAGCCTTAAAAAACTATCAGGCCCGTGGTTTTACCCTGTATAAAACCATTGTGGGTGGCCATGTTGAAGAAAGCTGAAAACAGCTGCCAATGTGCTATGTTTATTCGCGAGGCTCCTTATGAGCCATTACGCGCATTGCTTGAGGCTCAACTTTTGTCCGTCCGTTCTCTCTTTCTTTTTATTTTGCTCTCGATCGCGGCGCCGGTCTGGTCGCTTGAAACGATCCACTTGCAATTGAAATGGAAACATCAGTTCCAGTTTGCGGGCTATTACGCTGCGTTTGTAAAAGGTTATTACAAACAGGCCGGGCTGGATGTCGTGATTCACGAAGCACAATACGACGAAGACCCCATCGAAAATGTGTTATCGGGCAAGGCGGAATATGGCGTGGGCACCAGTGAGCTGCTGCTCAAACATGCCGAGGGCGCGCCGGTGGTGGTGCTGGGGGTGATTTTTCAGCATTCGCCTCTTGGGCTGGTAGCCGCCCGCGATGCAAGTGTGCGGCATGTTCATGATCTGGTGGGCCGACCCTTAATGATCGAGGCCAACTCGGCCGAATTATTTGCCTATCTGGCGCGCGAGGGCGTGCGCCGTGACTTGTTGGAAATTTTGCCGCACAGCTTCGATATTCGCGATCTGATTGAAGGTCGCATTGCTGCTATGTCTGTCTATGTCACTGATGAACCCTACGCTTTGCGTGAGGTCGGTTTTGACTATGTATTAATGAAACCCAGCCAGGGCGGTATCGATTTTTATGGTGATAACTTCTTTACCACCCGCCAGGAGCTGACGGAGCACCCTGAGCGGGTCAGGGCATTTCGCGAAGCCACGATCAAGGGCTGGAAGTACGCGATGGCGCACCCCGAAGAAATCATCGATCTGATCTATGAAGGCTACACGCAGCGGCATTCGCGGCAGCATCTGGCGTATGAAGCCAAACAAATGATGAATCTACTTCAGCCGGATCTGGTGGAGCCGGGTTATATGCATGAGGGGCGCTGGCAGCACATTGCTCAAACCTATGCGGAACAGGGGCTATTGCCCGAGCGCTATGATCTTGAGGATTTCCTGTACCGGCCCGAGTCGGGTGTGGATTTGCGCCAGGTGCAGCAATGGATATCCGTGCTGTTGCTGGTCGCCCTTGTTGTGGTGGGTGTGCTTGTGTACGTATCGACGCTGAATCGCCGCCTGGCGCGCAGCCAGGCATGGTTGAGCAGTTTGATTGAAAATGCGCCGAGCGCGCTTCTGGTATTGAATGAAGATGCCCAAGTGCTCGACTGGAACGATCAGGCCGAGGAAATTTTCGGCTGGCAGAAAGAAGAAGTGATGGGACGCTCCATTTACGACTTCCTTATTCCCGCATCGGAACGGGAGCAAGTACAGTCGGCCTTGCAAAGCATGATGCAAACAGGCGCTGTGACGCCTTCCAAAAACTGGAACCTCACCAAACGTGGTCAGCGAATCCTGTGTGACTGGCGGAATGTGAAACCGCAGAGTCATATGATGATCTGCATGGCGCAGGATGTGACAGAGCGCACCAGGATGGAAGAAAGCCTGCGAGAGATGGCGCATACCGATGCCTTAACCGGGGTGGCTAATCGCACCCTGTTCTTCGAAAAGTTTGAACAGTCCGTGTTGCTGGCTAAACGGCAAAAAGAAAAGGTCGCCATGCTGTTTATCGACCTGGATGATTTTAAACAGGTAAATGACCGTTACGGGCACGAAGTGGGTGATGTGGTGCTGTGTGAAGTAGTTCAGCGCATTCGTATGGCCATCCGCGAAGCCGACTTGCTGGCCCGCATTGGTGGCGATGAATTTGTCCTCATGCTTTATGATTGTCCGAATGAAGACAAAGCCAAACAGGT
Source organism: Oleiphilaceae bacterium (assembly GCA_041590075.1). Lineage (GTDB taxonomy): Bacteria > Pseudomonadota > Gammaproteobacteria > Pseudomonadales > Oleiphilaceae > PZPK01. Next base: position 11,041 of record JBFHUL010000030.1, read on the forward strand.
GGCCGAGAAAGTGCTTTCAGTGTTGGAACGTCCGGTCAAAGTGGCGGGTATCGAAGTAGTCATTGGCGGCAGTATCGGTATCAGTATCTTCCCTGATCACGGCGAACAGGTGTCGACGCTGTTGAAAGCTGCAGATAAAGCCATGTATGCCGTGAAGGCGCAACGCAAAAACGGTATCGGTGTCGCCGAGCCCCGTTCCCTGTGAATTCACGGTAAGCGGTAGCAGCGATCCAGCACGTTTTTGGCAGCGGTTATTTTCTGAAAGGACTGCGCGTCACCTCCCTTATCCGGGTGTTGGCTTTGCGCAAGTTCGCGGTAACGTTTTTTGATGGCGGCATAATCCGCGCTGCCATCCAGGCCCAGCGTCGCCAAGGCTTCACTGCGCTCATCCTGCGCGAGAAAGCGTCGCCAGAAATTATTCAGCATGGCGTTCACCTCTTCCTCAGAGGTCTCAAAATAGTGATCGAGATTCAGGTAATAGTGTTTCACCCGATCCTCTTCAACCAACGCTTCCATGCCTGCTTGAAAGGGCCGCCGCTCAATGGCTGTGGCGCTGATATGCAGATGATATCGCTGCTCTGCATAATACCGGTTTTGTAGCGTGTACAGAGCATGCTTGATGAGAAAGTGGGCGCAGAACAGCTCGCGGCTGTGCTTCAGGCTGAGCTGATTGAAGGGTTCAATGCCCGCATGTTGGCAATGCGTGATCAGTGCATGTTCGCCGATGGGATTCTGCTGGTTCAGGCAGGTATCCAGGGCGCTGATGATGATTTCGAGTTCCTGTTGCATGGCGTCGGTGTTGGGCTTGCATAAAAAACACACAGTCTGCTCCAACCGATGGCAAAAACGGGTATAATGCGCGCCCGCTGGAACAGGCTAATCGAGGTAAGTATGCAGGCTTTGCTGGGCGCCGAAAAGTACGAATTCAACAAGTTGCAGAAAAAGCTGCGCAGTGGCATGGGGCGTGCGATTGCGGACTTCAATATGATTGAAGATGGCGATCGCATCATGGTGTGTCTATCGGGTGGCAAAGACAGCTATACGATGTTGAGTATTTTGCAGAGTCTGCAGAAGAATGCGCCGATTTCCTTTGAGCTGGTGGCCGTCAATCTGGATCAGAAGCAGCCAGGTTTTCCCGCGCACATACTGCCCGATTACCTCGAAAAGCTGGGGGTCGAATACTACATCATCGATCGTGACACCTATTCGATCGTCAAATCCAAAATACCCGAAGGCAAAACCACTTGCGGTTTGTGTTCCCGGCTGCGTCGCGGCACCTTGTACTCTTTTGCCGAAGATATCAAAGCCAATAAGATTGCCTTGGGGCATCATAAAGACGACATTGTAGAAACCCTGTTCCTGAATATGTTCTATGGCTCCAAGTTGTCGGCCATGCCGCCCAAGCTGCTGTCGGACGACGAGCGCAATATCGTGATTCGGCCGCTGGCCTACTGCCGTGAGAAAGATATTCTGCGTTTTGCGGAAATCATGGAATACCCCATCATTCCCTGTAATCTGTGCGGCTCGCAAGAAAACCTGCAACGGCAGGCCATCAAGCAGATGTTGCAGGACTGGGAAAAACAACACCCCTCGCGTATCGAATCCATTTTCAGCTCGCTACAGAATATTGCGCCGTCACAAATGGCCGATACCCAGCTGTTCGACTTTGAAAACCTGAAGATTGATCGCAGTGGTGAACGCAAACCCTACGAGTTCGAGCTGGACCAGACCATATCTTCCTCGCGCCCCAAGGATGACGACGACATCGTGCAGATACTGGAATTGCACAGCCCGCCCAAGGCATGAAGGTGATCGCTTAGTGTAAGCCGGAGAGCAGGTGACGCTGCACCCAGGGCAGGGTCCATATCCCAAACAGAATCAGGGCAATGCCCGAGACCGAGCGCACGCCCGGTCGTTGCAGGAGCTGCTGTAACTGTTGGGCGAACAGACCAGTAAGCACCATCGCGGGGAGCGTACCCATGCCGAAAGCCAGCATACTGAGTGCCGCAGACAGAGGGTGGGCCTGTGTGCTGGCATACACCAGGGCTGAATACACCAGCCCGCAGGGAAGCCAGCCCCACACCATGCCGACCAGAAACGCCGATGACGTGTTGCGGATGGGCAAGAAGCGTTGCCCGAGCGGAGCGATACGGCGCCACAGAAACAGGCCCAGTTTCTCAGTGAATGCCAAGCCGTTGAACCATTTTCCGAGATAGCAGCCCATCAGAATCAACATGACGCCGGCCAGCATGCGCAGCACATCCAGCGGCAAGAGGCTGCGACTCAACCAGAAACCTGCCAATCCCAGAATCAGCCCGGCAAGGGTGTAGCTGGCGATACGACCAAGGTTGTAGCCCACAATCAATGCCAGCGGTGCTATGTTTGCCTGGGGGGGCGGGCTTTGCATACCCAAGGCACTGGCCAGCCCGCCACACATCCCGACGCAATGCGTGCCACCAAGTAGCCCCAGCATAAAGGCTGCGCCCAATGCGGCGAAGCTTTCCATGATCATCAGGGGTCGATCTTGTTGGGATCTTGGTCGACCAGTCGGCGTGGTTTGTCGTCCGGGCCAGGGATCATGTCTTCATCATCGTCATACAGAATACTGTGGGCAGGGCCCTCCAGGTCATCGTATTGGCCGTTCTTGACGGCCCAGCGAAAAATGGCAATGGCGACCGTAATGAGGATGATCGACAGAGGAATGAGCAGGTAAAGTATTTCCATTATGCTGTCCGCTTGCTTTTTACGCGCAAAGAATTCATTACCACCAGCAGCGAGCTCAAACTCATACCCAGTGCCGCGAAATAGGGCGGTACCCAGGCGGCTGCGGCCAATGGCAGCATGATGCCATTATAGGTCAATGCCCAGGTGATATTCTGCCGAATGATTTTCCGGGTACACGCAGCCGTATCAAAAGCGTCACTGAGCGTCGCCAGGTGATTATTGAGTAGAATGGCGTCCGACTTCAGGCGGGTCAGATCGCTGGCTGCGCCCATGGCGATGGAAAGCGCGGCGCCCGATAGCACTGGCAGGTCGTTAATGCCATCCCCCACCATCGCCACGCGTGCGCCGTCTTTTTCCAGTTCCCGCACATGGGCCAGTTTCTGTTCCGGAGACTGGCCATGACGAAAGCTCTCGATGCCGAGTTGCACGGCCATATGACGTACCGAGAACGCATGATCGCCACTGAGAATATGGACGCGAATACCACGCGCCTGCAGCGCTTTGACGCAATGTTTCGCGTCGTCGCGCACACGGTCATTGAGTAAAAAGCGGGCGAGGATTTGCTCGCCGTCACTGAGGTAGACGCAGGCGCCGGCATGGGGTGTTGTGACCTGCTGCGAAGCTTCGTCAGGCGCATTCTCGAGCACAAATTCGCGTGTTCCAATGCGGTAATGCTGGCCGCCTACCGTGCCGCATACGCCCGCGCCGATGCGGCTTTCGATCTGGTCGGCGTCGAACTCATGGTAGTGAGCAAAGGCCTTGGCAATGGGGTGGGCCGACTCTGCTTCCAGAGCGGCGGCGATCGCCAGCGCATGGGTCTGATCCACCTGCTTGTACATGTCGATATGTTGTAGCACCAGGCGGCCTTCAGTCAGGGTACCGGTTTTATCAAAAATGACATCGCTGCATTGGTTGAGGGCTTCGATCACGTGGCTGCGCGCTATCAGAAAGCCGGCCTCGCGCAGACGCGTATTGGCGGCTGTGAGTGCAGTGGGTGTGGCTAAGGACAGAGCACATGGACAGGTGACCACCAGCACCGAAAGCACCACTTTGAAGGCCTGGGAGGCATCCAGCCAGAACCATATAGCGCCAACCACCAGTGCGGTGAGCAAGACGCCGGCAACAAAATAGCCGGCGACTTTATCGGCTAACAGTGCCGTGCGGGGTTTTTCCGTCTGGGCTTGGTCCAGCAGCCGAATGATGGCGGCCACACGGCTTTCTCGCGGGGCATGGCTCACCTCGATCAGTACGGTATTGTCCACATTGGCGGTGCCACCGCTGACCCGATCGCCAGTGCGTTTCAGTACCGGGAGGTATTCGCCGGTGAGGGCCGATTCGTCGAAGTGACTTTGGCCGTCACGCACGATGCCATCGGCAGGCGCGGTTTGACCCTGTCGCACCACCAGCATGTCACCGACAGCAATCTTGTGCGCGGGAATGGAATGGTCGCCCTGCGCGTCGCGCACTGTTGCAGTGACCGGTAGTAGCTGCACCAGGTCGCCGTCACTGTTGAGGTGTCTGTGGCGCGTTTGCATTTCAAGAAAGCGCCCCAGTAACAGAAAAAACGTAAACATGCTGACCGAATCGAAATAGACGTCCGATTCCAGGGTCGCCGGGGTGAAAGCGGTAATGTAACTGCTGGCCAGAAAAGCCCCCAGAATGGCGATGCTGACGGGCAGGTCCATGGTGAGGTGACGATTGCGTAAGTCACGCCAGGCCGCCCGAAAAAAGGGTTGCGCCGAATACAGCACGACCGGTGTGCACATCAGCATGCTGACCCAGCGAAACAGATGAATAAAGTCTTCGTCGATGCCCGAATACATGCCGAGATAAAGGGGAACTGAAAACATCATGTTCTGCATCATGGCAATACCGGCCAGCGCCAAGCGAAACATGGCGCCGCGGCGCTCGTTGTGGGCGGCCTGGCGTACGGCATCTTCTTCATAGGGCCGGGCCTGAAAGCCCAGACGACGGATCTGCATGAGAATCTGGCTGAGTGGCACGGTGGCTTGCTGCCAAACGAGCTGGGCCCGGTGGCTGGTATGGTTAATGTGTACGTGCTGGACGCCGGCAACACGACTGAGTTCTTTTTCAATCAACCAGATACACGCTGCACAGGTGATGCCACTGATGCTTAAATGCGCTTCTTGTCCGTCCGGGTGCTCCCGTACAAACTCCTGTTGTAACTCGGCATCGTCATACAGTCGCAGTTCATTCAGTTCGGTGCTTTGAAAGGTGTCGGGCTTTTGAGACAGGGCGCTGCGGTGCTTGTAGAATTGTTGCAGGCCCCCACTCACGATGGCTTCGGCAATGGCCATGCAGCCTACACAGCAGAATGCGCGTTGTTCGCCCTGTATTTCGAGGTGGCCGGTAAAGCCGGCCGGGATGGTCTCGCCGCAATGGAAACAGGCACTCATCGTAGATCTTGGTTTAGCCTCTGGTTGGCAATCGGCATGGTCAGATTTTCGCGGATGCGCCAGGCACCATCGAAGGCCACGAGATTCACTTCCCACTGACCATCGGGCTTTTCGGGCAGCTGGCCCTCAAAACCTTCTCCTCGTGGCGTCAGGGTGATGACCATGTCTTTGTCGCTGAGAGTGGGATGGATCAGTGACAGGATGATCAGCGGCGCTTCGACAATCTTATTGGTATCGAGTCGCACCGACACTGCTCCGTCGGCGCTTACTGTTAAGACCGGTTGCAGGCCCAGTTCATCGGCCTTTCGGTCGGGCACGAGATTCTGTTCATAGCCCCTGCCATCTTTGTAGTAATCGCCTTTTACAACGGTGTCTTTGCCGCTGATCGCGACGTACACCATGACGGAGCTGAGAATGATGGAGGCGATGGGAATGCTCAATACAAACCAAAGCCAGCGTTGGCGGTACCAGGGGGAGGTGTCTTGCTCGTGAACCATAGTCGTGTTGCGGTCTCTGTTTAAGGCAGAATCAAAGCTCAGGCGCCATCATAGTGAAGTCTGGCGCACGTCGCCACCTACTCGGGGCTTCCCAGAAAGCGGCTTTCGCTCGTGGTGTGCAATTCGTTGTCTTCCAGTGAGCGGACCGCGAATTCGATGTCGTATCGGCTGGTTTCCATTCTAGTGGGTGCAATTTCAACCGTGGTGGGTAGGCTGTAGACTTCGCCCGACTGAATGCGTACCCGGGTTGGTGTCGTAATGCGTAATCCCTCCAGGCCACTTACCGATAACTCAAAATCCTGGGTACGATCCGACATATTCAGAATCTTCAGGGTGTAGGAATTTTCGATCATGCCCATGCCGGTGAGCTGAAACAAAGCACCACGGTCTTTAATCACATCCAGCTCCAAGGGCACGCGGCCGATAATCGCTGCGGCAAAGGCACCCGTCATAATAACCAGCAGCGCCGCGTAGGCCAGTGCTTTGGGGCGGAAAAGAGAGGAATGCTTGCCGGCCAGCTGTTTTTCAGTGGTGTAGCTGATGAGCCCTTTCGGATAGTCCATTTTCTCCATGATGGAGTCACAGGCATCAATACACAGTGCACAGCCGATGCACTCGTATTGCAGGCCATCGCGAATGTCGATGCCGGTCGGGCAAACCTGCACGCACATGCCGCAGTCCACGCAGTCTCCCAGGCCCATTTCCTTGTAATCGGCCTGCCGCTTCCGGCTGCCGCGGGGTTCGCCGCGCTGCTTGTCGTAGGACACAATCAGCGTATCGGGGTCGAACATCACCGACTGGAAACGTGCATAGGGGCACATGTACAGGCATACCTGCTCGCGCATCCAGCCGGCATTCAAATAGGTGGCAATGGTGAAGAACCCAATCCAGAACCAGGTCCAACCATCGGCCAGCGACAGGCTGAGCAGATCGGGCACCAGCTCCCGTATCGGGTAGAAGTAACCCACAAAGGTCAGACCAGTAAGAAACGCGACCGCCAGCCAGAGAATGTGCTTGGTGCTTTTCTTTAGCACTTTTTCGCGACTGTTCGGTGCCTGATCCAGCTTCATGCGCTGGTTACGGCTGCCTTCTACCTTGTCTTCAATCCACATGAAAATAAAGGTCCATGCCGATTGCGGGCAGGTGTAGCCACACCAGACGCGGCCAAACAGGGTGGTGATAAAAAACAGGCCAAAGGCACTGATGATGAGCGCGAGAGCCAGCAGGACAAAATCCTGTGGCCAGAAGGTAATGCCGAACAGGTGAAACTTGCGCGCCGGTAGGTCGAAGTGCACCAGTTGCTGCCCGTTAATGGAGATCCAGCAGATGCTGAAATACGCGACCATCAGGGCCCACAGGGACACGCGGCGAATACGTTGAAAGAAGCCTTTTATTTTTTTGACATAGATCTTCTTGCGCGAGGCATAAAGTTCTATGGTTTGCGTGGTACCCGTCTGATGGTGATCGCGCCCGTAAACTTCAAGATGTTCGGTGCCGGGTTCGATGTGTTTGACGGGGATTTTTTCACTCATAAGAAGACCGACTTTCTCCGGGGCACGACACGCACACGAACTGGGAACGGGCAGGTCGGAACCTGCCCGTGGCTAACGCTTACTGCCGGGACAAGCTGTAAACGTAAGCAGTCAACAGGTGTACTTTCTCTTCGCCCAGGGCTTCTTTTTGAGCGGGCATTACACCGTTGCGACCGTAGAGCAGGGTTTGCTCAATTTTGGCGGCGGTACCACCGTAGAGCCATACGTTGTCGGTCAGGTTGGGCGCACCGGCGGCCTGCATGCCCTTGGCATCTTTGCCATGACAGGCAGCGCAGGCAGTCTGGTACATTTCAGCACCCCGAGCGGCAGCTTCCTGATCATCAGTGCGGCCGCTGAATGACAGCAGATAATGCGTCAGATCGCGCACATCGCTTTTGCTCATGTCGGGTTTCAGTCCCTTAGCGGGCATGTTGCCTTGTCGCCCGTTCAGCAAAGTTTCTTTGATTTTTTCAGGACTACCGCCGTACAGCCAATCATCATCGGTCAGGTTAGGAAAGCCCAGAGCCCCGCGGCCTGCAGAGCCATGGCACACGGCACAGTTGTTGGCGAACAGGCGCTGGCCCACTTTCATGGCTTCTTCATCCTGCGCCAGTTCCTCAATCGGACGTTGTGCGTAGGCTTCAAAAATGGGACCGTATTTGGCCTCTGCTTCGGCCACTTCTTCTTCCCACTGGCCCGTTGACGACCAGCCAAACAGGCCCTGGTAATTGCCCAGACCCGGGTAGACGATGTAGTAGCCGATGCCGTAGATGCAGGTTGCTACGAATAAGTGCAGCCACCATTTGGGCATGGGATTATCGTACTCTTCGATGCCGTCGAAGGTGTGTCCCATGGTTTTTTCGGTCTCGGTTTTGCTCGTTTCACTTTTCCGGGTTGCCCACAGCAACCACAAGCTGCCAAAAACGCTGCCGAGAATAATGATGGAAACCCAGTAGCTCCAGAAACTAGTCATGATCTTTTCTCTCTTCTTCGCTCAAGGTGCGTTGTTCGATCTCTTCGTCGTCAAACGGCAAGTTTGAAGCCTCGTCAAAATCCGACTTCTTCTTGCTGTTATACGCCCACAGGCAGATTCCGACGAATACGATCATCACCAAAATGGTGGATAAACCTCGAAGCGTGTTGATATCCATGGTGATTGTTATCGCCCGCTAATGACTGTGCCGAGTTGTTGCAGGTACGCAACAAGGGCTTCGATTTCAGTTTTGCCCTTCACAGCATCTGAAGCGCCCGCGATATCTTCGTCGGTATAGGGCACACCTACGGAGCGCAGAGCTTTCATTTTTTCGGGCGTGACTTTGTGGTCAATTTTCGCCGTAAACAGCCATGGGTAAGAAGGCATTTTGGATTCCGGCACCACGTTACGCGGGTTGTACAGGTGGGCACGGTGCCAATCGTCACTGTAGCGGCCGCCTACACGCGCCAGATCAGGGCCCGTACGCTTGGAGCCCCACAGGAAGGGGTGCTCATAGACGTGTTCGCCCGCCAGAGTGTAATGACCATAACGTTCGGTTTCAGCACGGAAAGGCCGGATCATCTGTGTATGGCAGGTATTGCAGCCTTCACGAATGTAGATATCGCGCCCTTCCAGTTCGAGGGCTGTATGCGGCGTCAGACCTTCCACCGGCGTTTTCATGTCCTTGTGGAAGAACAGCGGCACCACCTCTACCAGAAAGCCAAAGCTGATGGCCACAATGATCAGGGGAATCATCAGGCCAAGGTTTTTCTCGATTATTTCATGATTCATCAGTCGATCTCCTAGGCCGCTTCTGCAACGGTGTCGAGCGCCGTCGCCTGCTTCTGTTTAACGGTCAGCCAGACATTCAGTGCCATCAGCAGCATGCCTGAGAGGAAGATCGCACCACCAATGGCGCGCACCAGATAGCCATAGTGGCTGGCTTCCAGGGATTCTACAAAGCTGTAGGTCAGGGTGCCGTCCTGGTTGACTGCACGCCACATCAGACCCTGCATGATGCCGTTCACCCACATGGCGGCGATGTACAGTACGGTACCCGCCGTGGCCAGCCAGAAATGCACGTTAATCATGGCAACGCTATACATTTGCTTCACACCAAAGAGTTTGGGAATCAGGTGATAGATGGCACCGATGGAAATCATGGCTACCCAGCCCAGAGCGCCGGAGTGCACGTGGCCGATGGTCCAGTCAGTGTTGTGCGACAACGCATTCACCGTTTTGATGGACATCATGGGGCCTTCGAAGGTCGACATGCCGTAGAAAGACAGGGATACCACCAGGAAGCGCAGCACCGGATCGGTGCGCAGTTTATGCCACGCGCCGGAAAGCGTCATCATGCCATTGATCATGCCGCCCCAGGAGGGTGCCAGCAGAATCAGTGACATGACCATCCCCGCGCTTTGAGCCCAATCAGGCAGGGCGCTGTAGTGCAGGTGGTGGCCACCCGCCCAAACGTAAAGTGAAATCAGTGCCCAGAAGTGAACGATCGACAAACGATAGGAATAAACAGGGCGCTCGGCCTGCTTGGGAACGAAGTAATACATGATGCCCAGAAAGCCAGCGGTCAGGAAGAAGCCTACGGCATTGTGGCCGTACCACCATTGCATCATGGCATCGACCGTGCCTGCATAGATGGAGTACGACTTGGTAAAGGTGACCGGTACGGCCAGATTGTTGCCAATGTGCAGGATCGCAACGGTAATAATGAAGGCACCGAAGAACCAGTTGGCGACGTAGATGTGTCGCGCTTTACGCTTCATGATGGTGCCGAAGAACAATACCGCGTAGGCAATCCAGACGATGGCGAGCAGAATATCAATCGGCCACTCCAGTTCGGCATATTCCTTGGAGCTGGTCAGGCCCATGGGCAGGGTAATGGCGGCTGCCACGATGACCGCTTGCCAGCCCCAGAATACAAAGGAGGCCAGTGTGTCGGAGACCAGTCGTGTTTGACAGGTGCGTTGAACAACATAAAGTGATGTGGCAAACAATGCGCAGCCACCAAAGGCAAAAATAACGGCATTGGTGTGCAAGGGACGGATACGGCCAAAGCTGAGCCAGGGCGTATCAAAATTCAATTCGGGCCATACGAGTTGGCATGCAATGAAGACACCGGCTGCCATGCCGACTATGCCCCACACCACCGTCATAATGGCGAATTGACGTACAACCTTGTAGTTGTAGGTGATTGGATTGAACTCTTTGTTCATCGTTAAGGTCCACAGTTTTATGTTGTTTAGGATTTCGCGAGAGCTGGCAGAGCAGGCAGCATGACTACCCTTAGCGGGACTGGAGGCCCGCCGGATGACTGCAATGGGAACGGTCAAATACTCGCCAACTTCAACAGCGCGCGAAGAATACTGATTGATATTAGTAAAATCAACCGAATGTCAGACTAAATTGATGTAGCTCAATAGTGTAGACAAGCGAATCGCGTCTGTATAAAAAATAATCAGAAAAACAGTTGAATCAATGGAGAGTAGGTTGGCAGGCGGGTCGGTCTGGTGGCGCTTTGCCGCGCCACCGCTTCATGATTACCGCGGGGGCGTGGATCAGGGCGATTCCAGAGCGGTAATCTTTTCTTCTTTTTCGAGCATCAGGTTGAGTTTATCCATGAGCTCTTTTCGCTCGGGAGAATCCTGCCAGCGTTGCCAGTCTGCAAGGCTGCGCCATTTGCACAACACCATGCGATGACGTGGATTGCTGATGTCTTTCAGAGATTCGCCGGAAATGAACCCGGGCGTCACCACGGCTTTCTGAAGAATTTCCATCGCCGCCTGCTCGTAGTTGGCTTCGAGCGTTTCGGCGATGACCCGTTCAATAATTACGCGTATCATAGCGTTCCTTTTATTAGCTTAGGTCAGACACAGGCACGGTTTGAGCGTGCTCGCTACAAGCATAGACCAGCCTGCCAGCCTCTGCCTCGACAAAAAAACGGAATCATGGATTTTCAACACCTATTAGACGCAGAAGGGCTTTATTGCCCTGAGCCCGTAATGATGCTGCATGCCAAAGTGGCCGATATGCAGGCGAACGAAATCGTGAAAGTGGTGGCGAGTGACCCCTCGACTCAGCGTGACATTCCCAAGTTCTGTCAGTTTCTCGGGCACACCCTATTGGAGAGCTGCGAGCAGGAGCAGCGCTTTATTTTCTTCATCCGCAAGAACGGCTAGGTGCTTTTCAGATTGATCAGCCCTGCCGATACGATAAATACACAGCCTAATAGGATCGATATTGTGAGTGCTTCTCCCCACAGCCACCAACCCATCGTTGACGAAAACACCAGCGAGGTATAAGTGAACTGGCCGATTTGGCCGGCTTTGGCGCGCCGGTAGGCAGCGGTGATGAGGAGTTGTCCCACAGTGGCAACCATGGCCAGGCCTGCCAGCCATATCCATTGCGCGGTGGTGGGCGTTTGCCAGCTTTCCCATGCAAACGGGAAGGAACAGATGGAGGCGATGACGCTGAAGTAAAACACAATGCGCAAGCTGGGCTCGGTAGAGCGCATGCGCCGGATCGTGACCTTGGCCACCGCAGCAAGCACGGCTCCCAGTAAACCGATCAGAATCAAATCAATGTCGGACCACCCTTTATGATGCGGGTCCGCAATGAATACCACGCCGACAAAGCCCAGAGCGATGGCCAGCCAGGTGACTTTGCTGGACACCTCCTTCAACCAGAACAGTGCAACCAGCGGAATAAAAAACGGCGTGGTGAGCTTGAGCAGAATGGCTTCGGTAAAGTGCATGCGACCGAGCACATAGAAAAAGCAGGACATCGCACTGACGCCAATCACGCCGCGCAGCAGATGAAAGTGCCATTCCCGCGTGATAAAGCCACCACGACCGAGCGTCATTGCGATCATGGGCGCGAGCAGCATAATCGCCAGCGCGTTACGAAAGAACACGATCATGGCATTATCCAGATCGGTCGAAAGGTGCTTGATGATGCCCCCCATCACCGCGAAACACAGCTCGCCGAGAATGACGGCGGCAATGGCTTGTCGATGCGTGGCCTGATGGCTGATGGTGGGGGTGTGCAAGGAAGAAATGATGCAATCCGGGTAAGTGTGACGTCGCGGCGATACTAACCGAGCCGCGGTACTGACTCAAGACAGTGCGGTCGCGCTCGCCTCAAACTGCGTTGATTAGCCTTCGATGCTGGCAAGGGAGAGCGGCTGTTGCTGAGTCTTCAGGGCGGCTTGCAGGCGGGACTCAAAGTCCTCGGCAGTCACCTCGCCCACGATGCGTAGGGCTTGGATTTCCTTGCCCTGCGCGTCAAAGAACAGGATGGAGGGGGGGCCGAACAAACCGAACTGTTCCATCAGAGCCTGATTGCCCGGCGAGTTTTCGGTTACATCTGCCTTGACCAGATTAAAGCGTGACATTTTGCTTGCGATTTGCGGTTGCGGAAAGACCTGATCTTCCATGATTTTGCAGCTGATACACCAGTCCGCATAGAAGTCGACCATCACCGGGCGTTGTGATTGCTGACCCGCCTGCAGTTGTTCCTGCAAGCCGGTCTGATCATGAATAACCGTAAACTGTAATGACGACTTGCTGTTTCCGGTCGCCGAATTGCTCGCTGCGTTACCGGTATTCAAGGCTGATAAAGGGCGCAGGGGATCATCGGCGCCCGTTGCCGAGCCGATCAACAATAAGGCCGCGTAAAAGGCCATGATCAGGCCGCTGCCTTTGGCGAGCCTTGGCCAGCCTCGCTCGGCGGCGTCAAAAGCGCCCATGTGTGCAGCGCTGAGGCCCAGTAATATCGCCCACAGGGCCAAACTTACCGGGCCGGGCAAAACGCGACTCAGCAGCCAGATCGCGACCGCCATCAGCATCACGCCAAACACCGCCTTCACGTGCTCCATCCAGTGCCCGGCCTTGGGCAGCAGTTTGCCGCCACCTACAGCAATCAACAGCAGTGGCACACCCATGCCGAGACCCAGGGCGAATAAAGATAGTCCGCCGATTACGGCGTCGCCGGTGCTGCTGATGTAAAGCAGTGCGCCGGCCAAAGGTGCCGACACACAAGGCGAGACGACCAGTGCACTGAGTGCACCGATGAAAAAAACCGAGGTAAGCTTGCCGCCGGTCATGCTCTGGCTGGTGTTATTGAGGCGATCGCGAATAAAGGCGGGCAACTGCAGCTCATAAAGTCCGAACATGGCCAGTGCCAGCGCAACGAATATCGCGGCGAATACGCTTAGCAGTATGGGGTCCTGCAGGGCAGCCTGCACATTCGCGCCGGCTCCAAGTAAGCCAGTGGCAACACCTGCGGCCGAATAGGTGAGGGCCATACCGAAGACATAGGCACCTGCCAGGGTGAGGGATTTGCCGGTCGAGGGGGATTGCTGCCCTGCAATGATGCTGGTGATGATCGGGATCATCGGGAAGACACAGGGCGTAAAAGTGAGCCCAATGCCCAGCACAAAGAAAATACCGAAAATAAGTGGTAAGCCGCTGGACTGAATAAAGGCAAATACCCCCCCGGCATTCTCGAGATTTCTCGGTGCGGCTGTCGTATTCATGGCTTGTGATAGTGGTGGGGTGGTCGGGCCGCTGGCTGCGCCGCCGTCAACGGGCATGAACAATTCAGTGTGGTGTACCGGGGGATAGCATAGGCCTGCTTCGGCACAGCCCTGATAGGTGATGCGCACCTCTCCCTCTGTTGCCCCACCGTCCAGTGCAATGGGCAGGAACACCGTTAAGGTGTCGTGAATAATGTGCACTTCGCCAAAGTAGGGATCGTCTTTCTTTTTACCTGTCTGGGAAAACTCGGGCTGACCGATGGTGAGCCCGGGGCTCTCCGCGCGAAACTTAAAGCGCTCGCGATACAAAAAATAGTCTTCGGCGATATCCCAGCTGAGTTTCAGTCCACCCGGTACCGCCTCGGAGACAAACAGAAATGCGGCATCGACCTTGAGAAATTCGTCATGCTGTTGTGCGGTGGTGTTCAGGGAGCTCTGGTTGGTGTTGAGCAGTGAGCCCGCGAAGGCGGATGGCAGGCACAGGCACAAACAAAAAAACGTAATGCATGGCAGAAACACGGCGCGCACGGGCATGGGGAGGCGATCACTCATGGTTGATGGATTTGTCATGACTCGGAGTAAGACCCTACTTTAGCGCCTTGGTTCGCTTGGAAGTGTGATTTCCGCACAAATAGGCAGGCAAAATTGTTTCGATTGGTGAGTATGCCGAACTCTTTTGTATCTTGCAGCATCGTGGTGGCTTACCGCTATGTAATCTGGCACACTTTCTGGCCCCTAGTTGTTCCTATCGCTCAGGTATTATGTCCAACCAATTTGATGTCGATGAATTGGCTGCCGTATTCAATCAATGTTTTGAACGAAGTCATCGCACCCGGCTGGAACCGGGTGCACATGAGCCGCTGTATTTGCCAGCCTCAGACCCGGAAGATGTGCATCGTATTTACTCAACACATGACTATTTTGCCAGCGCGCTGCATGAAGTCAGTCATTGGTGTATTGCGGGGCAAGCCCGTCGTCAGCAGCTCGATTACGGGTACTGGTACGAGCCTGATGGCCGCTCCGCGCAACAACAATTGGCGTTTGAGCAGGTGGAATTCAAGCCGCAGGCCCTCGAATGGATATTTTCGCGGTGCTGTAACAGCGATTTCAGGCTCAGCGTCGACAATTTAATGAGTCCCGATGCCGGCGCCAGCGTGTCTTTCAAAGAGGCGGTGGTCGGGCAGGCGCAGCGCTACCTGCGTCAGGGTTTACCGGCACGCGCGGAGCGCTTTGCCCTGAGTTTGGGGCGTTTTTTTCGGCATCAGGATTGGTCGCTTTCGGAGTTGAGTGAAGAGGATTTTCGGCTATCTTTTTTGTGTTGACCTGAATGTCGCTTTGTAATGGGCGTGAAAGGCTTGCATGGCGCGATTCAGGCGAATAAGCTCTGTGCTCCAAAATCTAATAGAGAAGTCGATGAAAAAAGCTCAACGCGTGACAGCGCAACAAACGGAGGAATGCTTCAGTTGCTGCTTCCTTCTGGAGGATAACCGCATATGTTAGGTGGTTTGTTCGGTAAAAAGCGCGATAAAAAAGAAGAAAAACACGGGGAAGTAGAAAACAGTGCGCAGGATAACGTGGCGTCATCCCCCCCCAGTAAAACCGCAAAAGCGCCCAAGGCTGGTGCTGCGTCGGTAAACAGAAATCCCGCCAAGAAAGATAAAGCCCCGCCCAAGGTGTGGACGCTTGACGATTATCAGGTACCGGAACAGGAAGGCAAAACCCGCTTTCACGATTTGGGTCTGGAACTCCCGCTTTTGCATGCGATTGCTGATCTCAAATACGAATACTGTAGCGAGATTCAGGCCGAAGCCTTGCCCTATACTCTGAAGGGGCACGACGTGATCGGCAAGGCACAAACCGGTACAGGCAAAACGGCCGCGTTTCTGATCACGATTATCAACGACCTGATCAAACGCCCGATCCCTGCCGAAGATCGCTATGCCAGTGAACCGCGCGCACTGATCATTGCCCCCACGCGCGAACTGGCCCTGCAGATAGAGAAGGATGCGCAGGCGCTCACCAAACATCTGGATATGCCGGTTTATTCGGTGTTGGGCGGTATTGATTACCACAAGCAAAAGGATTTTGTACGTTCCAACGTGATCGATATTCTGGTGGCTACACCGGGTCGCCTGATTGATTTCCTCAACAGCAGTGACCTGTATCTCGACCAGCTCGACTTTCTGGTGATTGATGAAGCGGATCGTATGTTGGATATGGGGTTCATTCCCGATGTAAAACGTATTCTGAGTCGCTGCCCGAAAACCGATAGTCGTCAAACGCTCATGTTCAGTGCCACGTTCAGTGACGATGTGCTGAATCTGTCGCGACGCTGGACTCAGCATCCGATTCACATCGAAATCGAAGCAGAGCAGTTAACGACCGAGAAGGTGGAGCAGAAGGTGTTCATGGTGCCCACCGACGAAAAACTCGAAATCATCTGCCGTTATATCGAGGTCAACCAGGTTTCCAAGGCGATTATTTTCGGTAATCGCAGGGATGAAACCCGGCGACTTGAAGCCACCTTGAAGCAGAAGGGGGTGAAAGCCGCCCTGTTATCGGGCGAGGTGCCACAGCACAAACGTATTCGCACGCTTGATCAGTTCAAGAAAGGCCAGATTGAAATTCTGGTGGCGACTGACGTGGCCGGCCGGGGCATTCATGTCGATGGTGTGAGTCACGTATTCAATTATAACCTGCCGGAAGATCCGGAAGACTACGTGCACCGCATTGGCCGCACCGGTCGCGCGGGCGAAACCGGGGTGTCGATTTCGTTTGCCTGTGAAGACGATGCGTTTTTACTGCCTGAAATAGAACAGTATATTGGGATGAAGTTGCAGTGCGAGTATCCCGATTATTTGCTCGAAAAAAATGCCGCAGGTAGTGATGCCTCGGAGCCGGCTAAATGAAAATCGTGGCCGATGAAAACATTCCGCTTCTGCAGCGCTTTTTTGGCGCCATGGGAGACGTGCTTGAGCGACCCGGCCGCGAGATCTGCAACGAGGATGTGCGCGATGCCGACGCACTGATTATACGTTCAGTGACCCCGGTGAATGAGGCTTTGCTGGCCGGAAGTCGGGTGCGCTTTGTGGGCAGCTGCACGATTGGTATTGATCATGTCGATACGGAATATCTGGATCGGCAGGGCATCACCTTTGCACACGCACCGGGCAGCAATGCCAATTCTGTGGTCGAATATGTGCTTTCGTGCCTGTCGGTGTTAACCGAAACGCACAATTTCAGGTTCGATCAGCATCGCGTGGGCATTATCGGCTATGGCAACGTAGGGAGTTTGCTGCACAAGCGTCTCAGCAAAATGGGGGTGACTTGCCTGATTTACGATCCATTACTGGAGGATCAGGAAGGACTGAGCAGTCTTGAAGAGGTACTTCAGGCCGAGGTCATCAGCTTGCATGTGCCACTCACCATGCAAGGCGAGCATGCCACCCATCACTTTTTTGATGAAACACGCCTTGATGCGCTGCGCGGAGATCAGGTGCTGATCAATACCAGTCGTGGCGCGGTCATCGATAATGCGGCACTCAAGCAGCGCCTGCAACGTGACGATGGGTTTGCCGCGATTCTGGATGTATGGGAAAACGAACCGGATATCGATCATACGCTGGCGAGACTGGTCTTTATTGGTACGCCGCACATTGCGGGCTACAGTTTTGATGGCAAGGTTGCCGGTACCGAAATGGTCTATCGGGCTCTGTGTGGTAGTCTGGGTTTGCCGGCGCGGCATAAGTCCGGGCAGTTTCTGGAGGAGCCGCCACTCTCAAAAATGGCCTTTACCTCCATGGCCGATGCGGACTGGTGTATCCATACGGCAATACGGGCGTGTTTCGATGTGCGGCATGATCATAGCCAACTGCGTGCCGCCATGCACCTGGATGAACAGGAGCGGCATGCTGCCTTCGACCGCTTTCGCAAGGAGTATCGCTGTCGTCGGGAATTTTCCGGTGTGAAGGTGCACTTGAAGCAAGCCAATTCGGATCTGCACAGCAAGTTCAGGGCTTTGGGCTTTAACGTCAAAACGTGAGGTGCGCGCGTGGAACACGACACCGCAGCCAACGATGGGCAAGCAAACAGTGCGAAACTAAATGTGTCGCTGCCGGTTGGTTTGTCACTGATGCTTGAAAGTATCTCTCCTGCACGAAAAATGCCCGTGCGCCTGCTCGGCTTTGTGGAAGGCAAAAGCATCATGGTGAGCGCCCCCCTGCGCGAGGGCAAAGAAATCTATCTCGAAAAAGGTAGCGCGGTGATTGTTCGCTTCATGGATGGGCGCAAAGCCTGTGCGTTTGAAAGCCACGTGGTGTATCGCGCCGTGCAGCCTTTCAGTTATTACCACTTGGCATTTCCCCACGAGATTGAAAGCACACTCATTCGCAATGCTGAGCGCATTGATACGCAGTTGGATGCCTGGGTAGACAGTGACTTCATTGTCGTGGACGACTGGCCCAAACCGGCCAGTATCACCAACCTGAGCTGCAGCGGCGCGCGTATCGAAGCGCCGGAATTGCTGGGGCAGGCGGGGCACGAACTGATCGTCGATTTTCGGCTTGAGGTCAGTGGCATCACCAAACGGGTGCATGTCGCCGGCGTGATTCGCAATTGTGAAACCCTGCACCGTGATGCCCAGTCCAGTCAGTATGCGATGGGGCTTGAGTTTCGTGACCTGAATGATGAAACGCGCCTGTCGCTTGCCAACTATATTCATGAGCACCCCTAGCGCACCGTCAGATCACAGGATACCCTGATATTTTGATTCAACCCCATGGCGCCCCGGCATTCAAACTCGCCCTGATTATTAATCCCGTCGCCGGTCTGGGAGGGCCTGCCGGGCTCAAAGGTAGCGATGCCCCCGATACCGTGTATAAAGCCCGTGAGCGCGGCGTGCACTCGCGTGTGGCCGAGCGGGTAGGGGATGTGCTTCGTGGCTTGAATGATTTGCCCCACCACATAGAGATCCTTACCGCATCAGGGGGGATGGGGGCTGCGCTGTGTCAGCAGGAGGGTATTTCACACACGGTGCATTATCAGGCCGGTGAACTTACCTGCGCCGCGGATACCGTAGCCGCTGCCCAGGCCCTGCTTGCGCAGCAACCCGATTTGTTGGTGTTTGCCGGTGGCGATGGTACGGCCAGAGATATCTGCCGCGCCGTGCAGACCCGGCTACCCGTGTTGGGTATTCCTGCGGGCGTGAAAATGCACTCCGGTGTGTTCTGCGTGACACCCCGCGCCCTGGTTTCGGTGGTAGACAGTCTGCTCGCCCGGAAACTGGTGGCGCTCACCCATGCCGAAGTGCGTGATATTGATGAAGCCGCTTTCGCGCGTGGCGAGGTGCGCACCCGCCACTACGGCGAGTTGTTGGTGCCCGATGATCAGCTTCTGGTGCAGCGTGTGAAATGCTCTGGCCTGCCCGACGATACCCTGATGCTGGATGAAATTGCCGCCTATCTGACCGAGGAATTACGGGATGATACGCTTTACGTGCTGGGCTCAGGTGGCACGCTCATGCATATCAAGCAGTGCCTCGGGGTGAGCAATCCTACCTTGCTGGGCGTGGATCTCTGGTATCAGGGGCAAACGCTTGCCAACGACGTGTATGAGAGCCAGCTCTACGATCTGTTACGCACCTATCCTAAAAGTCGCATACTGTTGTCGATTATCGGAGGGCAAGGGGTTGTGCTTGGGCGGGGAAACCAGCAGATCAGCCCGCGAATTTTACGGCAGGTAGGCGTGGCGAACATCCAGTTCATCGCCACGCAGGAAAAGATCAAGGCACTCAATGGTGCGCCCCTGCGCGTCGACAGCGGCGACGACAATCTGGACCGTGCCCTGTCGGGTTTTCATCGTATCCTGTGTGGTTACGAAGATGAACTGCTCTACGAAATACGCTATCTCGCCTGATGCTGCGAAAGTGTGAGCAGGTTTGCCTACACCGGGATGACCCATGAGGGAGAGTATTGGTATACTTTTTATTTAGTTAAATATTCTAGTTTTCATAGCCTTACAGGAAGAAGTTACCATGCACGGAACGCCTGCACCCTTATATTTGGTGCTCATTCTTTTAATGTTTTGCACGGCCTGCTCATCGCTGGATGTGCCACCAAGAGCGGACGCGCAAACACTCCTCGTTATCGCCAAAACCACACAGAATAAGTCATTCGATAGCTGGGCGCGGCGCTATTCTGTCGAACTGAAAAAGCTGGATGGCGACTCCGCCGGGGAGACGACCGAAGTCTGGTTCGATAATAATCGGGAGATTTTTACTCTGGAGGCGGGTCTTGAGCCGGGGCGCTACACGGTTACACGACTCAAATGGATTTCCGCTGCGGGGTGGCGCTTTAACCAGGCGATGGGTGAAGGTTATCCGGTGGACTGGGAGTTTCGGCTTGAAGAAGGCAAGGCCACGCTTTTGGCGCTCGCCTTCACCATTACACAAGTAGACAATGGCTCAGGTATCTACAGTCAGTTTGAGTTCGAGACCCTGTCGGCCGAGCGCCGACGGGTCTTGATCGAAAAACTGCACGCCTTGCCCAACGCCCGGCAGTGGCCAGTGCTCCCGGAAAACGCGAGTTAGACACCCCTCAGGGCGGCGAGCGCGCGGCCTATTCGGAGTGTGTGTCGGCATTCATGCTTTTCACCACCGATTGCGTCAAGCTGGACAGCCGCTTTCTCTGAATGCCCTTGCGATCAAAGTTTGCCTTGTCCAGCCACTCTTCATAGCAGGGTTTGAGCTGTGTCCATTCGTGGTCGAGTATCGAGAACCAGTCTGTGTCCCGGTTGTGACCTTTCACCACTTGCGCGTGTCGAAAGGTGCCTTCATAACGAAATCCGAAACGTCCGGCCGCGGCCACCGAGGCGATGTTCAGGGCGTTACATTTCCATTCCACGCGCCGATAACCCAGGGTAAAGGCAGCGTCTATCATCATGAATATGGCCTCGGTGGCCGCGCGCGTCTGTTGCAGCAGAGGTGAGAAACACAAGTGGGCTACTTCGATGGAGCCCGCTTCGGGTTGAATGCGCGCGTACGCACAGAGCCCCAGAATCTGTTCTTCCGGTGATTGAATCACATAGGCAAACACATCATGCGGCTGTTTCAAAAAGCCGCGAATCCATTTCTGGTAACTTCTGATACCTCGGAATGGGCCGTAGGGTAAATAGGTCCATAAGCTTTCGGCGGCCTGATCAAAAGCAGCCATTAATGCATGGTCGTGCTCTTTACGCAGCGGCTCCATCTGGCAATAGCGGCCCGTAAGCTTGCGGGTAAGTTCCGCATCGGCGACTGCCGGGGGTGGCTGCCAGCCGTCGACCGCGGTGCCAAGCACCTGGCCGAATTCATTGGTAGCCACTTCCTTTGGTTGGGATTCAGGTTTCATGGTGCTGTGTTTGTCCTATCAGGGTGCGCATCGCGAGAGCCAATTGTGTGGAGGTACCGTGGCGGTGCAGGTGTTTCAGGGTTTCGATATTGGGCTTTCCTGCCAGACTGTCGTCCACCGGCTCTACGCTTTCGCGTAAGGCCTGAAGTGATGGGTCGAAGGCGGTTCGTGAGAGTAATAACAAGCCTTTGGACGTCAGGCAGGCTTGATCGATTGCCTCCTGGCGTAGGGTCGCTTCATATTGCAGGTAGCCTTCACGCTCGAGCCAGAGCATGGCGCCAAAGCAGGCCTGGAAGCGCTTGCTGTGTACACCGTATTCATCCGGGTTGTCGGGGCCGGAAATGTCTTCAACAAATACGGCGCGGGCGCTTGGAAAGGATTGGTACAGCTGAGATAACACTGCAAAACAATCGATAAAGAACTCTTCGATATGAATATCAAACATCACTATTAATCTGGGGAGAATATGTCATTCGTCGGTGATTCCTGAAGCGCTGCGAAGAGCATCAGAAATGCGAGACCTACTTTTCATTGCAGCACCGAACCCGTGATTTTTCCAGCCGGAATCCCGGCATTTTTTCAGTTCGGTGTTTTTTTCAATGGCGTGAAAGAAAAGGTGGCGCGCCAACTCAGCGAAAGCCGGTTGGCGGCGAGCACAGAGTAGCCAGAGCCTTATTTTGCGACGTCGATGGCGGCGTCGCTGGGTTCCTGCTCATAGGTGGATAAAAACAACTCAAAGCGCTCGATGGCATCTATCAGCACATCTTCACGTGGCAGAAAGACAAAGCGGAAATGCTGCTGGTCCTTCAGGTTAAAGCCCGTGCCATGCACAATCAGAATGCGTTGTTGCTTGAGCAGATCAAGCACCAGTTTTTCGTCGTTGTATATTTTATGTACGTCCGGATCGAGTTTGACGAACAAATAGAGCGCGCCTTCCGGCTTGACGCAGGATACGCCCCGGATTCTGTTCAAGCGCTCCCATGCGACATTGCGTTGTTCGTAAAAACGGCCACCCGGTGCGATGAGATCGTTAATGCTCTGGTAGCCGCCCAAGGCAGTCTGAATGGCAAATTGTGCCGGCACATTGCAGCACAAACGCATGGACGCGAGCATGTCGATGCCATCAATAAAGTCTTCGGCGACATGCTTGGGCCCGCTGATCATCATCCAGCCGGAGCGATAGCCAGCGGCCCGATAGGATTTCGACAGGCCGTTGTAAGTGAGCGTTAATACATCATGCGACAGTGAGGCCAACGGCGTGTGCATGGCGCCATCGTAAAGAATTTTGTCGTAGATCTCATCGGCCAGCAGCAGAATTCGGTGTTCCCGCGCAATCTCGACCAACTCCAGCAGCAGTTCTCTGGGGTAGACCGCGCCCGTCGGATTATTCGGATTGATGACCACAATAGCTTTGGTATTGGCAGTGACTTTACTGCGAATATCCTCCACCGAGGGCCACCACTTGTTGTCTTCATCACACAAATAGTGCACGGGCTTGCCGCCGCTCAGCGTGACGGCAGCGGTCCACAGAGGGTAGTCTGGCGTGGGGATCAGCACTTCGTCGCCATTGTTAAGCAGAGCCTGCATGGACATCACGATCAGCTCGCTGGCACCGTTACCCAGATAGATATCCTCGATATCCACATCCAGAATATTGCGTGACTGGTAATGCTGCATCACAGCCTTGCGCGCGGAATACAGCCCCTTCGAATCGCTATAGCCCTGAGCATTAGGCAGATTGCGTATCACATCGGTCTGAATTTCTTCGGGTACATCGAATTCAAAGGGGGCCGGGTTGCCGATGTTGAGTTTGAGTATGCGATGTCCCTCTTCTTCCAAACGACGTGCCTCTCGCGCAACTTCGCCGCGAATGTCGTAGCAAACGTTGTCGAGTTTGGAAGATTTCTTGATGGTTTTCATGGGAATCGCTACCTGCACACAGTCTCAAAAACAAAAAAATAATAGCCAGCTTTCAGAAGGACAACACGCCGTATACGGGCTATGCCTGGACACCGCCCGCGGCCAAGCCGTTTAGTCTAATCCAATACACTAAAAAAGAAACGTAAATGATTAACAAAGAAGCAGAAAATTACGCCGTGCGCGGGTAGCTGCGGCGGCCTACAAACTCGGCGGGTGTTTGCCCGAACTCGCTCTTGAAAAAGCGCCGAAATCCAGAGCTGGTTTGAAATCCCAATTGTTCGGCGGTGAGGTCTATCGTCGCCTGGCGCTGAAACAGATAGATCTTGGCCAGTTCCCGGCGCGCGCGGGCGCTCAGGTGTGAGAACGACAGATCGTGTTTGTTAAGACGCTTTTGCAGGCCACGCACTGAAATGTTCAAAGCGTTCGCCAGCGCCTGGCTGGAGAAACTTTCGGGGTGTTGTTGCATCAGTGCAATCATGGCGCGATAGCAGATATCGCGGTAGCGGGGGCCGCGCCGCCATTGATCCATGCATTTGTTCAGGTAAAGCGAATGCAGCGTGGCATTCGTGGTAGACAGGCCGCGAGTCAGCAAGGACTTGTCGAGTACCAGCATGGCCAGCGGCTGCGAAAAGTCCATATCGCAGGCAAAGTGGCGCCCGTATTCCTGTGCGTAACGAGGTTGTTCGAAATCGAAGCAAATTCGCTCTGGCTGAATATTGGCGGCAATCGTTTCACGCAGGGCGTTAACGATGTAAGAGAAGACGCCTTCGGCACAAAA
>JBFHUL010000031.1:0-34314 GCA_041590075.1 Oleiphilaceae bacterium
AAGGAAAACCCCGGCCAATCGGAGGCAAGCAGAGCGGAGGGATGCGTTACTGTTCACGGACCTTAAACATACCAATTTCGGGCGGGTTTCAGTCTAGCCCGAGTTTGGATTTAAGAAAACTCAGAGCCTCTTCAAGTGTGACATCGGTACTGTCGGTATCGCCACGGCCTTTGTATTCCAAGGTGCCGTTTTTGATACCTCGATCACTAATCACCAGTCGGTGGGGAATGCCGATCAGTTCCATGTCGGCAAACTTGAAGCCCGGGCGTTCATTACGGTCATCAAGGAATACGTCCACACCGAGTTCCTGCAGCGCGCTGTAGAGTTTTTCGGTGTGTTCGGCCACGACTTCGGACTTGTGCAGATTCAGTGGCACCAGCGCGAGTTCGAAGGGGGCGATGGCCTGAGGCCAGATAATCCCGTTTTCGTCGTGATTCTGTTCAATGGCCGAGGCCACAATACGCGACACACCAATCCCGTAACATCCCATTTCCATGATGCTGGCCTTGCCATGCTCGTCCAGCACGGTGGCATTCATTGCTGCACTGTACTTATTACCCAGCTTAAAAATATGCCCCACTTCAATGCCGCGTTTGATCACAATATCGCCTTTGCCATCGGGGCTTGCATCGCCTTCCAATACGTTGCGCAAGTCAGCAATTTCGGGGAGCGGCAGGTCGCGCTCCCAGTTCACGTTAATCAGATGCTGGCCATCTTCATTCGCGCCGCAGGCAAAGTTGCCGCAGAGCGCGGCACTGCGATCGGCCACAATACGTAACTCCAGCTTCACGGGCCCGATGGAACCCACGCTGGCGCCGGTTGCTGCCTGCACTTCTGCATCACTGGCAAATACCAGCGGGCTTGCCACACCGGGTAGTTTTTCGGCTTTGATCTCATTCAGACTGTGATCGCCGCGTAACACAAGCGCCACAAGGGGTGCTGCGCTGCCATCTTCTTCGGCTTCGCCCTTCACTATCAGGGTTTTGAGTACCTGAGCGGCATCCAGATTCAGAAAGGCACTCACCTCCTCAATCGTTTTTTGCTCCGGTGTTGCCACGCGGGTCATGGCCTCGCCCGGTGCCGGGCGCTCTCCCGTCGCAACGGCCTCCGCAAGTTCGATATTGGCAGCATAGTCGCCCTCGGTACTGAAGGCGATGGCATCTTCGCCGGAGTCTGCCAGAACATGAAACTCGTGCGAAGAGCTGCCGCCAATGCTGCCGGAATCGGCTTGTACGGCGCGAAAATCCAGGCCCAGACGGGTGAAAATTCTGGTGTAGGTGTCGTACATCAGTGCGTAGGTGTCATCCAGAGAGGCCTGATCAATGTGGAAGGAGTAGGCATCTTTCATGAGGAACTCGCGGGCGCGCATCACGCCGAAACGGGGGCGACGCTCATCGCGGAACTTGGTTTGAATCTGATAGAAGTTAGCGGGCAGCTGCTTGTAGCTTTTCAACTCATTGCGAATCAGATCGGTGATGACTTCTTCGTGTGTCGGGCCGAGGCAGAAGTCACGTTCGTGGCGGTCTTTAATGCGCAGTAACTCGCCGCCGTATTGTTGCCAGCGCCCAGACTCTTCCCATAACTCGGCCGGTTGTACGACCGGCATGAGCAGCTCCTGAGCGCCGCTGCGATCCATTTCTTCGCGCACAATGGTTTCTACTTTTCTGAGCACACGCAGTCCCATAGGCAGCCAGTTGTACAAGCCTGAAGCGAGCTTGCGAATGAGCCCTGCACGCAGCATAAGCTGGTGACTGATGACTTCGGCGTCGGCGGGAGTTTCTTTCTGCGTGGCGATTAAAAAGCGGCTGGCGCGCATGAGACGGGTGTATCCTCTGTTGGCTGCTTGCATAGACAGGCGCGAACTCCTAAGGTGAGCGCTCGCGCACGAAGGGCACATTTTAAAGGCCACTCTGCGACAGGTACAGTATTTTGCAGTAAGCGAAGCCGAAAGGAGAAATGTATGCGTTTAAGTGCGCAGCAAGTTCAGCGACTCATTCGCGAGTGGGTGCCCATGGCCGAAGACATCGATTTACAGGTGGAGCATATTGCCGAGGGCGAGGCGCGCATTCGCATTCCGTTTCAGGAACGCAATATTCGGCCCGGCGGCACGGTTTCGGGGCCCATTATCATGGCGGCCGGTGACACGGCCATGTATGCCGCGATTCTGGGGAGCCTTGGTAAAGTCGCCATGGCGGTGACCAGTAACCTGAATATCAATTTTATGCAGCGCCCGGAGCAGGTTGCCTTAATTGCTGAAGCCAATATTCTCAAACTGGGTAAGCGCATTGCCTTCTGTGAGGTAGGCATTCGCAGTGAGGGTTCAGAAGAGCTGGTGGCGCATGTGACCGGCAGCTATTCCCTGCCCCCGGAAAAATAGGGCGCGCTGCGCCATCCAAGGCATTGGATCCAGCCCTACGGTTTTGGCACCATGCTCGGCAACATTCAGTCCGGTTGCCTCCTCTTCTCTGCTCACGCGCAGGTCTTGAGCAGTACACAGCAGGCCAAACGTAGTACGCCGGTGCCGAAAGACCTCGTGAATATTGCAAGCAACGCCCTGAAGCTGCACCAAGAACTTGTCACCAGGCACTGCGGGTTGAGAGCAATTCCGGAGGTATCCACATCAGTGGCGAAATTTTCAGGGCCTTTATGGGTGTACAGAGATGCGGAGTAAGGGGCAGGAACAGGCGCCCGTAGAGGCGCCTTTCTGAGGTGAAGTGAGGAGCTACTGCTAGGTGCGGCCCATGCCGAAATCCGCGGCGCCAACCAGAATCGACATATTGCCGTGGGGGTGCTGGTTCTCATACATGAGCTGGTGCGAATCGGGCAGCTCGCTGTAGGAAAATGCGCGGGACAGACACGGGTCCACCTCGCCGGCAATGACCAGATCGTTGATGCCCTTGCATTGCTCGTCGTTGGCAAAGTGTGAGCCTTGCAGACGCTTCTGTCGCATCCAGTGATAACGCAGATCCAGTGTGGCGTTGTAGCCCGTGGTACCGGCACAAATCACTACCATGCCGCCGGTTTCGCATACCAGTACCGAAGTAGGCAGGGTGGTCTCACCGGGATGTTCAAAGACAATATCCACACCGCGGCGCTCACCGAGCACATCCCAGATGGCTTTGCCGAATTTACGTGCGCCTTGCGTCCACTGGGCGTAGCCGTCGTTGTCTTTCCAGTGTGGCAGCATGCCCCAGTGGTCGAAATCCTTACGATTGATGCACCCCACGGCGCCGAGTTGTTCGCAGTACTCGAACTTGCTGTTATCGGAGACCACCGCGATGGGTTTGGCGCCCATAGCACGGGCGATTTGTATTGCCATGCAACCCAGGCCGCCGGCGCCCCCCCATACCAGCACGACATCGTCCTTTTTCAATTGATTGGGCGCCCAGCCCATCAGCATGCGATAGGCGGTGGCCCCAACCAGCATGTAAGAGGCAGCCTCTTCCCAGGAGAGATGCTTGGGTTTAGGCAGGCACTGGTGATCCTGTACCTTGGTGAATTGGGCAAAACTGCCAAAGTTGGTTTCGTAGCCCCAAATGCGAAAGCTGGGGTCGTACATGGGGTCTTTGCCTTTTTGTTCTGCCGGGCAGTTCTTCTGCCAGACGCCGCAATGTACCACCACTTCGTCGCCGACCTTCAAGCTGGTGACGTCCTTGCCGACCTTGTAGACAATCCCGGATGCATCCGAACCGCCAATGTGGAAGGTTTCGGGTTCACCGGCCTTGTTGCGTGCGCCGATCACATCAATCGGCACACCGAGGCCCGCCCACACATTGTTGTAGTTGACGCCGGCGGCCATGACGTACACCAGCACTTCATCGTCTGCAATTTCGGGGACATCGACCACTTCTTGCTGGAAGGCCTTTTGCGGCTCGCCAAATCGCTCCGGGCGAATCAGCCAGCCGTGCATTTTCGCTGGAACGTCGCCCAGGGGAGGGGCCTCAGCAATACCATAGAGTTCCTTGGTCATGATTTTTTCCTCTGTCTTATTGTTGTTTGGGGTTTGGTTTTTTTTGTTGTTGTTTGCTGTCGCAAGTATGGAATACTGTGTTGTTCAGTATTGCACAATAACCTTCTGACATTACACCCTTTTGAGGGCAAGTGTCCTGCGAACGTGTTCTCAATTCAGCTCGCTCAAAAAGCGCGTGACTAGGCGCTTAAAGTGCAGCTCTTTTTGTTCAAAACTGCCGGTTTGCAGACCGGGTTCGTCGGCAAAGTGCTGCAGTATGCCAAGGCCGAACTCGCCGTAGGCCTGCATCACCCATTTGCGCAGAAAATAGGCCTCATGCGCTTGCTGGGTGCCCTGTATATCGCTCTGTGGGTACACGGCCAGTTGTTGTTCCAGATAGTGTGCCAACTCGCCGATGCCTTTGCCGCGCGTAGCGCTGGTCATGAAAATATCGGGGCTGCTGTTGGGATCATCGCTTTCCTGCAGGCGCGCCAGTTTGAGACTGGCCTTTAGCAGGTGCAGGCTTTTGCGTGCCAGTTCGTCCTCGTCACACTTGTTGATTACGAAAGCGTCGGGTATCTCCATGATGCCGGCTTTCATGAACTGCACCTGATCACCCGCCAGAGGCTGCATAACCAGCAGTGTATGGTCGCTGAGCCGCTGAATTTCGATCTCGCTCTGGCCAATGCCCACCGTTTCGATAATCACCAGATCAAACAGTTTGCGCAGCAGGCGGGTCACATGAAACGTACTTTTTGCCATGCCCCCCAGATCCTGTTGCGACGCCTGTGAGCGGAAAAACAGGCGTTTTTCTCGCGAGGGAAAGTGGATGCGGGTGCGGTCGCCGAGCAGCGCCCCGCCGGAACGCTGGCTGGAGGGGTCAATCGCCAGCACGGCAATACTGAGCTGGGGCATGCGCTGTAGAAGCTCGAGGCAAAGGGTGCCGATCAGGCTCGATTTGCCGGCACCGGGTGTGCCCGTGACGCCCAGCACGAGCGCCTGTTTGTTGAAGGTGTCGGCATGCGCGTGCAGATAGGTGCCGATCTGATGGCGGGCAATCAAGCTATCGCGATGGCTGCGCTCAAACAACGAAATCAGTTGCGCGGTGGGCCATTTTTCGTGAGCGCGCGCCTGCTCAAGCAGCGCTTCGAGCTGCGCGGAGAGCGGTTGCTCAAACGCATCCCGGAGCGCATCCAAATCGGCGACATCGGGTTTATGATTCAAGGCGCTCATGCTGCCGAGGATTTCTGTTCCACGATGACATCGAGAATTTCGTTCATCACTCCCATGAGATCAAAATCCTTGGGCGTGAAGATACGCTTGATGCCTTTTTTATACAGCCCTTGAAAGTCGGGTGTGGGAATAATGCCGCCAAGTATGACCGGTATGGCATCGCGCGCGCCGCTCTGCTCCAGTTCGTCAAACAATTGATCAATGATCTCGTTATGTGACCCGGAGAGCAGGGAGATTCCGATCACATCCACATTTTCTTCCAGCGCCGATTGCACGATGTCGGCGGCACTCAGCCGGATGCCAAAATACACGACGTCAAAGCCGGCATGGCGGGCGGCGACGGCAATCATTTCTGCACCATTTGAATGGCCATCCAAGCCGGGTTTGCCCACAACCATGCGGGGCCGGTAACCATGGTCGCGAATAAATTGTTCGACCTTGGCGCGCACGCTCGCCAGCATATCGCTCTCTACCTGCAGTGCCTGGCCGTCTACGCCGGTGGGTGGACGGAATTCGCCAAAGGCTTCACGCAAGGTGTCGGCCCACTCGCCCGTCGTGACCCGGGCTTTGGCGCAGGCGATGGAGGCGGGCATCATATTGTTGCCTTCGCGTGCATCCTTGGCGAGTTGGGCGAGGGCCTCTCGCACCTGATGCTCGTCGCGTCGGGCGCGGGTTTGATTCAGTGCATCGATGGTGCGGGCGGCGGCGTCAGCATCGACCATGAAAATGCCGCCATCCTGGCCCCCCACAAGGGGGGATTCCAGACCGTCGGTCCATTTGTTCTTACCCACCACCACTTGCTCGCCTTTCACCAGCTTGGCCATGCGTTCACTTTGGGAACTCACCAGCGCCGATTTCATATAACCGGTTTTGACGGCTTCGATACCACCGCCCATATCGATGATTTTATGGATTTCGGCAAAGGCCTGCTCTTTGAGTTCTTTGACTTTGGAGGCAATCACGTGGGAGCCATCGAATAAGTCGGGATATTCGAGCAGGTCGGTTTCGTAAGCCAGAATCTGTTGCAAGCGCAGAGACCATTGCTGGTCCCAGGGGCGGGGCAGTGACAATGCCTCATTCCAGGCGGGTAGCTGCAAGGCGCGACAGCGCGCATTACGGCTGAGCGTCACACCGAGGGTTTCGATAAGAATGCGCCAGGCATTGTTTTCAGGCTGCTCTTCGGTCAGTCCCAGAGAGTTCACCTGCACGCCGTACCGGAAACGGCGGTATTTTGGATTTTTGACGCCGTACCGTTCCTGGCAGATTTCGTCCCACATTTCGCAGAATGCGCGCATCTTGCAGGTTTCTTCCACGAAGCGCATGCCGGCATTCACAAACCAGGAAATACGGCCCACACAGCGTTCAAACTCTTCCTCGTTAAAACAGTCCCGCGCTTTTACCGCGTCCAGTACGGTAATGGCGGTGGTGAGTGCGAAGGCCAACTCCTGTACCGGTGTCGCGCCCGCTTCCTGTAGATGGTAGGAGCAGATGTTGGAAGCATTCCAGGCCGGTATGTTGTGCAGACAGTATTCGTACATGTCGACGATCATGCGGATGGAATCTTCGGGCGGAAAAATATAGGTGCCGCGTGCAAGGTATTCCTTGATCAGATCGTTCTGCGTCGTGCCTTTGAGCTCGGCGATGTCGATGCCGCGTTCCTCTGCGAGTGCCACATAGAGTGCGAGCAGCCACATGGAGGTGCCATTGATGGTCATCGAGGTATTCATTTGTTCGATGGGGATGTTATCGAACAGCACATGAAAATCATCGAGTGAGTTAATTGGCACGCCTACTTTGCCGATTTCCGGTTGGGCAATCGGGTGGTCGGAACTGTAGCCGCACTGGGTAGGGAGGTCGAGCGCAATACTCAGGCCGGTTTGGCCTTTGGCAAGGTTGGTGCGATAGAGCTCGTTGGAGGCCCACACATTGGTGTGCCCCGCATAGGTGCGGAAAATCCAGGGGCGGTCGTGGGTGACGTTACCCTCTTTATCGTAGAGCAGGTGTGCGTGTCGCTGATCGGTCATGTGAAGCTACCTTATTATCGTTATGGTTCCACTGCTTCCGGCAGTGGAACGTCTCCTTGGCAGTCTGCCGTGTTTACTGTGCGGCTTCGACAAGTGCGCGGGCGATCACTTTCAGCGCGAGAGTTTCCTCGGCGCCTTCAAAAATCGACAGCACGCGGGCATCAATCCAGTAACGGCTTACCGCGGTTTCCTCGGCGTAGCCCATACCTCCGTGAATCTGCATGGCTTCGCGGGTTAGCCACTCGGCACTTTTACAGGCAAACAGTTTCACCAGGCTGGCCTCCATCTGACCCTTGCCGGCATCCATGAGTCGGCCCACACCGTAAGTGAACTGTCGTGATGTAGTGAGCAGTGCGGCCATGCGTGCCAGTTTTACCAGCGTGAGCTGGTAGTGCCCCACGGGTTGACCGAATACCTTGCGCTCTTTGGAGTAGGAGATGGCCTTGTCGAAGGCGGCCTGCATCACGCCATTGGCGCGGGCGGCGGTTTGGATACGTCCGCCGCTGAAGCCGGCCATGGTGTAGTAAAAGCCTTTGCCCAACCCGGCTTCACCGCCCAAAAGGTGGGAGTCGGGAACGAAGACATTGTCGAAAAATACGTCGAAGGAATGCATGCCCCGGTAACCAATGGTGGGAATGGCTTTGCCGCTCAGCACCCCACCATCCGGTTGTTCATAGCGAAAGTCGTGGCCATCAAAGGAGGGTTTTTCAACCAGGAACATGCTCAGACCCTTGTGGCCGAGCGAGGCGTCCGGGTTGGTGCGGGCGAGGGTGAGCAGTACGCCAGCCTTGCCACCAAAGGTACACCAGGTTTTATTACCATTCAGGCGCCAGCCACCTGCAACCCGCTCCGCTTTGAGTTTCATGCCGGCCACATCGGAGCCGTAATCCGGCTCGGTAATGGCTACGGCACAGAACGGATCGGCACTGGCCAGCTTGGGCAGCCAGTGTTGCTTCTGTTCTTCTGTGCCTCCTGCCATCAAGGCGCGGGACAGAATTTCGGGGCGGGTGATCAGGCTGCCGGCGGCGGCCAATGAGCCGCGTGACAATTCTTCGGTGACCACAATCATGCCCATATTGTCTTCCTGATCGTCAGGTTGCAGGCCACCAAAGCGTTCCGGAATCGACAGGCCGAAGCAGCCCATTTCGGTGAGCGGAGCAAGAATTTCATCCGGAATCAGCAGGTCTTCGCGGTGAATATGCTCGGCACGCGGTGCAACGACATCGGCGGCGAAACGCTGAAAGGCTTCGCGCATGATTTCCTTGTCTTCATCAAGCAGGTAGTCGCCGGTACGGCCATCCTGATCCAACAGGATTTTGCCCAGCTCTGCCAGTTGCGCGGTATGTTGGTGGTCGCGACAGAAGTGAACGGTATCGGGAGCGTCGAACGTACGGCTGAAGGCCTCGGCACTGAGGCCATATTCGTCGGGCCTGGCGCTGATGCGCGTGCGCGCATTCTGGGCCGCTTCGGCACTGAACAATAGGGCGAATCGTTCTTCGAGATGCAGGGTGGTATCGCCGCCTTTGCTTTCCCGCACGCGTTCGGCGTATTCACACATGAAGCGCGCGCCGGCAAGCTCCGCCGAGGAATACGCCAATTCATAACTGATTAATTGAAACTGATCGAGTTTGGCTCCGGACACTCGCCCATTGTCGCCCAGACATTGGGCTTTTAGGTAGGAAAAACCATGATCAATAGCGGTCTGTACCTGATCAATAACTGCGCGTGCGTGCTCAACTTGGGGGTGCGTGAATTGAGACAAGGGGCCTCCTGCTTGTCGCGACTAATAGAAAACAACCTTGTCGTTATACGCACATCGGCGCAATTTTACGCATTGGGGTTGCTTGGCCAAGAATTATTGTTGTTTGGCCGAAAGGCAATATAGCGGAAAATTTTTGGCAAAAAAAGCGTGCCATGCATTCGCGCTCGCCCGCCTCGACACTCAGGCGCTAGCGGCTAATCGCTCTGAGATATAACGGTTACGGCCCGAGTTTTTGGCATGATACAGGGCCGTATCGGCGCGTCGAATCAGCTCGGCTTTGTCTTCCCTGAAATTGGGAACTACCGTGGCACCACCTATGGAGCAGGTGAGGCTTACCGGTTCGCCGGAGGCTTTAAGCTTGATGTGTCGCACGGCCTTGAGTATGCGCTCGGCAATAATGGCCGCTCCGGTTTCATCGGTATTGGGCAGCAGTATGACAAACTCCTCACCGCCATAACGCGCCACACAGTCGCTGGGGCGCATCACCTCATTGCTGATGGTGGCCGACACCTGGCGCAGGCATTCGTCACCGAACATATGGCCATGGTTGTCGTTGATTTTCTTGAAGTGATCGAGATCGACCATGATCACGGATAATGCACTTTTCAGGCGGGAGCTGCGCTTCCATTCACGGGCATATTCGTTGTCGAAATACATGCGGTTCTTGAGCTGCGTGAGCGGATCGGTCGTTGACAGTTTCTCCATTAATTCGGCGCGTTCCTCGGCCACCATATGATTGGTAATGGCCTCCCAGTAATCGTTATGACTGGAGCGCGAGGAGCTGAAAATGTAGAGCATCGAAAAGGTCATGAGTGCTGCAATCAGCAGGTTGTCGGTGCCGCCCTGATATATCAGTACACACAAGCATGGGACGAACATCAGGGTGGGGTAAAGAATGCGGATCTCGCTGGAGATACTTAAAGTACAAGCCCCGCCCAAACCGAATGCAGGCAGCGTCAACATGGCAAGCATCTGCAGGTTTGCCAGGGATGGGTCATGAATAATCCAGGCGGTCATGCCACCCCAGTGGGCCGAGGCAGCGAGAATAGCGATGACCAGCCACTGGTAATAAAAATGGATGCTCCGGTCGGTGACTTTGCGCATGGCGATGTAATGGCCTACGCGAGCGATACAAATCACGGCCAGGCACAAAGAGTTAATCAGGAAAAAAGTAGGGTGGAGAGTGAGCGTGTCGTAACTGAAGGCGATGAGCAGCCACACGAACATATACGTCATAATCCCGCTTTTGGCGCGATTCGTCAGGTCATTCAGCGCGTGAATCTGCAGCTGTTCGTGGTAACTGCCCATGGTGAAAGGTCCTTATTCGTTTCTTGTTATCGGGGCGCGCAAGCCAGATTTGTTGCCTGGTACGCTGTTGCGCCAATATGGGGCGCTTATGATAACCCCGTTCATCTGCTTTGTAACGGCGATCTTTGTAAAAGATGAAGGTGGCTTCACAGTTTGTCTGTCTGACAGGCAACCAGCACTTTACCCACTTGGCGATTGCTGGCCAGATGATCAAAGGCGGCCTGAAATTGCTGGAGTGTGAACCGACGGTCGATGTGCGGTGTGAAGTTTCGGTCGCGTGCCAGCGTAGTGAGGTGTGTGACGGCCCGATCCCGAGCTTGGGCATCCTGTAGTGTTTGGTCGAGCGTGTAGCCTTGCAGTGTCAGCAAGCGTTTCATGAGTACTCCGGCATGGATGTCCATCGGGCGGCGATCCAGCAAACCATGAATAACGAAACGTCCGCCGCGCCTGCTTGCCTGAATCATGGCCCGGCTGGCTGGCCCGGCCACTGCATCGAAGATCAGCGCGCAACCCTCATTACGCGTGAGGGTTTTCGTGGCTGCGACGAAGCTTGCAAAGTCGGCCGCCTCACGCGGTTGTGGGAGCACATGATCGGCACCGGCTGCCTGCAATGCGGGGGTTTTATCTGTGCTGCTGCTGGTGGCAATGGTGTGTGCGCCCAGCGCCTTGGCAATGCGCAGCGAGGCCAGGCCCACGGCGCTGGAGGCGGCGGTGATGATGACGGTTTGTTCGGCCTGCAGTTGGCCACACTCCACCAGACCTCCGTAGGCGGTGAGATAGGCCATCCAGAAGGCGGCGTTTTCGGCCAGATCGAGTGACTCGATGCAGGCAACCAGTTGCGTATCGTCATAAACACCACTTTCAGATAAACAACCTTGCGTCGTCAGGTCGATACTCAGTGGCAGGGCGGCGACCCGATCGCCGGGTTTGAAACGGCTGAGTTCACCGGCTTCGCGCACGATGCCGGCCGCTTCGAAGCCCATGCGACTACCTGGGGCGGGTTTGCTGAAGTATTTGTTGCGCGGGTAGAGCAGGTCGGCACGATTGAGGCCGGCCCAGTGCCAGTCGACGCGCACCTGTCTCTGTGTCAGTGTCTCTTCGGCCTGATCCGTCAGTGCGAAAACAGGGGCTTCACCGGGTGCGGGAATGGTCAGGGATAGCGGCATAGTTTGTGTGTGCTGTTTTTATGCGAGCATAGCTTAAGCGCTTGCGCGCAGGCAATGGCAGGATCTGGATTTAGCCCGAAAGCTGGTGTAGTGTCTGGAGCACGCAAACACGGGCCCTGCCGTGTACACAATAATCACAATGGAATATCAACAATGCAGGCGATTCTATCGGGAATGCGAGTGGTGGAGGCTTCCGCGTTTGTGGCGGCCCCGTTGGGGGGGATGACGCTGGCTCAGCTGGGGGCCGATGTGATTCGGGTCGACAACATCGGCGGTGGTCTGGATTATCGGCGCTGGCCCGTCACTGAAGACAACACCAGTTTATTCTGGGCGGGCCTCAACAAATCCAAGCGATCTGTGGCCTTGAACTTTCGCTCGCCCGAGGGTGCCGAATTGGCGAAACAGATTATTACTGCGCCGGGGCCCGATGCCGGCATGCTGCTCACTAATTTCCCGCCGAAAGGCTGGCTTGATTATGACGCCTTGCGTGCTCAGCGTGAGGATCTGATACAGCTGACCATTCAGGGTGATCGTCATGGTGGCTCGGCGGTCGACTACACCGTGAACCCGGCGATTGGGCTGCCCTTTCTCACCGGTCCATCCGACAGTCAGTCGCCTACCAATCATGTCTTGCCGGCCTGGGATCTGGTCACCGGGCAGATGGCGGCACTGGGTCTGCTGGCTGCGGAACGGCACCGTTCCCGCACGGGAGAAGGCCAGCATATCAAGCTTGCGCTGGCCGATGCGGCGATGGCAGTTATGGGGCATCTCGGCTTTATTGCCGAGGCACAAATGGGGCGTGAGCGCCCACGTTATGGCAACTACCTTTACGGCGCGTTTGGGCGGGATTTTGTGACGGCCGACGGTGTGCGTGTGATGGTGATTGGTTTGACGGGCCGCCAATGGAAATCCTTGTGTGAGGCCACAGAATCCACTCAGGCCATGCAGGAACTGGCAACCCGCCTGAAT
Organism: Oleiphilaceae bacterium; assembly: GCA_041590075.1. GTDB lineage: Bacteria > Pseudomonadota > Gammaproteobacteria > Pseudomonadales > Oleiphilaceae > PZPK01. The sequence goes on from JBFHUL010000031.1 coordinate 12,412, forward strand.
CGGGACCTGCGTAAAGAGGGTGAGCGCTTTGAATCCCGCGAAGAGATTGCGGCTATTTTTGAGGCCTACATTTCGGCGCGCTCTTTTGTCGATATTGCCGCGCGCTTCGATGACTTCGGCGTGTGCTGGAGTCGTTATCGTAGCGTGAAACAAATGGTCGAGGATGACCCCGACTGTTCGTTGGAAAACCCGATGTTCAACACCATTGATCAGGCGGGAGTGGGAACCGTGATCGCCGCTGGCGCGCCCTGGCAGTTTGCCGCATTCGAACGCCAACCCGCCAAACCCGCACCGGTTCTGGGAGCGCACACCGATGAAATCCTGGCCGACCTTGTCGGTTTGACGGCACCTGAAATTGGAAAGTTACACGATCAGGGCGTGGTGGCCGGGCCAGAAGGCAATTGAAACGCCTGCCCATAATAATACGAAATGAAGGGAGCGCAGTATGAGTGAGAAAGAGCGTGAGAACGAAAACGAAATAGATATTGAGCACCTACAGGAGTGGGTGGGCAACAGTGTGGAAATGGATGATGATATTTCCCTGTTTCAGGCGCGGGCTTTAGCGGCGGCCCTGAATAACACGACGCTGCCTGAAAAAGGTGATGCACTGCCACCCTTCTGGGAGTGGATGTATTTTCTGCCCACCCCGGCGGGCAATGAAACGGGGCCTGACGGGCACCCTGACAAAGGCGGATTTCTGCCGCCTGTGCCCTTGCCACGGCGCATGTGGGCGGCGGGTCAGGCCGAATATAAACAGGCGCTGGTGATCGGGGAGCCGGCACGCCGGACATCGACTATTGAATCGGTGGAGTTGAAGACCGGTCGTTCCGGTACGCTGGTCTTTGTGAATGTGCGCCACGACATTCATCAGGGGGATGCGCTGTGTATTTCCCAGCTACAGAATATCGTCTACCGAGAAGCGTCTGAAGACGCAGAGTTCACCTTGCCACCTGGCAAGCCGGCACCGGCCACGGCGGTATTTTCAGATACGATTCAGCCCAGCCCGGTGTTGCTGTTTCGCTATTCTGCGCTCACCTACAATGGGCATCGCATTCATTACGACCGCCCCTATGCCACCCAGGAAGAAGGTTACCCGGCTCTGGTGGTACATGGCCCTTTGCTGGTGACACTGTTGCTGGAATTACCCCGCCGGCATCTCGATGGGCGCCGTATCGCAGAGTTTAGTTTTCGCGCCATTCGTCCAACCTTCGATACGCACGCGTTTACCGTTGCGGGCGTGGCCGATGGGGATAACCTGAAACTGTGGTCGGCAGATTTTGAAAACTGCTTGTGTATGTCGATCGACGCCAAACTGGCATAAATTGCAAAGGAGAAGGTGATGGAAAAGCTGCATTACCCTGGCTGGCGTTCCGCTTTGTTTATTCCCGTGCATATCGAAAAATTTGTCGCAAAAGCCCATACGCGCGGTGCCGATGCCTATATTCTGGATCTGGAAGACAGCGTGCCACTCGGAGAAAAAGACGCGGCACGTGATTGTGTGATTCCTGCGGCGCAGCAGGTGAGTCAGGATGGCGCCGCGGCTCTGGTGCGTATTAATCAGGATCATGCCATGGCGGTAGAGGATCTCGATGCCAGTGTGCATGAAAGCGTGCGCGCCATCGTGGTGCCCAAAGTGGAGTCGGCCGAATTCCTGCATTTCCTGGCGGATCGTCTGTGCGAGCTTGAACAGTTGCGAGGTTTGCCGGCTGGGCACACCGGTATGATTGCGATGATTGAATCGGTGGATGCACTGCCGCATCTTGATGCAATTGCCTCGGCACATCCGCGAGTACTGGCCATGACCATCGGCTCTGAGGACTTCTCGGCCACGGCGGGGATGGTGCCCAACCCCACGACGCTCTATGGGCCGAGTCAGATGCTGGCATTTGCGTGTCGCCGCGCCGGCATTGTGCCACTGGGCTTTCCCGGATCGATCGCCGATTACAGCGATCCCGATGGCTTCAGAGGCGTGGTGCGCTCCGGCCGCGAACTCGGATTCGTTGGGGCTTTCTGTATCCATCCCCGTCAAGTCGAGATTCTCAACGAGGTGTTGACCCCTACCCGCGACGAAATCGAAGAGGCCCAGCAATTGGTGGCCTGTTTTGAAGCGGCCGTGGCAGAGGGTAAAGGCGCGGCCGAGTTTCGCGGTAAAATGATTGACTTGCCCGTGGTCGAGCGTGCGCGCGAATTGTTGCGACAAGTTGCGCAACGCGCGTAAGCTCGGAGTATCACTCAGCAACGCACGAGAAAGCGGTGACCAAGTCAAAATTACCCACCCAGCATCATGCCAGCGTGAGCCAGTTTCTGGACGCTGTGCGAAAATTACCGGCCAAAAGCGAACAGGAAGGGCGCGGGCGCCTGATATTTGCCATGGATGCCACGGCCAGTCGGCAGCCCATGTGGGACCTGGCTTCACACCTTCATGCTGAAATGTTTGAACAGGTAGCTAAAGTAGGCGCCTTGCAGGTGCAGCTTGCTTATTATCGCGGATACGGTGAATTTCGCGCTTCGCCATGGACCCGCGAAGCGAGCAGCTTGCGCCAACACATCTGCGCAGTACAGTGTTTGGCAGGGCGCACCCAGATAGCGCGCGTCTTGCAGCATGCTTTGCGCGAACATGAAAAAAACCGTCTTGCTGCGCTGGTGTTTGTCGGCGATAGTGTTGAGGAATCGGTCGACCTCCTCGGTGATTTGGCGGGCAAAATGGGCATACATGGCATTCGCGGCTTTTTCTTTCAGGAAGGGGGGCATCCTCGCGTCACTCAGGCGTTTGAACATATGGCGAAGCTGAGCGGAGGGGCGCATTGTCAGTTTGATGCGCACAGTGCGCAACAGCTCGCCGAGTTATTGGCCGCCGTCGCGGTATACGCTGCGGGTGGACGAGCCGCTCTGCAGACGCACCGCTTGGCTGGGCGCAGCGGCGTAACGGCTTTGCTGGCTCAGCTTAAGTCTTAACAGCGGCGCCGCCGTGGGCGGTGCATCAAGTCATTAACAAGGTGCCAATACGATTGTGACGCAACTTCTTCTTTTAGCCGCGTTGGTCGCGGGCGTGTTCTGGCTGTTTCGGCATTTTAGTGGTCTGGATCAGGCGGGGCGCAAGCAGTTTTGGAAACGCTTTGCCTTTGCTGTGGTGTTTGGCGTGGTGTTACTGCTTACCGCGACCGGACGATTGCACTATATCGCGGCTGTGGTGACCGGGGTGTTGCCGTTTGTCAAAAAACTGCTGCCGGCCTTACGCTATCTGCCGTTCTTCAAGCAGCTGTATCAACAGTCGCAAGCGTCTCAGAGCCCCGGTAGTGGACAGCAAAGCTCGGTTGAAACCTCGTTGCTCAAAATGGAGCTCGATCACGCGACTGCCTCGCTGGATGGTGTGGTGTGTGCCGGCACGTTCGAAGGCAAGCGCTTATCCGAACTATCCCAGCCTCAGCTGATAGAACTTTATGAACAAGCCTGTGCGCAGCATCGTGACTCGGTAGAGCTTCTCGAAGCGTACTTGCAGCGTGAATTGGGTGACGAGTGGCAGCAATATCAACAGCGCCAGCAGGACGGAGTGGGGGCAGCATCTTCTCAGGAGCCCAGTTTGATGGAAGCTTATGAGATTTTGGGGGTGGAAGAAGGGGCGACGCGTGACGAAATCATTCAGGCTCACCGGCGTCTGATGCAGAAGTTTCACCCTGATCGTGGCGGCAATGATTTTCTCGCTGCGCAAATCAATCAGGCTAAAAATATTCTCTTGCGCGCACTCGACGAGCAATGAGTCACGCGGCAACCTTGGTCTGCCGAGGGTCTCGGCTTTGAAAGTGTGCGATCAGACCTGCTTCATGTTGGCTTAGGTGGTTTTGACCCACCTGAAATATTGAAAAATCGCCTATCCCGTACCATTCTCAATTGCGTCAGTTCTAAAGCGCACGTCTTGAGCTGTGCTTTATAGCGTTTAGTGCTTACAGTTACATTTTTATACGAAATATTGATATACCAAAAATGTGATGCTGGGTACATTTAGCGTGCCAAAAGGTGTGTCTGACAACAGGAAGAATAATTACAAATTAAGGATGCTGACTAACGTGGAAACAGCAGTGGACGAGAAAACGCAACGTAATCATTACGCAGACCATCTCTCCGAGGTGAATAAGGTCAATGCGGTCAAAACGGCCGAAGACATCAAGAACGATCAGGGTGCTATTATCGTGCCCAAAGGTACCTTGGTTACTCCTGCTATCGCCAACAAAATTGCACGCTTTCGGCTGTCGCAACCCCTGGAAACCCAGGTGAGTCTTGAGTCGGTGATTACCCCCCAAAAGCTACAAAGTGAAATCAATGCCTTGGGGCGTCAGTATGCGTCGTTTGGCTTGCCGCGCTTTCCCGGCTTTGGCAATACCTTGGCGCACCACTGTCAACGGTGTGCAGAATATCCCATTCTCATGCAGAAAATGACGGTGCTGTCGGAGCGTTTGCCCAAGGTGTACCGCAACGCGCTGATTACCAGCAGTATGGCGCTGTGGCTCTGTGAACAAATGGGCGTAGGCGAAAGCAGTGCGCATGCGATATTTATCGCAACCCAGATGCACGACGCCGGCCTGCTCAATATCAACCCCGAAATCGTGAATAAGAAGGGTAAATTGACGCGGGGTGAATGGCGCTCCCTCCAGGGGCACGTTGTGATTGGCAAACTGTTTCTCGACATGGTGCCAAAGCTGCCTAAAGTGGTAGGGCGTGCTGTGTTTGAGCATCACGAGCGGTTGGACGGTACCGGTTATCCAAAAGGCAAAACGGCTGAACAACTGAGTCTCGAGGGGCAGGTAATCGCTCTGGTAGATACGGTCAATGCCATTTACCACAATCGACTCAAACCACTCGGTTATCACGTGAGAGATCTGTTGCCTGTACTGCAGATGAACAGCCACGTGTTTCCCAAAGAAATTCATGATGCCGTGTTGCAGATCGTGGCGAAAAGCCATCATCAGAATACACGGGTAGTGAGTAATGATCGTATACAGCCTCTCGCGAACTTTCTACTGGTCCTTCAGAAGCTGCTCCTTCATTGGTGCAAGTTGGCACTCAAATTTACCAACGAGCTGGTTGAAGTTGATACCAGCCCCAAAACATTGCAAGTGAAGCAAATGATGGGGCGGTTGCATGCCACGATTAATCAATCCGGCCTGTTTACCGCGGAATTGAGAGATTGGTTAAAAGGCTTGCTGCGAGACCCCGATCCCCGGGAATTTCAGGAAGTGGAATACACCGCCCTGATGTTCGACGAATTCTGCTATCAGCTGCAGCAGTTGCATAAACTCATGGATGCGGCGGTGCATGGCAGAGGGGACGCGTTGGAGGAACAGGCGAAAGGTTTAGCGCTGCTTTTGAAAGACATTCCCAAAAACCGTTTGAAAGTGTCGGAAGGTACGGGCGGTTAGCGCGCCCATTCTGGACGGATGGCCATAGAGACGGAACTCGAACGTTTTTTGACGGCCCAGGAAAAGGGGTATGCGCGCGTGCAGGAAGAGTTGCGCACCGGATGCAAGCAGGGTCACTGGATGTGGTTTGTCTTTCCACAATTGCGGGGCTTAGGACGCAGTGCGATGGCACACTTCTATGCTCTGGATTCTCTGGTGGAAGCGCGCGACTATTTGGCCCACCCGCTACTGGGGCGCCGCCTCTGTGACAGCACTGCCCTTGCAAATCATCACGCTGACAAGCCAATTGAGCAATTATTTGCGCCCCCAGATAATATGAAGTTTCACTCCTGTATGACGCTATTCAAACATGCCGCAGCGTCATCCGGCGACATGGCTGCTTTTCAGGTTTTTCAGAACGCGCTGGATGCGTTCTTTGCTGGTCGTGAGGATGGCCTCACGCTGGAGCTGCTGGGAAGGGGCTAGTTTCGGGTGTCGGCGTTGGGTGCTTCGACTAGGGTATGTTCGGTATCTACGTTTTCCACCCGGCACTGCAGGCGGCCTTTGGCCAGCGTGGCATCGATGGTGTCTCCGACCTGTACTTGGTTTGCGTCGGTCAGTGCGCGTTGCGCGGTGGTGCCGATGATTGCGTAGCCGCGCCCCAGCGTTGCCAAGGGGCTGGTAAGGTTCAGCGTTTGGGCCAGCATGGCAAGGCGGTGACGGCAGTGTTCAAGCCGCCTGCTTTGGTTGCGCTCCAGGCGATCATTCAATTGTTGCAGAGTGAGCCTTGCGTGTTCCAGTTTTCTTTCAGGATGATGTTGGGCAAGCTGCAACGTCAGGCGTTTCTGAGCTTGCTGCGCGCGCGTCAGGGCGTGTGTCTGTGCCTGCCTGCAGCGCTGGTACAGTTCACGAATGCGCTGTGCGCGTATCTGGAGGCTGGCGGCGGGCGATTGTAAGCGTGCGGCGAGATTTCCGCAGCGCTCTTGCTGGCGCGCAATCTTTTGCTGCATTGCATGCACACAGCGGTGCTGTATTTGATCCAGCCATTGCATCAGCTCGAACTGGTCGGGAGTGAGCTTTTCGGCGGCTGCCGATGGCGTGGGTGCCCGGTAGTCCGCAACCAGATCGGCGATGGTGTAGTCGGTTTCGTGGCCCACCGCACTTACTACTGGCAGCGTGCTTTCAAAGATGGCACGCGCCACGATTTCTTCGTTGAAGGCCCACAAATCTTCAAGAGAGCCTCCGCCTCGCCCTACAATCAGTACATCGGCAACCGCTTGGCGGTTTGCAAGCGTAATCGCCCGGGCGATTGCGCTTGCAGCACCTTCGCCTTGCACGGGGACCGGAATAAGGCGTATCTCGGCAAGAGGAAAGCGTCGTTGGCTCACCGACAGGATGTCGTGAATAACGGCACCGCTGGCGCTGGTGATCACGCCAATGCGCAGCGGCATGGCAGGCAGAGGCTGTTTTGCCGCCGGGTCGAAAAGTCCTTCGCCCGAAAGCTTCAGTTTCAACGCTTCAAATGCGGCCTGTAACTGGCCCAGCCCTGCCGGTTCAAGGCTTTCGACGATCAGTTGATAGTCACCGCGTCCTTCATACAGGCTCACTTTGGCGCGCAGCAACACTTCGTCGCCTTCCTTGGGTAAAAAACGCAGATTCTGATTAAAGCCCCGGAACATGGCACAGCGAATCTGGGCGCGTTCATCTTTTAAAGAAAAATACCAGTGTCCAGACGAGGGGCGTGAAAAACTTGAGAGCTCCCCTTTGACCCACACTTGTCGAAAGCTGATTTCCAGCAAGCGTTTTACTTGGCGATTGAGTTCACTGACGCTGAGCGCCTGTTGGGGAAGCGAGTTAGGACCGGACATGACTATCAGCACGCTGTGAGTGGGGTGTGCAGTGTAGCAAAGTCACGAAATATGCTCGACGTTGTTCAGGTATTTTCTTGCTGATCGAAGTGCGGGGGAGGCGTTGACGGCGTCTTCGTTGGTGTAAGGCTTGGATACGGGTAGCTCCTGAGTGCGGTCTACTGGCAGTGCGAAGTGCGTGCGGCGGAACTGTCGGGAGGGAAGGGAAGCGCCCCCCAGAGGGGGCGCGATGGCCTCAACAAGGAGGCAGCGAAGGCCGGCCTTTTAATCGCTTTGCACGAGAGATGAAATGGCCGGCGGTTTTGTGTTAGTGAATCAGGTGAGAATCGCTATCGAATTCCTCCATGGGGCACGAAATGACGGCATGATCCTGCAAGCCCATCAGTTGCATAAAGGCCCCATGATCCAGATGGACCAGGTTGCGATGGTCACCACTTTCAAAATAAATGTCATCCATCGCGAGCAAGCTTTGATCCCATATCACTGGCAGGCCATATACCTGGCCCAAGGCAGGGATAGCACCTGGCTCGCAATCATCGAACATTTGACTCAGTTCATCTTCACCCACGAGGCGGAAGCGGCCGCGCATATGCTTGTTCAGCCAGTTGAGCACCAGGCGATGGCTGGCAGGAATAACACACATGCGATAGTTTTCGCCGTTGTGAGTCATCACTCCTTTGGCCAGCTGGTTGCTGGGAATATGTGCACTGCGCGCAGAGTCGATACTGTTGGTGGTGTGCGGGTGGGCAACCAGGTCGTAGGGCACGCCGACGCGAGAGAGATGCGCTTCAATTCTGGGAGCAACAGACATGGTCTTTCTCCTTCAGTTATGATTATCCAGAATAGCGCTGGCGCCAGAGTCGGGCCAAGAATTGTTCCTGATTAAGGGCGCGTGCAATAGCAAAAAATGGAATAGCGCGTGGCGCTAGGGTGAGGCGGGAATTTTTCGCGTCCTGTGAACTGCGTAAACGTGAAGGAAGTGCAATATCTGGTATACGAGCGATACACAAGTGGCTATAATGGCGCGTTTTATCTCGGCATGGTAAGGGTTAATTCCAATGTTGCGGATTGCACAAGACGCTCTAACGTTTGACGACGTTCTACTGATCCCCGGTTATTCCGAAATCCTCCCACATCAAGTGTCGCTGGCCACGCGCCTGACGCGCAATATCGAGCTTAAGGTTCCGCTGATATCCGCTGCAATGGATACGGTGACCGAAGCGCCGTTGGCCATTGCCATGGCTCAAGAAGGTGGTTTGGGAATTGTTCACAAGAACATGACGGTGGAAGCCCAGGCCGCAACCGTGAAGGCGGTGAAAAAGTTCGAAAGTGGTGTGGTCAAGGACCCCATTACAGTGACCCCCACCACTACGGTTCGCGAGGTGTTGCAAATCACCGCGGCCAACAAGATATCCGGTTTGCCCGTGGTAGACGGTAAAGACCTGGTGGGCATCGTGACCGGCCGTGACATTCGCTTCGAGAGTCGTTTGGATACGCCTGTTTCGGATATTATGACGCCCAAGCAGAAGCTGGTGACGGTTCAGGAAGGTGAAGATACCGAGACCATCAAAGATATTCTGCATAAGCATCGTATTGAAAAGGTGCTGGTGGTGAATGATCAGTTCGAACTGAAAGGTCTGGTCACCGTCAAGGATATTCAGAAGTCACAGGATTTCCCCAACGCCTGTAAAGATCGCTTCGGTCAACTGCGTGTAGGCGCTGCAGTGGGTACCGGTGAAGGTACCGAGGCGCGCATCGAGGCGCTGGTGAAAGCCGGCGTTGACGTGATCGTGGTCGACACCGCGCACGGCCATTCCAAAGGTGTGATTGATCGTGTGCGCTGGGTGAAGGAACACTACCCCCAAGTGGATGTGATCGGTGGCAATATTGCCACCGCAGAAGCCGCCATCGCGCTGGCCGAAGCGGGCGCTGATGCGGTAAAAGTGGGCATTGGCCCCGGCTCCATCTGTACCACGCGCATTGTGGCGGGTATTGGTGTCCCCCAGATTTCTGCGATCGCCAATGTGGCGGAAGCGCTGAAAGATCTGGATATTCCTCTCATTGCCGACGGGGGCATTCGGTTTTCTGGTGATATTGCCAAAGCCATCGCCGCAGGCGCACACAGTGTGATGATCGGTTCCTTGCTGGCCGGTACTGATGAGGCGCCAGGTGAAATCGAACTCTATCAGGGGCGCAGTTACAAAGCCTATCGCGGTATGGGTTCAATCGGTGCAATGGGTCAGTCGCAGGGTTCCAGCGACCGCTACTTTCAGGATATCAAATCGGGCGTGGATAAACTGGTGCCCGAAGGTATCGAAGGGCGTGTGGCCTGTAAAGGCCCCATGACGGCGATCATTCACCAGCTCATGGGAGGCCTGCGTTCCAGTATGGGCTACACAGGCAGCGCGAATATCACCGAGATGCGCACGAAGCCCCAGTTCACGCGCATCACTTCAGCGGGTATGAGCGAGAGCCACGTGCACGACGTCACCATTACCAAAGAAGCACCCAATTACCGCATCGGCTAGGATGTAGGGGTGCAAGTGTTTATTCTGCGGGGCGCGAAAGTCGCCCCGTTTTCCGTTCTAGATAGGCAGGCCAAACTGACATGACTGATATTCATGCACATCGACTTCTCATTCTCGACTTCGGGTCGCAGTACACGCAGCTGATCGCACGACGGGTGCGAGAGATTGGTGTGTTTTGTGAGATTCGCGCTTTTGATATGTCGCTTGAAGAAATTAAGGCTTACCAGCCCAAGGCCATTATTCTGGCGGGCGGCCCGGAATCGGTGACGGGCAGCGATACGCCTCGTGCACCGGAGGGCCTCTTCGATCTTGGGCTGCCGGTATTGGGCATCTGCTACGGCATGCAAACCATGGCAGAGCAACTGGGCGGCAAAGTAGAAGCCTCCAACGTACGCGAATTCGGCTACGCCCAGATTAAGGTGCAGGGTGAGTCGGATTTGCTTGCCGATATCAAAGACCACGTGGCCGAAGATGGCAGCGCACTGCTAGATGTGTGGATGAGTCATGGCGATAAGGTAGTCAGCCTGCCTGAAGGTTTTGTCCTCATGGCGAGCACCGAATCCTGCCCTATCGCTGGGATGTATCATCCTGAGAAACATTTTTATGGTGTGCAGTTTCACCCCGAAGTGACGCACACCCTACAGGGTAAGCGCCTGCTGGAGCACTTTGTTTTGCAGATTGCGGGTTGTGACGCTCTGTGGACGCCGAGCCAGATTGTGGAAGATGCGATTCATACCGTGCGCGAGCAGGTGGGCGATGATCATGTGCTGCTGGGGCTCTCGGGCGGTGTCGATTCCTCCGTGGTGGCGGCGTTGCTGCATCGCGCCATCGGTGATCAGCTTACCTGTGTGTTTGTGGATAATGGCCTGTTGCGCCTGCACGAAGGCGATCAGGTGATGAAAATGTTCGCCGACAACATGGGCGTTAAGGTGATCCGGGCCGACGCGGCCGAGCTGTTTTTGTCCCGCCTGGAAGGTGAAGCTGATCCCGAACAGAAGCGCAAGATTATCGGGAATACCTTTATTGAGGTCTTTGATCAGGAGGCCGCTAAAATCGACAATGTGCAGTGGCTGGCCCAGGGCACTATTTATCCTGATGTCATCGAATCCGCCGCTTCAAAAACCGGCAAGGCGCATGTGATCAAATCGCACCACAACGTGGGGGGGTTGCCGGAAGACATGAAGCTCAAACTGGTGGAACCGCTGCGCGAACTGTTCAAGGATGAAGTGCGAAAAATCGGTCTGGAACTTGGTCTGCCTTACGATATGGTTTACCGCCATCCCTTCCCGGGGCCGGGTTTGGGGGTGCGGATTCTGGGCGAAGTGAAGAAGGAATATGCCGATCTGCTGCGCGAAGCCGATGCGATTTTTATCGAAGAATTGCACAAAGCCGATCTTTATCATAAAACCAGCCAGGCGTTCGCGGTCTTTTTACCGGTGAAATCGGTGGGAGTCGTGGGTGATGCGCGCCGTTACGAATATGTGGTGGCCTTGCGGGCTGTCGAAACGATCGATTTTATGACCGCACGCTGGGCGCATCTGCCCTACGAGTTTTTGGAAAAGGTGTCGAACCGCATTATTAACGAGATTGCAGGCATCTCACGCGTTACCTACGATATTTCCTCCAAGCCGCCGGCAACGATTGAGTGGGAGTAGAACCAGGCGCGTAGGGGGGCATTCAGCCATTGCCAGCGCCTGACTGTCTCAGTAGAGAGGCAATCGGTTATGTGTGACTTCATCGCGTATCTCGGCAATGCGCTGCCAGATGCTGTTGGCTAGTTGGGGATGAACGGTCACGAAACGATGAGAAAACATGAGAAAGTAATTCTTTCTGCTCAGTGACGGCTCTACCTTGGCGATTTCTCTGCGTAGACCGAGGCGTTCGAGATAGCGATCGGCCACCAGATCTTGGTGGGCAAAGGCATCGATTCTGCCCAGTGCTAGTTTGCTGAAATTCTGTTCGGTGGTGGCGGCCTCTTCTACTTTTACGCCAAGTTTGCGCAGATCGCCGGCAATCGAATATCCGGTGTTGGCGCCTACCAGAATATCCTGGTCGAGGTAGTTGTCACCGGTCCACTGGCTTGTGTCCTCGCTGCGGCGATACAAGTAGTAAGAGAGTTCTGCGAGGCGATATGAAGGGTCGGGCTGGGTGGCCTGCATCGGATACACACCATACTGCATCCGTTTTTCCTTGAAAGAATACATGAAGGCGCCGTCGAATACGTTCTGCTTGAGTGCCTCGAGTACGCGCTTATTGGGAAGCGCGGTGTATTCCACCAAAATCCCCAGTTCTTTTGCTGCACGATTAATGATGTCGATCGCTACGCCGGGCAAGGGGGCGGTGTGCGATATTTGATAGGGTGGGGCAGGTACTTCTGAATAGGCGAGCATCAGTTTGGGGGCAGGCATATGGGTGTCGCCGAACACATGAACACCGAGGCTGAGAAGAAGAGTACCGAGAACCAGTGTTTGTAAACGCATTATAAAACTCCGGCCTGTATGTGATGGATCTCTTTGTTGTCGCGCTCTAGAAATGTAAAAACTTAGCCTTAATATAGCCGTCTTTTTAAAAGTAGTTTCATACTACAGCGATGTGAGTTAAAAATATCGACCTTTCCGCATTCATTTTGGATAGTGGGTTTGTATTGCGCTAGGGCTAACATGGTGTTTGTTCTGTTGTCGTCAATACATTGCTGGTGGGTTCCCATTCCGGTTGCTGTAGAATTTTGCTCCCATTGGAGGAAGCGCGTGTGGTACAGGGTTTACTCTCTCCTTGAGCAATGCCGTGCAATGTGGACGAACAAGCATGCATGAAACGCAATATGATCAAGACGAGCGCTGGATGCAAAAAGCGCTGGAACTCGCAAAGCAAGCCGGTGGCGCCAGTGAGGTGCCGGTGGGTGCGCTGTTGGTGCGCGATGAGCAGATAATCGGGCAGGGCTCTAATCAGCCTATTTCTTGCTGCGATCCGAGTGCCCATGCCGAAATCGTCGCCCTGCGCGATGCCTGCGGGCGGGAGAGGAATTACCGCCTGCCTGGTGCTACGCTGTATGTGACGATTGAGCCCTGTACGATGTGTGTCGGGGCGCTGGTACATGCGCGGATCGACCGTCTAGTATTCGGTGCACGAGAGCCCAAGGCTGGAGCGGTGGTGAGTCAGCATCGCTTACTGGAGCATGCGGCGATGAATACACGCATTAGCGTCACCGAAGGTGTGCTGGAAGATGAGTGTCGCGCTGTGATTTCAGCGTTTTTTGCGGCGCGCAGAGAGCGGAAAAAGGCCCTTCGGGCACAGGCGCAAAACGTAAATACAAATGCAAAATAACCGTTTAGGCGAGGGGATAGCAGAAGCATGAAAGTGTTGGTGACGGGTGGAGCTGGTTACATCGGTAGTCATGTGGTTAAACAGCTGGGGGAGGCAGGGCACGAGATTATTGTGTACGACAACCTGAGCACCGGCTACGAATGGGCGGTGACGTATGGCGAATTGATTGTGGGAGACCTGGCCAACGTCGAAAAACTCGATCAGCTGTTCACCGAGCACCAGTTCGAGGCCGTTCTGCATTTTGCGGCACATATCGTGGTGCCGGAGTCGGTGGAGAACCCTCTCAAGTATTATCGTAACAACACGCGCAACACGCTTAACCTTCTGAGCGTGATGGAAAAGCACCGTACTCCCTATATGGTCTTTTCCTCAACGGCTGCCGTTTACGGCATGCCCGATGAAAAAGTACTCACCGAAGAGATGCCTCTGGCGCCGATTAATCCCTATGGTGCGTCCAAGATGATGAGCGAACAGATGATTCGCGACCTTTCGGCGGCCAGTGATCTCAAGCATGTTATTTTGCGCTACTTCAATGTCGCCGGCGCCGACTTGCAGAGTCGTTTGGGTCAGGCAACCCCCGAGGCGACGCATCTGATTAAGGTTGCCTGCGAGTGTGTGAATGGCGCCCGCGAGGGCATGAAGGTATTTGGCACCGACTACGATACTCGGGATGGCACCTGCATTCGGGATTACATTCACGTGGATGATCTGGCCAAAGCGCACGTAATGGCACTGGATTACATGGCTCGGGGTGGCGAATCGGAAGTGCTGAACTGTGGTTACGGCCGCGGCTTCACGGTAAAAGAAGTGATTGATGTGGTGAAAGAAAAGTCCGGGGTCGATTTCCAGGTCGAAGAGGTGGGGCGCCGTGCGGGCGACCCGGATGCCCTGATGGCCGATAACAGCAAGATCAAGGCAACCCTGGGTTGGCAACCCGATCACGATGATCTCGGCGTGATCGTGCAGTCGGCGCTGGATTGGGAAAAAGTCTGGCAGCAGCGCAAAGATGCACACTGAATTTACACTCGATGAACGTCTCCGGGCCGATACCGTGCATTTGGCATCGTGGCCCTTGTGCGAGGTGCTGCTGATGAATGATGCGCAGTACCCCTGGCTTATTCTGGTGCCGCGTGTCGCAGGCGTGCGGGAACTCTATGAACTTAGTTCAGAGCAGCGCCAACAGCTTGATGCCGAATCCACGCTGCTGGGGCAAGGCATGATGGAAGCGTTTTCGGGGCACAAGCTGAATGTGGCGGCGCTCGGTAATGTTGTCGCTCAGTTGCATATTCATCATATTGTCCGCTTCGAAGATGATGCCGCATGGCCAGCGCCTATCTGGGGGAAACTGCCCTCGCTTGCCTATGATGAAGAGGGCCTTGCCAGGCGACGGACGGCCCTCGCGGCATTGCTGGCGCAAGGCTGCGCACTCAAACACTAAGGCGCCGGACTGAGCAGTGGCTGAGGTTATTCAGCGTTATCTCGAAACCATGAGTGCCGATGGATGCGGCACGCTGGCGCGGCAATTGTCGCATGCACTGGATGCTGTGCTCGTCGTGCCGGCTTACGATGAGCCGGCACATGCCCTGCAATCCATTCTGTCTCATCCTGCTCAACAACGACTGGCGATCGTTCTCGTCATCAACGCACCCGATTCCGCGCCTGCCTGTGCGTTGCGCCGCACGCGAGTCATGGCACAAGAGCTCAAGCATCGCTTTGGTATGGGCGCTGCACAGCGCGAAGGCAGCGCAAAAATTGGGGCGTCGCGTACGGTGTTTATCATCGACCGTACGGCGAGCGATGCGCTGATACCTGCCAAACAGGGCGTGGGTCTGGCGCGCAAATTGGGCTTGGATCTGGCTTTGGCGCTCAGTGAGTACAGCCGGGAGCATTTTGCCAGCCCGGTAAGGTGGCTGTATTCGACCGATGCCGACGTGCACTTGCCCGATGATTACTTCGACGCGGGTGCGGCAGCACCGGAAGAAGCCAGTGCACTGGTATATCCCTTTGCGCATCGAGCTGAGGCAGGCTTCGAGCTGGCCATGCGCATGTATGAATTCAAACTTCACTATTACGTGAATGGCCTGCAATGGGCCGGTTCGCCCTATGGGTATCACAGCATTGGTTCCACTCTGGCGGTGCGCCCGCTGGCCTATGCGCAGGTGAGAGGCGTGCCCCGGCGCGCAGGCGGAGAAGATTTTTACCTGCTTAACAAACTGGCCAAACTGGGGAGTATCGTTTCGTTGACGCATCCCGTGATCCATATACAGGGGCGGCCGAGTGCGAGGGTGCCTTTCGGTACGGGGCCTGCGCTCGGTTCTATTGCGCAACTGGATGATCCAATGAACGACTTTGGCTTTTACCATCCCTTTTGCTTCCAGGCGCTTCAGTACCTACAGCAAGCGGCGGAGGCGTGGGGCCATACGGCGCGCACCAGCGCCGATTTTTTGGTGAGTCTGAAGGCGGTCTGTCGCGATGCCGAGCAGACGGAGTGCATTTGGCAGGGCTTGCACGCACTCAAGGTAGAACGCTTGTTTCGGCACGTGGCGACCCAGCGTCCGAGTGATCTCACGCGGCAGTTTCATGATTGGTTCGATGCCTTTCAGACCCTGAAGTTTGTGCATTATCTGCGCGATGCGCAGTATGCCTCGCTCAATGCTCGGGAGTTATGGCAGCATCGAGCGGACTTGCCGCCGCCAACGCGCACCGCGCTGGCGGCCCTGCTCCAACGCGAGGGAGTTTCCACACCATGATTTTGCAGGACATGCAGCCCTGGGAATATCAGATTGAGCCGGGCTTGGTATTGCGGGGCTGGCATTCACGGCCGCGCAACAAGCCGGTGCTGCACTTTGTGCATGGCAATGGTTTTTGCGGCCTGACCTATGAGCAGGTCCTGGCGCCCCTGCAACAGGAGTATGATCTGTTTATCAGTGACACCCAGGGGCACGGCGATTCCGATGCCGGTCGGGCTTATATGGGTTGGAGCCGCAATGCGAGCGCACTGGCACAGGTATGGCGACATTACGCGCCTTTGTGGCAAGGGCGGCCCCGCATTGCCTGCGGGCACAGTTACGGGGCGGTATTATCCACGCTGGTGATGGGGCGCCATAATGACCTGTTCGATGCCGGCCTGTTGTTGGACCCCACCTATGCACCGCCGCGCATGATGCTGGCTTTTTCGGTCTTGGGTTCGCTGGGTCTGATGCAGCATTTGCCGCTGGCCCGGCAGGCGCGGGTGCGTACAGTCGCCTGGGAGGATACGGGGGCATTGTGGGACTACTTTCATCAGCGTGGCGTGTTCAAAGGCTGGCAGGATGTCTGTTTGCGCAGTTATCTCGACCATGCTATGCAGGCAAGAGAAGATGGCAGTTTCGCGCTTAAATGCCCGCCTCATATCGAGGCGGCAATTTTTGCCAGTTACACCCCGCATTTGTGGCGGGCCATTCACGCCGTGCAGGTGCCCGTGCGTGTGATGATTGGTGAGCACAGCTTTGGTTTTATTCACAAAGCCTTACCAAAGATTCGTCAGGCGAATGACCGGTTCAGCGTTGAAATGATGCCCGGCGGACACTGCTTTATGCAGGAGGCGCCGCAACGCACGGCAGAAGCCATGCAGCATGCGCTCGCCCTTATGCTGAAGCAAACTTCCGCTTCATATTGAGCTTAAAGTCATTTTTCATATGGCGCGCGAAAGCGCGAAACACCTTCAGCTCGGGTTCGGGGGCCTTGCCCTCACCCAGGCGAATAATCTGCCAGTAGTAAAAACCCACCTGCCCGAAGCTGTTGATGGCTTTAATAATATTGGAGGCGCTGTTGTTGCCCCAGAAGCCGGTTCCCAACACCAGGCGCTGTTCGTGATCGTCGAGTTGCTCCAAACTGCCGTCCAGCAAATGTTTTGCACAGTCCGGTTGCGTACACAGGGGGCGAGCGAGGCCGACTACGTCCACTTCGCCCTGAGCAATGGCGCGTTCCATGACTGAGCGGCTGCGAAAACCGCCGGTGACCATAACAGGAATTCTGGCTGCCGCTTTGATGCGCTCTGCGTACTCAATGAAGTAGGCTTCCCGCTTGCGCGTGCTTTCGCGCACCTCGGTGGGTTCAACCCCAATCAGGCTCAGTTGCTCGTAGGTGCCGCCCGATATCTCCAGCAAATCGACGCCATCTTCGCCCAGCCATTGCGCGACCTGCACGCAGTCATCCAGACTGAAACCGCCTTTCTGAAAATCGGCTGAGTTAAGCTTGACGCCAATCGGGAAGTCGTTGCCCACCACTTCACGCACAGCCTTGATGGTATGGCGAATGATGCGCGCGCGATTTTCGAGCGTGCCGCCCCACTGATCGGTGCGTTGATTGATCTTGGGCGACAGAAACTGGCTGAACAGATAGCCATGTGCACAGTGAATTTGGACGCCGGTGAAACCGGCACGTTTCACCAATGCTGCCGAGCGTGCAAAGCGCTTGATCACGTCTTGAATGTCCTCTTCAGTCATCGCCCGGGGTTTGCCAAAGTTGCCCAGCAGATCCAGGTGTACCGCCGATGGTGCCAGGGGCTGCTTATTGACGATGCGCGGGCATTGCCGGCCCGGGTGATTGAGCTGCACCCATAAATGATTGCCTCCTACGGTGCCCGCTTCAGCCCAGCGGCGAAAAAGATCGAGATGCCGTTCGTCTTCCAGTACCACATTGCCGGCACGTTCCAGATAGCGCTTGTCGATCATAATGTTGCCGGTAATATGCAGCCCCGTGCCACCCTCCGACCAAGTGCGGTACAGGCGCTCGTGATGCACGGTGGGGCGATCATATCGATCGGCGAGTCCTTCCGTCATTGCGCTTTTACCCAGGCGATTAGGCAGTATCGCACCACACGGCAGAGGCAGGGGCTGGGCAAGGGGGCTGTGAGACGTCATGGTGATTCCTTATACATTCAGGGCAAGGTGTTTGCGGTTTCGATGTGCAGTATCCGGCTGCGAATCTGTTGGCCGTGAGACAGGTGATAAACCGATTCGAGGGGGTAAAAGGGTGAGCTTTCGCCGGGCGCCAGGGCTGTGGCAAGCTGCCAGCGTTCTTCGCTCAAGGGTTTGCCGTGTTGATCCGCAACGGTGGAGAGCAGTGTCATGTTGACGAGTGTGATCGGCGAACGGTTGTGAATGCGCACTAGGAGGGGGCCGCTGGGATCCTGTACGTGTTCGATGCTGATGTAGCGCTGCGGCCGCGTTTGAATATCGAGTCGCGCAAACCGGGTGCTGGCATGTTGACCCGTTTCGCCAGGCGCTTGCGCTGCTTGTTGATAGTATTGCATGGCCTGCTGTGCATCGCCGCGTTGCTCGGCGATTTGGCCAAGTTGCAGGGCGGCGAGACTGGTGGGTAACAGCGCCATGCTGCGTGTCAGGTCTTGCTGGGCCTGCGTCATTTTGCCCAGCGATTGCAGGGTCTCAGCACGGTGCAAAAAGTAGGCAAACTGCTTAGGGTAGAGGGCTGTTGCACGATTGTGCGCGGCCAAGGCTTGTTGTGACTTCCCCTGTTTTTCGAGTGCCTTGCCTTTGAGCGAGTGAAACAGGGCCTCACGTTCTTCTATGGCGATAGCCTGATCGAGAAGTTGGTCGGCTGTGCTGTAGTCGCCTTGTTGCAGTGCTTGCGCAGCCTGGTCCGCGAGGTCATAGGCAGGTTTTTTCGACTGTAGATATGCGATGGCTTGTTGGTAGGCGGTGCGGCCCAGAGTGCCTGTATTGCCTAGTTCTTCAGCGAGTGCCCGATTACGTTCCACGCGCGCCTGAGATGGCGGGTGCGAGGCAAACAGTCCCTCCAGCCAAGAGCTTTTTCTACCCTGTGCCAGTTGCACAAATAGCGCTTGCAAGGCAACCGCACCCTGGGGGTGGTAACCGGCCTTGGCCATATACGCCATGCCATAGCGGTCTGATTCGAACTCGTGGTCGCGTCCATACTTGGCGGAAATCAACTGGGCGCCCAGTGCAGCACCGCCTACAATCAGTTCGCGGTAGTCGTTGTCGGCCAGCCCCATGCCAATGCCTGCCAGCCCGATCTGAACCAGCATATTATCGCGCATGCGTTGGGCGCCGTGGCGGGCGGCGGCATGTACAATTTCATGGCCCAGCACGGCGGCGAGTTGCGCTTCGCTCTCGAGTGCCAGAAGTAGCCCTCGGTTGATCGCGATCTTGCCGCCAGGAAGTGCCCAGGCATTGGGGACTGAATTGTTCAAAATAACGAATTCGTAGGGCAGATCAGGCTGATCGGAGACTGCTGCCAGTCGTTGCCCCACTTTGCTCACATAGGCATTCAGTGCCGGGTCGAGATAATAGATGCCGCCTTGCGATTGTTGCGCCGGCAGGTACTGTTGTTGACCAATGGCGATGTCTTCCGTGACCGAACTCAGCATTAACTGGCGCTCACCGGTAACCGGATTGGTGGCGCACCCTGTGAGCACGAGGCTAAGCGCCAGTGCAAATGCCCAGTGCAGAGGGTGGAGCAGGAAGAGTGTGCGCGTCATGATGACTCCCTATCGAGATCGCAGAGTATGATAGAGCGCGATTGTCGCCGACAAGGCCAGCTTCGGCAATGCTGTGTTGCTTTGCTTTGCCGGGGCGGTAGCCATCATCATTGGGCAGCTTCTATAATGCTCGGCCATAATGTGATGTGAGTCACACCTCTTGATGTAGACGGGGAAGAAGAATGAGAGATGAGACGGCATTGTTCGCTCAGGTAGATCGTTTTGTTGGCGCGCTGGCTCAGTGCCAGGAGTTGGGGATAACGGTTGTTTCAGCGCGTGAAAACGAATTGATTTTACAGCTGCCCTACAGCGAGCGCATCGTGGGCAATCCCGAGACGGGGGTTATTCATGGCGGGGCGATTACAACGCTGATGGATACCACCGCCGGAGCCGGTGTGCTCTGTGCCATGCAGGATTTTGAGTTGTGTCCGACGCTCGATTTACGTGTGGATTATATGCGTTCGGCGAAACCGGGCGCGCCGGTGTATGCGCGCGCCAGTTGCTATCGCGTGACCTCCAATATTTTATTCATGCGCTGCGAAGCCTATCAGGTGGATCGCACCGTTGCGCATTGCGTGGCGACCTTTATGCGTATGGGCGACAAAGGCATTCCCTCACTGGATTACATGACGCAAGGCGTTGTACCGCCAAGTGAGCCCTTCGTGCGAAGGGTGCAGCGGGCCGAGAATCTGGGCGCGGTGGTACAGCAGGTAAAAGAAAGCCGACGCTACGAACAGTTGATTGCCGCTATTCCCTACGCGCAGTTGATCGGCATCGCCTTCGCCAGCGATGACACACAGACCTTTCTGCTCAAGCAGCGCGACAGTAATATTGGCAACCCGATTATTCCGGCCATTCACGGAGGGGTAATTGGCGGATTTATGGAGCTTTCCGGCGCACTGCATCTGCTGGTATCCAGCTCTACCCCCAAGTTCCCCAAGATTATTGATTTCTCGCTCGATTACCTGCGGGCAGGCTTGAACAAAGACACTTACGCTTACTGCGAAGTCACCCGGCAGGGCAGTCGGGTTGCCAATGTAGAGGTGCACGCCTGGCAAGACGACCGGGACAATCCCATTGCCCTGGCGCGCGCCCACTTTCTGTTGGAAGATTGATATTCTGGTTAAATGCTTGATGGGAGATGGACGACGCTTGGCGAAGCCGGGAGAAGCGTCGTTTCGGCATGGTTGGCGCCGAGAACGCTTGTGTGCTCCAGCAGTGGTAAGTTGCGCTGGAGTAAAAGCGTCTCCCGTTCAGCTTCCAGCGGCCATTCAATGCCCCGCAACAGCGGTTTCCCCGGTTTGCAGGCGGAAAATCTGATAGGGACCTTTTTCCTTGATATAGGCATCGGGTTTGGCAATGACGTCCTGCAAGGCGCTGGCCGTGACGTACAGCCAGCCATCTGGGCCAAAGCTGAAGCCGTCTGGCCAGCGCAGGCGTTCACTGCTTAACAGGGTGCTGAGCTCGCCGCTGGGGGAGAGGCGCGTAATGGCGGAATGTTCCAGATCGCTGATGTACAGGTTGCCGGCGTTATCGGTAGTCATGCCATCACTCATGGTTTTCTCTGCAAAGCGTTCCACCCGTTCGGCGAGCAGTGCCGGTGTGAGACCTTCATTCAGCAAATCTGCCACGCGGATGCGATGCATGTGCAGATCGGTGACAGGCGCAAAATACAGCCAGTCATTCTGGCGATCCAGCGCTATGGAATCGACACCCGGGCGGATCGCAAACACGCCGAACATCAGCATTTTTTGCCCTTCCACGACCGGCACAAAGTCATCGGCTTCGACGCTGTCATGCCCCTCGAGAACTCGCCGAGCCTGTTGAGCCTCGATGTCATACACAATCAGCGCCGGGTTAAGCCCGAGAATACTGGCATCGGCAATGAAAATGTAGCGTCCGCTGTTGTCTACCTGAAAATCATTCAGGTGTGAACCAAGCGGCGCAATATCGCTGCTGAATGTATGGTGATGGACCACGTTCATGGTGTTCAGGTCGATAGCCATCAGTTGCGGTGTTTCGCTGCCGTGGCGGCCATAGTCGAGTAGCCAGAGTCGGTTTTGTTGGTCTATGCGTAGGCTCAGCACAGTGTGCGTGGGCGGCGACGAACCATCAGCCAGCAGCAGGGGGTGGGGGGTACCGTCGATGAGTTCGGCCACGTTGTAGGGTGGGAATCCTTCCGGATGGAAACTGAAAAACACCCGGTGATCCTTGCTCACCGCAATATTGCCCGGAGGAAAGTCCAAATCTGCGACCTTCTCCAATGCCCCCTCAGTGAGTTGGGGCGT
>JBFHUL010000032.1:0-33373 GCA_041590075.1 Oleiphilaceae bacterium
CATATTGAACTGGCTGAAAACGCCTCTATTAAAGGTAATGTCTATTACCATCTCATCGAAATGGCGATGGGGGCAGAAGTAAATGGTAATCTGGTTCATCATAAGGAGCCGGTAGCAATAGACCAGCACGAATCCAACGAAGATAAAGACGATCCGGTACGACTGACCGCGGTCGCGGGCCAGACCAAAACGGCCCCCAAAACATAAACCGGGCGCGGGCCCGACGCAGGCGCCTCGGTGAAGAGGGGCCTTGGAGTAGAAATGACTGTAGTAGAAACCCACATACCCACAGCGCTGATTTTCACCGATGCCGCGGCAGATAAGGTAAAAAGTCTGGTTGAGGAAGAAGGCAACCCTGATCTCAAACTGCGTGTCTACGTCACGGGCGGAGGCTGTTCCGGATTTCAGTACGGCTTCACCTTTGATGAGAGTCAGGCTGAAGACGACACGGTGATTGCCAACAAAGGCGTTGAGCTGCTCGTTGACCCCATGAGTTATCAGTATCTGGTAGGGGCGACCGTAGACTATACCGAGGGGCTTAAAGGTGCCCAGTTCGTGATCAATAATCCCAATGCCAGCACGACCTGCGGCTGTGGTTCATCGTTCAGTATCTGACCCCCCTTACGGATTCCGAAACAGTCGGTTGTGGTTTTAATACTTGATGCCGCTCGACAAACCTCAGTAGACTCTTCCTGCCCGCACCTCTCAGGTGCGGGCCCACTACAACAACAATAACAGGCTTCATGAACGTCTACATTGCGCTGTACTGTGTTTTTCGCAGCTCCCTCCGCTGGAGCTGGATGTTGCTATTGCCGGCTGCCGGTGCGATGGCGGGAGGGTTCGACAATACCGGTCGCCCTTTCGGTATCATTTTCGATGGCGAGAACCAGCCGCGGGAACTGCGTTGGGCATTTACCTCGGTCGCTCCGGATATCCGCCTTGACATCACAGCCACGCAAAGTGCAGATCCCAACACCGCCACCCGTTTGGACGATCTCGTGCCCGACTACCATCACACGGAGTGGAGCCTGCGCTGGAACCTTTCGGATAGCGTGAGTTGCGCGCTGCGCGCGGAGCAGCCTTTTCGGGCGCTGGTGCGATACCCCGACGATGCGCTCACCTACCGCACAACCTCAGGACAGACTGCCGTTGCCCCCATTGAGTCGCGCTATGACAGCGAATCTCTCACTATCGCCTGTCGGCGCGATGTGCATTGGGCAGACTATCGCGTGCGGCTGTTTGGTGGACCCAAACATCAACAGGTAGGCGGCTATTTCAGTGCCGATCTGAGCGAGCAACCGGCAGGTCGCTCAGATGATCTCGAAGTCCGTCTCAATGGTGGCAGTGAATGGGGCTTTATTGCGGGCCTGGCCTTTGAAATCCCAGCCATTGCATTGCGCGCCAGTGTGATTTATCACAGCGCGATTGATTACTCCCTGCGAGGGCGTTCCCTTACCCCGGTCATGGGGGCGCCGGCGCGCGTCGTCGCCGATGCGCAGGCAACAACGCGTTCACCGGAAGCCTGGCACCTGGGGCTGCAAAGTGGTGTCGCGGCGAACTGGCTGGTGTATGCCGAGATGAAATGGAGCGCCTGGAGTACCGTTGATGAAATTCAGGTGCAGGATGGTGTTGCGAATCCGCGTTTGAGCCTGTATCAGAACGATACCCTGGATTTTGAGTTGGGCCTGATTCATCGGGCCAGTGCGCGGCTGCGATGGGGGCTGAGTTACGGTTCGGGGATCAAGCTCGGCACGCAGGATTTACCACCAGGAGTGGATAGTGCAAATCTCCGTGATCCTCAGGGCAAAAGACACGCGCTCACGCTAGGAAGCAAATACTGGCTGCGCGAAAACCTGGCCACTGATTTGCTGATCGTTGCCAACTACCTTGAGAGCAAGGTTATTGAGGAAACGAATTTTTCAGCCCGGGTGAAGGCCGCTTTCGTACCAGCCATCAAGTGGGGAGTAAGTTGGCATCTTTGAGACAGCGCAGCCACGCTGCAAGACTGTCGCGTTGTGCCTGTTCAAGCCCCTTTTTGCCTGGCAAGACAAACTGCGTGATGAGCTGCGGTGCAGGCTTCCCGTCGACAAATGTCGCCTGCAACAGGTCTTTGTGCTGCGTCGCTAATTGCTGGAGCGCCTGTTTTCCGGGCGGGCGTTGCAGGGCCCGGAACACCAGGGCTGTGGTGTCGGACACGCTGCGCTTGTGGTGTGCGGCCAGATATATCTGATGCCAGTGCTGCGCATCAACGGCCTCGCCGGCCGCAGGCAGCGATTGCTGCAAGGCTGTTGTGGTCGCGGTGTTGAGAAATGGATGTAATTGTGGGGCGCACTGTAGCTGTGCCGCTAGTTCTGCCTGCCGTTGCAGACTCGCTTCTTGGGCTGGCTTACACAAAGGTACAAGCACGATCAGTGCGTACGCATTACTGGCGGCGTCTAGGTGATAACCGAGATGCACCGGTTTGAACTGCTGGCGCGTCCAAAAGCGCAGCAGTTTATCCTGTAGCCCAAAGCTGCTGGATAAATAGGCAACCTTTTCTTCCTTGGCTGCGGCGATGATCGCATGCAGTAAGCGTGACCCGATCCCCCGGCCTTGCAGGCCTGTCTGCACGGCAATGCGCATCACGCGCCAGCTCTGCCATTGCAACCAATGTCTGTTGCTGGCCGCGTGGGCCAGCATTTGTGGCACGAGTTGCCCGCGCGGGCGGCGCGTTCCGGCGATGATCGCGTCGGAGAGAGCCGCGTCGTGCATATCGCCCTCACGCACCAGCAGCGCCGCTGCGATCACCTGGCCTGCGTTTTCGGCTGTCATGATGAAGGCATCGGGGTGATCCAGAATAAACCTCAGGTCATCGGGTCTGGTCTGGTAGTGGGCACTTACTAATATGGCCATTATCTGGCTTAACAAGGCGTCGTTGTGGGCTAGGTCATGGGCGGTATGCCGCTTTATCTCGGCCTGTGTAGAGTCTTTCAGGGGCGCTTGTTCGGAGGGCTTAAGACAGAACAGGGCGTTGATCATCTCTTCGAGAGGGTCCTGAGGGCCCCATCGGATTGGCGTGTGCAGACGGAGATGCAAGCGCTGTGGGTAACGTGTCGCCAAGCTCTTGCCAAACCGTAGTTCGAATCCGCGGCCGCTGCCCTCATACCCATGCACGGTTGAGGCCAGTACACAGTGATCATAGTGCGCCACCAGAGCATCGAGCAGTGGTGCGGCGATAGCAGCGGCCTCATCAATCAGCAGCAGGCTGCACTCCGGTTGTTCGCGCAGCAGCTGGTCCGGTGGGTGAAAGACCAGGTAAGCCAGATCACCGCCGCATTGTTGGTAGGTGTCAAAAAGCGCCGTGACGGATTGTTGGTGTGGCGCTGTGACACGCACCACTCCTCCGGCTTCGCTGATCCAGCGCGCGGCAATCAAACCGAGTGTTGCCGACTTGCCCCTGCCCCGGTCGGCGGTAACGACACAGGGGTGTGAGACCGTGTCTGCAGTGTGGTGCGTCAAAATTGCATCCGCAACACCTTGTTGGTTGGGGGTTGGAAGAAAATCGGCCCGGCCCGCAGCTGTTGCCAAATGCGGTGGCAAGTTGGGCGCGTGCGAAATCGGCAAGCGCAGCCCCCCCTCAAACGCCTCGAGGTAACGGAACAGTCGCGTCAGAAAATGGCGATGGGTGTGGTGCAGTGGTTCATCTTGCCGACAGATGCGCAGATTGTCCTGATTGTGCATTGATTGCCGTGCAACGCTGCCCGGCAACAAAACAATGAGTTGGCCTCCTGCCTTGATAGTGCCGCTCAGGGCTGCAAATGCATTGGGATGAATACCCGAAAACGTATCCCAAATGAGACTCCCAAACTCTTGCCCTAAATAACGTTGGAAGTGCTTCGGGGCAATCACAGTGCCCGATACGTCTGGTGGATTTTCACTGACCAGCGCAAAATCAGAGGCGTCCTGGCGCGCTAACCATGCCCGCGCTGATTGTGGTGAGCCTTCGAGTAAGACCAGACCGCGGTGCCGGCTCCTGAGCAGTTGCTCAGCGTAAGTAGCCAGGGGGTTGGGCGTATTGTGGGCCATGAACAAACTTTCTGTGTGCGAATAACCGCTGGTGCGGATGAACCTCGTGTGCAGTGAGGCGAGGGGTATTCTAAATCATTTTTTGCCGACATTTGCTAGACTCCTGCGAGTCGATGCATGGAGTGAATATCGTTTGAAACAGCCCCACAATACGCGCAGTCAACTCATACTGATGTTTGTCGCATTTGCCTTTGGCATGATTCTATCCAACCTGCTTACGCAAAGCCGTGCCTTGCAGGAGGCGCCGGATAGGGAAGAAGTACTGATTACTTACCGTGGCATGGACAAGACGCTCGACGACCTCCCCGAAGATATCGCTACCGCCTATCGTGCTCTCAGTGCACGTACTGCCCGCGAACAGCAGTTGCTGCTGCAAACGGCAGCATTACAGTGGGCGCTTGCCGAGTATGCGCAGACTCATGAATTGTCCGATGAAGAGGCCGCACGCGCGTATCTGGATTGGCGTGTGCCCGATGAGCAGGCTATTGGCGCGTTCTATCGCCAACAGTCGGCGTTGATTGATAAGCCCTTTTTCGAAGTTAAAGAGGAGATTGCGCGCTATCTGGGGGCGCAGCAAGTCAAACAGGTGCGTCAACTACGGTTGACGGAAATGATGGAGCGTGGAGACCTGATTCTGTTTCCTGATCGACCCGAAACACGCAAAGTCCTGCCGAGTGTCTCGGTCTCCTCCGAGCAGCAGGCTTCACAGTAAAAAGCGTTGCAGCTGAAGGCCTTGCTCGGTATGAATAGCGCGCAGAATTAAAGTTTGGCCGGGCTGAAGTGAGACCGGCAGTTCCCGTTGCTGCCCGGCCACCTGCAGTGTGAGAGTGTGCTCGCCGGCGTTCACGCTGGCATGCGAGGCATAGACCGCAGCGGGTAAGGTTAGCCAGCTGCGCAGATCCGCACGCTCGGTAGCGACGGTATACACCATGGTCAGCAGCTTAGCGACATCCCCCATATTCTGCCCCACCTGTTTTTGCATCTGCTGTTTCGCCAACGCGCGAAGTGCCTGTCGGACATAAATACTGGGCAGGCGCGTATCGAGGTGTGCGGCAGCCATGCGCGATACATTACTGATGGGAGAGAGCGGGGCAAAGGCTTGGCCGGATGCGAATCCAAGCCCCCCATTGATGGCGGGGAGACGCAAAGCCTCCGAGCGATAGCCCGGCAACGACAGCGCGATCAACTCGCCATGAAAGTTGGGAAAACTGATCTGTTTGGCAACTTTGGATGCAATGAATCCCTGTTCGACAAAGAGCCAGACGGATGCGGCATCGTTGGCGGGCTGCGTTGCTTGAAGGCGCTGAACCTGACGTAGCAGTTGCGGATTGTCTGGATTGATTTCAAGTGCCAGTTTGGCATCCACCAGAGCGCTGTTGTTATCGCCCATCGCTTCCCACACTGCACTCGAAAAGCTGAAGGTGTAGGCGCTCTGAATACCGCTTTTCAGGTCGGCAACGCTGGCTTCGAGGCCGCTGATATCCTTGAGGGCTGATGGAATCTCAAGACCTTCCTTGCGGGCCTGTGCCTGGGCATCTGCCAATTCGGCCTCATACTGTTCCACCAGTACTTGTTGTTCCAGCCGTGCGCGGCGCAGCTCTACCGCAGCCTGTTCGGGTTTGGCCAGCGCCAGGTAATTGATAGCTTGCCAGTGGTGCACGTAAATCCGCTCGTAACCGGCGGGTTCGTAGGGGATGATGTTATCGTTGGTCAGCAGGGCCGCGCCCTGGTTAAGCCCTTCGCTTACACGAATACGGGCCTGATTATCGCGTTTTTCAAGTTCGGCGATTGCTTGTTCAAAGCGGGATAGGCTGGTTTCGAATGCGCCTGCAACCTGGGCGACTCGCCCCTGTTCCAGCAGGTGCAACAAGGCATCACGCCCGCTACCCGGGTGCTTGGCATCGAAGGTGCCGTGGGCCAAAGCCTGGCGATAGGTTTCCGCCTGAGCTGGGTAGGGCGTAAACAAACTCGAATGTGCGCAGCCTTGTATGCACGCTATCAGGAGCGTCGAGATGGCCAGCACATGAGCGCGCAGGCAGGTATCGATCCATGATGTGTGCGTGTGAGATTGCACGACGCTGTGACGGTTGTGCGTATGCGACATGACGATCTGGTTATCCTTTAATCGACAGACTATACTAACGGCCCTTTTACCTCTGAGAAACATGCGCGGCATGCACTCTCTCGGGGATATACCGGATCAGTTTAGCGCAGTTGTCACGTATGTCTGAAAAGTTGCAAAGGAAAAAGTACGCGCAGGCGAGTATCGAGAGCATGTATCGGGTTTTCACCGTACCCGAAGCTCCTGATTCCACGCTGGGCCGTATTGATCAGGATGTCTCCAATAATCTTGCTGGTTTCCTGCAGGAACATATCGTTGCGGTGGAGCACGATCTGGAAGACATGGAAAAGGATTTCTCCGACCCCCGTATTCCGGAAAAACCCATTTTCGTTTCTGAGCATACGCAGTTTCTGCTCGACAAACTCGTTGCGCAGTCGGTACATACGGCATCGCCGAGCTTCGTGGGCCATATGACGTCGGCATTGCCCTACTTCATGCTGCCTTTATCGAAGATCATGATTGCTCTCAATCAGAATCTGGTAAAAACCGAAACCTCGAAAGCGTTCACCCCCCTGGAGCGACAGGTGTTGGGCATGCTGCACCGTCTGGTTTACAACGAAGACAATGAGTTCTACAGCAAGTGGATGCACGATGCAGAACATGCCTTGGGTGCGATGTGTTCGGGTGGGACCATCGCGAATATCACCGCACTGTGGGCGGCGCGTAACCTCGCTTTACCGGCAGAAGGTAATTTTAAAGGGGTGGCGCAACAAGGCTTGTTTCGTGGACTGAAGTACTATGGCTACGAGGGGGCCGCTGTTCTGGTTTCCAAACGCGGGCACTACTCGCTCAGTAAGGCGGCGGATGTATTGGGTATTGGCCGTGAGAACCTCATTGCCGTAGAAACCGATGCCGACAACAAGATTGATCTGGAAGCCTTGCGCGCTCACTGCGTGCGTTTGCAGGAACAGAAAATATGTATTCTGGCGATCGTGGGCATTGCGGGTACCACCGAAACCGGAAATGTCGATCCACTGGATGAGATTGCCGAAATTGCACGGGAATTCAAGGCGCATTACCACATCGATGCGGCATGGGGTGGCCCCACGCTGTTCTCCCATCGTTATAAGTCTTTATTGAGAGGCATTGAGAAAGCCGACTCGGTTACTCTCGATGCCCACAAGCAGTTATATGTCCCTATGGGTTGCGGCTTGGTGGTCTTCAAGGACCCGCATAAATTGAAAGCAATAGAGCATCATGCCCAATATGTGGTGCGTCGCGGTTCCAAGGATTTAGGGAGCAATACGCTGGAAGGCTCGCGCCCGGGCATGGCCATGCTGGTGCATTCCGGGCTAAAAATCATCGCGCGCGAAGGCTATGAAATCCTGATTGATCAGGGTATCAACAAGGCCAAGGATTTTGCCGATCTCATTGAACAGCAGGATGACTTCGAAATCATCACACGGCCGGAACTGAATATTATCACTTATCGCTACTGTCCCAGGTTTGCCTTTGAAGCCCTGCAAAATGCGGATGCGATTCGACAGGATAAAATCAATGGTGTGCTGGACCGCATCACCAAGCATATTCAGAAAGTGCAACGGGAAAAAGGTTTAAGCTTCGTGTCGCGAACCCGCTTAGAGCCCAAGCAGTATGGTGGCAGACCCTGTGTGGTATTCCGTGTGGTGCTGGCAAACCCCTTGACCACACTGGACATTCTGAGCGAGATGATTGCCGAGCAGCGGGAAATCGCTGAAACAGATTCGGCGATTGCTCAGGCGATCAAATCTCTGGCGAGCGTTTGCCGTATTAAACAGCGCGCCTGATGTGCTATGCAGCCCGGCCGGCTGGTTAGCCGGCTGGCAAGTGGCGAGTAATCAGTTGCTAGTAAAGTGCCGCTTCGTCATCCAACACTTCGTTAATGATCTCGAGAAAGATGCGATCTGCATCGCTGTGATCTTCAGGAATGCGCACGATCGTCGCGGCGCTGATTTCTTCCGCTATTTTCCGGTCGGCATCGGGCTCCCCCTGATGCCGGCGCGCGATTTCCATACATTTACTGGCAACGGTGGGATCACTGAGCACCTTACGGATGAAGGTGCGGAGTTCACTGATAATGCGGGCCTGACGGCTTTCTTCGGCGCTGTGCATGGTCTACCTCTATAATTTACTGCGTCATACGCGGATTAAAGCAAGGCCGCTGGCTGCTGTCTAGTCACCTGCATACCATGTATTGCGGCCCCGACTTTTTGCTTTGTACAAATATTGATCGGCTCGCCGAATCAAGGCTTCCGGGGTGGCTTCCTGTGCGCGCTCTGCGATCCCCATGCTCAGGGTAATGAAGGGGTTGGCAGGATTTCTTTCATGTTTCAATGCCGCACTTTCAAATGCGCCCTGAATACGTTCGACGATGGCAATGGCGCCTTCACGTGTGGTATCGGGTAGCAACAGTAAAAACTCCTCGCCGCCATAACGACATGCGATATCATCGGAGCGGTGCAGACTGTTGGACAGAGTTTCACCGATGCGCTCGAGACAGCGATCACCTTCGAGGTGACCGTAGTGATCGTTGTAGGCCTTGAAGTAATCGACATCCAGCACAACCAGACTCAGCGGCACCTGCTTGCGCAGTGAGCGCCCCCACTCTTTTTCCAGATGGCTCAGCATGCCGCGCCGATTATAAAGGCCGGTGAGTGGATCGAGAAAAGCCATTTCTTGCAGTCTGGCGTTGGCATCCTGCAATTCCTGTTGCATCAGTGCAATGCGGCCCATAGCTGAGACCATGCTCTGGAGCACGGGCCCGTTCACCGGTTTGTAGAGATAGGCATCCCCGCCGGCCTTGATACCTTCTACAAAGTGTTCATCGCCTAATTGGGCGCTGAGGAAAATAATCGGTATCCACTTCTGCCCGAGTCGGGAACGAATCTCCCGCGTGACGGCATACCCGTCGATGCCGGGCAGTGCGATGTCCATGAGGATGAGATCGGTCGTGTCAGGGTCGAACAGTTGCAGCGCTAGTTCGCCTGTTTCTGCCACCTGAACCGTATGCCCCAGATCCACGACGAACGCTTCGATCAGATGACTGATGGACCGGCTGTCTTCAACGACGAGTACTTTCATAATGCTTACGCGGCAATGAATGACTAAAGACCCCTAAGTGTAGTTCAAAATATCGGTTCGTCCCTGGGGCAATCAGCAAGAAGGGCAGAAGCTGCTAAGCTTGTAGCTACTTAAGAAATTAACGCGGGTAGCGTCGCCCGCTCGTTGTTTGAGGAGAGCCGGCTTACCGTGCAGACCACCCTGTTGCGAGCTTTTTTTCTATGTGCCTTTGTCAGTTGTGTGGTGGCAGAGCCGCGCATGGAAACCTTTCTTCCTGCAGACAAAGACTCAGTGGTTGTGAAAGTGGAGTATCTCGTTGATGAGCGTGCTGAGTTCAGCTTGGATGAGGTGCGTTCCGCACAGACTGAGGAATTCTGGCAGCCGGTCGTTGAGGATTACGCCAATTTTGGGTACCGGCCATATCCCTACTGGTATCGCTTTGCGATCTCCAATCCCGCCGAGCATACCGTCAGCCACGTAGTGGAAATCAGTTACCCCCTGCTGGACGAAATTGATTGGTATCGCATAAACAGTGAGGGCGGGGTTGACCTGCTTCAGACTGGCGATCGCAAGCCTTTTTCGCAGCGCCCGGTTGCCCATCCCCATTTTCTGTTTCCCATCCAACTTCAGGCAGGAGAGCGTCAGGAATTTTATCTGCGGGTAATGACGCGTGGTTCGCAATTGGTGCCATTGAATCTCTGGCAGGACATTCCTTTATTCATGAAATTGTCCAAGGAAGATCAGTTGCATGCCGTTTACTTTGGCGTGGTCATTGTTATTGTCTTCTTTAACCTGCTCATTTTTGTATCGCTGCGCGAACGGCTATATTTTTACTATTCGGCATCCACATTGCTGTTCATGCTGTTCTTCGCCATTATGCGCGCCAAGCTGTTTCCGCACGTCTTGCCCGATGTGCCGGCCTTTCACCATTTTCTGCTCTTGATTCTGCCCGGCAGCTGTCTGCTTTTCGCTGCTTTGTTTACGCGTGAATTTCTCAATATCAGGCAGTACAGCATCAAGCTGAACCGGGTGGTGGATGTCATCGTTGGGGTTGCCATTGCCTGCCTTGCCGGCGTCTTCGTGCTCGATAATCAGACTTCGCTGGAAGTATCGGTCCTGTGCGCCATACCGGGCACCTTTGCCCTTCTGGTGATGGGGCCGATATTGGCCATCTTGGGTAATCCCATGGCCTGGGTGTATACCATTGCCTGGGGCACCTTTATGTTTGGCACCACCGTCACGGCCATGAGTAAGCATGGCTTCTTGCCGGTGAGTTTTGTTACCGAATACGGCATGCAGATTGGATCGGCGCTTGAGGTGTTCATACTTAATGCCGCGCTGGCGTACCGTTTCTACCGCGAGCACAAAGAGAAAATCGCCGCCCAGGAAGCCAAGTTAGAAGCGCATTCACAGCGTCGCGAAGTGGAACTCAAACTGTTGCAGGCGTCCATGACCGACCCCATCACGATGATGCCGAACAGAACCTGCTTTGAACAGCGTATACACGATGCGCTTGAAAGTCGCGGCAAAGCGAGGCTGGCGGTGTGTGCCATCGAGATCGTGCGCTTTGCGGAAATCAGTAAAACGCTCGGCTTGCAGAATACCGATCTGCTGATGTGCGAGGTGGCGCAACACTTTAATCGTCTTATTGCTGATGTGCCGGGCATCATTGCCATTCAGGGGCCGTCTTTTGTATCCCATGTATGTACTCTGGAAAGCGGTTGTTTCGGCTTCCTGCTGAATGCAGATGTTGCCGAGCAAGGCACCGACAGAATCAACGAAATTATTCGTGCGCTGGCGATTCCCATCGATTTCAAGGAAATGCGCATCGAATTGCAGCCCGTGATTGGCGTAGCGTCCTGCCCCGAGCACGGCCTGAATGCGTCAACCCTGTTACGCCATGCGCGTGTCGCAGCCGATACGTCCGAGGCGCGTGAGCGCTATCTTTCCCATTATCGCCCTGAACAGGATCAATATAATGCGCGACGATTGATGATGGTGAGTGAGTTGAAAGATGCGATTAATCAGGGAGATCTGGAACTGTACTTTCAGCCAAAATTGAACCTTGCGGAGCAAAAAATTACCGGTGTGGAGGCGTTGGTCCGTTGGCATCATCCTCGTTACGGCCTGGTGCGCCCCGACGATTTTATTGGTATTGCTGAGCAAACCGGTGTGATTCGTGCGCTGACGCGTTGGGTGGTGCGCGAGGCATTTGCTGCGCAAACCAAGTTCGCGCGCGCGGATCTTGATCTGGTCATGTCGATCAATGTATCGGCAGTGAATTTGCGTGAACCGGATTTGTATGACTTTT
The DNA here is from genome assembly GCA_041590075.1 of Oleiphilaceae bacterium. Classification (GTDB taxonomy): domain Bacteria; phylum Pseudomonadota; class Gammaproteobacteria; order Pseudomonadales; family Oleiphilaceae; genus PZPK01. The sequence continues at coordinate 11,538 of JBFHUL010000032.1, forward strand.
TACGCAATGCATTGAATGACTTTTCCCTGCAACCCGACAGGGTATATCTGGAGCTGACCGAAACGTCGATGATGCGTGATCCCTTGGAGGCGATGGCGACCCTGGCTCGCATTCGCTCACTGGGTATTGGCATTGCCATTGACGATTTTGGTACGGGGTATTCGTCGCTTGCCTATCTGCAAGATATGCCGGCGAATGAAATCAAAATAGACAAGTCGCTGGTGGCGGCGATGAATGCGCATCAGCAAGGCTGGGCAGTATTGGAAAAGACCATAGCCATGTGCCATGAACTCAACTTCCTGGTGGTGGCAGAGGGTGTGGAAAATGAAAAGATGCTATTCGCCCTGCAGGATCTGAACTGCGATCTGGTGCAGGGCTACCTGCTCACGCCGCCTTTACCCTTCGAGCGTTTGCTGGCGTGGCTGAGCGATGAAGCCCTTAAATCGCGTTTCGCTTCCTGATCAGGGCTTCCTGGCAGACAGAGGCCACTAATTCGCCACGCTGATTGTAGATGTTGCCACGATTGAACCCGCGCCCCTGAGACGCGCTTGGACTATCCATATCGTACAACAGCCACTCGTCGACACGAAATGGACGATGAAACCACATCGCATGGTCGATACTGGCAACCTGCATCTCCTTCTGCGCAAAGCTCACGCCATGCGGCAGCATGCTGGTGCCGAGCAAGCCAAAATCCGAAGCATACGCGAGAATGCACTGATGCAGCGAGAGCTCATCAGGAACCGTTGCGACCGCACGAAACCAGTTTTGTTTATAGGGCGCTCGCACATCGGGATTGGAATAGTTCACAGGATTCACGGGGCGTATTTCTATGGGGCGATCGCGAGTGAACTGCTCGCGAAGTTTCTCCGGAATCAGGTGCTTGAAACGGCGGCGCATTTCGAGTTCAGACAGCAGCACTTCCGGATCGGTCGACTCCGGCATATCAAACTGGTGCTCCAGGCCCTGTTCTGGATTTTGAAATGATGCACTCAGAGTGAATATTTCCTTACCGTGCTGGCGGGCGATCACTCTGCGGGCTGAGAAGTTGCCACCGTCACGCATGGGCTGAACTTCATATTGAATGGGTTGGGCATGGTCGCCGGGGCGCAGAAAGTAGCCATGCATGGAGTGTGCAATGCGGTTGTCGATGGAGTGATAGGCCGCCATCATCGCCTGGCCACATACCTGCCCGCCGAAGACGTTTTTAAAACCGAGGTCTTCACTCACACCTTCGAAAAGATGTGAGTCGATCTGCTTCAGTTTAAGTACGTCAATCAATTGCGCGAGCACTTCAGACATGTAGGCCTCCCAGGAGCGATTTCAGAAAAGGGGCAACAGTATGCCCGAGTTCACGCAGGATGTGCAGCGCCGAAAATCTAAATCTCTTTGTTGAGGTAATTCACTCGCAAGGCTTCGGTGGCGCTCATTTCCCAACCTTGAGAGGGTGTTTCCGGAGGGGGCTTGGGGGATGTGGCAGAAGGATTCTTGTTACGCGCTTTTTTTCCTGCAAGGGGCGATTTAGCACGGGCGGGGCTGATTGATGTGGCCATAAATGACAGGGAATTGCTCTGTTTCAGGGTTCGCTAAGTCATTATTGCAAATAGAAAATTCAGAAAAAAGTCGCGCGTACACATCCTGACAAAAACGTAAGGTGTGCACGCGTTCCTATGCCTATCAGGGCAGTAAAGCGGGCACCTGTTTGCTCAGGGTCTGTTTCTCACTGATGCGGTCTCCGGTCAAAACGAAGCCCAATAAGTTTTCGTCGGGGCCGACAAATCGTGCGCAGATGTTGATGCCATCCCGGTCGACCTGCCACGTGCCTTCCTCAGTGGAAGGCGGTGCGACAACCACCGGGCAGGCGGGTGTTTTGGTCACCACCGGCATCACGCCATAACTGACGGGCGTTGGGGTATCATTGAGGGTGTGTGCCAAGGCGCGCGCGCTCGCCATCAAGGGCAGTACGTATAATAATACGTGCCCCTCCACCTCGGCGGCGTCACCGAGGGTAAAAACGTCCCTGGCACTGGTTTCGAGTAAGCGATTCGCGACAATGCCGCGGTTAACCGCGAGACCGGCCTGTTGGGCAAGATGCAGGTCGGGCCTTAAACCGATGGCCGATACGATCAGATCGACATGCAGTGCCTCGCCGTCGTCGAGCGTGGCGATCAGCGCGTCATCGTTTTGCTCGACCTGTGCCACGAAACGACCCATGCGAAACGCTGCACCTGCCTTCTCAAGACCGCTTTTCAACGCCTCACCGGCGAATTCTGGCACCAAACCATTGAGGGGCTGTGAGGCCGGATCAACCAGTACCACTTCGTAATCGCCGTGCAGAAGATCGTTGGCATACTCGCAACCGATGAGGCCTGCACCCATGAGCAACACGCGCTTTTTGCCTTGGGCCAGCTGGCGAAACTTGCGATAGTCCATCAGGTCGTTAATCGATACGATACGTTCAGATTCAGAGCCCGGAAACTGCAGGCGATTGACACATGCGCCCGTCGCCAGAACAAGTTTGTCGTAATCAATACGCTCTGTGCCGATGCACAGCTGCTTGGATGATGTATCGATGTCGGTGACTTCGGTGAACACACGGATCTCGGCATCCAGTTGCTCGGCCATTTTTCCCGGATCTCCCATGGATAATCCGTCGGCATCCTTGTTCTTTGTGAAACCGGTCGACAGCATGGGCTTGGAGTAGGCGTGCCCATCGTCGCGGGAAATGATGAGTAGGGGTTTTTCCTTGTTCAGCTTTCTGAATTCACGGGCCAGAGAATACCCTGCCAATCCGCTGCCGACGATAACAATGGGAGCGCTATTGGCCACTAGATTTCCACCATTTCAAAGTCTTCTTTGCCCACACCGCAATCGGGGCAGACCCAATCTTCAGGCACATCTTCCCATGCGGTCCCGGGAGCGATGTCGTCGTCTGGCCATCCCTCCGCTTCATCGTAAATAAGACCACATACAACGCACTGCCACTTCTTCATAAAATCTACCTGGAATAATGTTGGGAATATGAGCAGGTTTCACTGTAAAGCGTGCGCAACCTGCCTGTGTTCAGGGCCGATAATTTAACCAATTCCGCGTCCGGGTACAAATATTAGAGTTATAACTCTAATTCTGTGTGGGCGGCAACGCGGGAAGTCATAGAGACCAACGCGTGGCTTCGCTATAATCGCGCTTTTTCATGCATTCGCACTGTGCGTCTTCGTGCTGCCGGTTCGCCGCAGCATTTCGGCATACCCGGCGCGATGGTTGCGACTTTGCTAACGGGCTTTCTTCCATGACGCGTGCTGCGCCATCCTCACTCCAACAAACACAGGGCCTCATTCAAGGGCGGTCATGGCGAGCCTATCGTCGTGTCCCGGACTTTGTGTTGCCGCGCATCTGGCATGACTGGATACTCGACCCCGGTTCACTCACGCGCCGACTCCAGACCTTGGCAGAGGGTGATTTCTCGGTAGATGTGCTGTTTCTTGGCTGGGGGCGTCCTAATCGGGATGAACAACGCGTATTGGACTTACCCCTTGGTCAGTATGCCCTGATCCGGGAAGTGGCTTTGCGCTGCAGGGGAGAGGTGGTCGTCAAGGCTCGCAGCGTGATACCCGCCACCACCTTGACGGGCGAGGAACGTCAATTACGCTATCTGGGCAACCGTCCCTTGGGGGCTTTCCTGTTTCGTGCGCGAGAAATGCGACGCTCCGCCATTGAGCTGGGAGCGATGAATTGGCATGAAGAGGATTGGATTTACGGCCGACGTTCGGTATTTTTACTGCACCAAAAGCCCCTTCTGGTATCGGAGTTGTTTTTACCCGCGCTGCTTGAGCAGTCGCAGGGTGCAAGAGCGGGCATGCATGCACTGAAGGTAGCACCTTGATATGAATACGGAATCACGCACGTCAGTTGTTGACAGGTCGTCCTGGCGGGATTTTTATCGTCTCGCGCGTTTTGATCGGCCGATCGGAACCTTTCTGGTGCTCTGGCCCACCCTGTGGGCCTTGTGGTTTGCCGCTGAGGGGGTGCCGACGGCGAAAAACCTGGTGATCTTCGTTCTGGGAGCGGTGGTGATGCGCGCGGCGGGTTGCGTCATTAACGACTACGCAGATCGTGATCTGGATGGTCATGTGGCGCGCACGAAAGACCGCCCCTTGGCTACCGGGCGTATCAGCCCCAAAGAGGCCTTGGTGTTTTTTGTTGTGCTGTGCCTGCTGGCCCTGGTGCTTGTATTGCAGACGAATGCCTTGACCATTTGGCTGTCTCTGGGTGGTTTGGTGTTGGCGAGCATTTACCCGTTTATGAAGCGCTACACCTATTTGCCGCAGGTGTTTTTGGGCGCTGCCTTCGCTTGGGCCGTACCCATGGCCTATGCCGCAGAGACCAACAGTCTGCCGGCGCACATCTGGCTGATCTATCTGGCAACGGTGTTGTGGACGGTTGCCTACGACACCATGTATGCCATGGTGGATCGTGATGACGACATCAAGATTGGCATCAAATCGACCGCCATTCTCTTTGGTAATGCCGATCGCGCGATCGTTGCGCTCTTGCAGGTGATGGTGATTCTGACGCTCGCCATGCTGGGGTGGCAATTGAAGATGGGGCAATTCTACCTGTTGGGGCTGGTGGGGGCGTCCACCCTGTTTGTATATCAGCAGCATCTCATCCGTCTGCGCTATCGGGAAGAATGCTTTAAAGCCTTTCTCAATAATAATTGGGTGGGCATGATGGTCTTTGCGGGGATTGCTCTGGATTACATCTAGGCAAGCCGATTCCGTCTTGGACCTGTCATATACTTGTAACATGGCATCAGTCTAATAGCCTGATCATCGCCTATGTAGGCGTTAGTCAGCGATCGAAAGATTGCGCCCGTAACAAGATGCAGGTAAGAAAAATGTCGGAAAAGACCGTGTTAATCGTGGATGATGAGGCGCCCATCCGGGAAATGATTGCAGTCGCTCTTGAAATGGCGGATTACGCTTGTCTGGAAGCGGCCAATGCGAGAGACGCTTATACCGCAATTGTTGATCATCGCCCCGATATGATTTTGCTCGATTGGATGCTGCCCGAAACCAGTGGTATTGAGCTGGCCCGCCGCCTCAAGCGTGATGAGAGCACTGCAGAAATCCCTATCATCATGTTGACCGCCAAGAGTGAAGAGGACAATAAAATTCAGGGCCTGGAGATTGGCGCCGATGATTACATCACCAAGCCTTTTTCACCCAGAGAGTTGGTGGCACGCCTAAAAGCCGTATTGCGTCGCGCGACCCCACAGGGTATTGAGTCGCCCATTGAGATTGACGGGCTGGTTTTGGACCCGGTGTGCCACCGCGTTTCTTCCAATGGTGAAACCCTATCCATGGGACCTACCGAGTACAAGCTGCTGCAGTTTTTCATGACACATCAGGATCGGGTTTACACGCGATCGCAACTGTTGGATCTGGTATGGGGCGGTAATGTCTATGTGGAAGAGCGAACGGTCGATGTGCATATTCGACGCTTGCGCAAATCACTGGGTTCGGCACATGATTACCTGGTGCAGACAGTGCGCGGTACCGGATACCGGTTTTCTCCGAAGGTAGTGCCCTAGTCGTATCGTGGTCTGGAAGGCTAACCGCATATTAGCCAAGTTGACGAGGAGCTGTGCAGGCAATGCATAAGAAGGCCAGTGGTCATATACAGTATCTGATTTGGGGAGCAGGCCTGATCTTCTTGCTGGGGCTTGTGCTGGGTGAACTGCTGTGGGTCTTGCTCATTACCCTCAGTCTTTATCTGATCTGGACAGTTCGGCAGGCGATCCGTCTTCATCGCTGGCTTTACCGCAATGATTCCCAAGAGGAAATTCCTGAAAGCTACGGCCTGTGGGGAGACTTGTTTGAGGGTCTGTACAACCTTCAGCAACAAAACAAAGCGACCCAGAACACCTTAAAGTCCATGATCGAGCGGGTGCGCTCCTCGACCAATGCGCTGCGCGATGGCGTGATCATGACCAACGCCGAGGGGCAAATGGATTGGTGGAATCAGGCCGCCGCAGAGCTGTTTGGCTTTCATCGCGACAAGGATTTCGGCCAGCTGATTACCAACCTTGTGCGTGAACCTAAATTTAAAAAATACTTCGAGCGCAAGCAGTATGATCAGGCCCTGGAAATTGCCTCGCCAGTGAACAGCAATGTCATTTTGCGTGTGCACATTACCCTGTTTGGTGAGGAGGATCGCCTGATTCTGGCGCAGGATATTACCCGCATGCATCATCTCGAACAGATGCGTCGCGATTTCGTCAGCAACGTCTCGCACGAGATGCGTACACCCCTGACCGTGATTCATGGTTACCTCGAAACCTTGCAGGACGCGCCTGGCCTGCCATCCAAGTGGCACCGGCCTCTCAAATCGATGGCCGATCAAACGCGGCGACTGGAAGTCCTGGTGAGTGACCTCTTATTACTCGAGAAGTACGAGAGCGAAGATCGCTCTGCCAGTCAGAAACAGGTAACGGTAGCCAAATTGCTGTCTACCGTATGCCACGATGCGCAGCTGTTAAGTGGCGAACGCGAACACAAAATTACCTTGAGTTGCGATACCGAGGACCAGCTGGTGGGAGAGGAAAATCAGCTGCGCAGCGCGTTTTCCAATCTGGTGTTCAATGCCGTGAAATACACGCCCGACCACGGACATATCACCGTGCATTGTTGGAGCGATGAGCGCGGCTTGCATGTGTCGGTGCGCGATACCGGGTGTGGCTTTGATCCTATTCATATTCCCCGCCTGACCGAACGCTTCTATCGCGCGGACCCCTCACGCAACAATCAGACGGGGGGCTCCGGTCTCGGGCTGGCGATCGTGAAACATGTACTCATCAATCACGATGCCACCCTGGATATCAGCAGTGAGCTGGATCGCGGGAGTGAATTTACCTGTCATTTTCCTGCCCACCGGGTGCATCGTTTGCTGGATGCGGCGAACGCCTAGTGGGGGGCGTTATGTCGCGCTCATTTGCTGACCACTTTCCTGCCGTTCATTCACCCAGAACGATGTCGCTCCACATACTGCAGCCGGCAAGGCGAGCAGGTTGATCAGGGGTAACAGGGTCGCGGCAAACACCATCATGCCAAAGCCCAAAGCACTAAGGCGATGTGCCCGCAGATAGGTGAGCATGTCGCGAAATCCGAGCTGATGATTGTCAGCCGGGTAATCCAGATATTGAATCGCCATCATCCATGCTGAAAAAATAATCCAGAATACGGCGACGAGCGCATTGAGCCCGGGCACCATGCCGAGTATGAATAGCAACAGGATGCGAGGCAGGTAGTAGAGCAGTTTCTGGCATTCACGCTTCAGGGTGCGCGGGATGAGCGCCAGCAGTGCAGCCCAGGAAAAGCCTTCTTCCAGTTGCGCACCTGTTAGTCTCTGCTCGGTTTTCTCCGCCAGATAGCCGTAAAAGGGCGCGCCGAGAAAGTTGGCCGCGGCGACAAAACCGTAGAAGATCATCAGGATAATAATGACCGCATAAACCAGCCAGAAGAACCATTCGAGAAAGGCGAGCCATTCGGGTAACCAGGCCATCATGACGGCCATCCACCCGGAAAACATACTTTTGGCCCACACAATTAAAAAGCCAAACAGCAACACATTCAGACACAGCGGTACCAATAAAAACCATCGTAAGCCTGGTTGCCAGATAATCTGAAAACCACGAATGAAATGACCACAGCCGGTAAACGGATTTCCTTTCATGCAAGACCTTGTGATAATGGCGGGATTCTTATTAACGTAATGTTCCCGGTTTCGAATAAAACAGCCCCATGGCCGATATAGAGATTCCATATTCAGACAAGCATTTGCTGATTGTCAACAAACCCCCTGGTCTGTTATCGGTGCCCGGACGCGGCCCGGATAAACGCGATTGTGTACTGCATCGCGTACAGCAATCGTTTCCAACAGCCCGCATTGTGCATCGCCTCGATTGTGCGACCTCCGGTGTAATGGTGTTGGCGCTGGATGCCCAAACACATCGCGAGTTAAGCCGCTTGTTTCACGATCGGGAAGTAGACAAGCGCTATGTGGCGTGGGTCGCTGGCATGCTGAAAGAGTGCGAAGGCGAAGTGTGTGCACCTTTGATGACCGACTGGCCAAACCGGCCGCGCCAGAAAGTGGATGCGGCAGGCAAGTCGGCACAAACGCGTTACCGGGTGCTGCAGCGTGAAAAAGATAAGACGCGCGTGCATCTGTTTCCCGTAACTGGCCGTTCTCACCAGTTACGCGTGCACATGCAAGTGTTGGGGCATCCCATACTTGGGGATGAGTTTTATGGCGATGTGGCGCGCCGTGACGACAGTGAACGCTTGCTGCTGCATGCGGAGCGACTCGCATTCCAGCACCCCCAGCTTCAGCAGCCTATGGAGTTTTGTGTGCATGCTTCGTTTTAATCGGGTCTGGGTGTTTCGGCTGGGCTTCTATGTCGCCTTGATCGCCGGTTGTGTGTTGGCCTTTGGTCCGGCCCAGCAGGGTATTCAGGCGCAGTGGAACGATAAGGTGCAACATGGCGTAGGTTTTTTTGTCATGGCATTGCTTGCCTATCAGGCGCACCCTCAGGTCCGATCCGCAGTCATTATTGCCGGTTTGAGTCTGTTTGGTTTGGCGATTGAGTGTGTGCAGGCCTATTTACCCCATCGCCAATTTTCCCTCCTCGACTGGGTTGCCGATATTGTGGGCATTCTCCTGTATTGGCTATTGGCCAACCTTATGGTGCGGGTCTGGCTGTGGATGCATAAAGCCGCACCTGATTGAACTCCTCAAACTCGTTGAGATCTGGCCAGGTCCTTGCGGTGCGATGGAACACCTCCTGCAGGTAGCTCACCGGAAGCTGCCTGACGCGTGAATCGGCAAGCAGGATGTGTGAGGCCAGCCCGGGAAACGCCTCCAGCAAGGGTAAATTATCCCGGTCATACAAAACGTCTGCAGCGGTCAGCAGATCAATAGGGGTGTTGATGGCCGACCAATCACTCAGGTATTCCAGAGCAACGCCATTCAATTCGGCATTTGCCTGTGCGGCATGCAGTGCGTGTGGGTCGATATCGCAGGCGATGACCCGTTGAGCACCGGCTCTGGCGGCAGCGATGGCAACAATACCCGAACCGGTTCCGATATCGAGTACCGTTTTATCACGCACCCATTCCGGGTGATCAAGAATATACTGCGCGAGTACCTGGCCGCTGGCCCAGCAAAAGGACCAATACGCCGGTTCAGCCACGATGGCCTGTGCGCAATCATGATCCAGCGGCCCTTCCAGCGCCTCCGGGTCGTAGAGGTATAGCGAAAGCGCCGGGCAGAAGCCGGGTTGCGACTGGCGCAGTCGTCCGCGAGGGATGGTTTTGCGCAGATTGCTTTGTAGCTGTTGTAAGGTCATCATTGTGTTGGTCTTAGGGAAGGGGCAACACTAAGCAATTTGTGATGAGAATCCAAGTCGTTGTCACCTGTATTACCCTGTTATAAGCCAATAGAAGCCAAACCAGAGTTTTCGACCAGCATCACGCGTCGGAACAGAATAATTCAAGTCATTTATTTTTGATCAAGGGGATTACAATGGAAGAACTGGATCAAGCGGGTCAGCAGATGAGCGAGCTGGCTGAAACGGCTTATACCTTGCTGTTGACCTATGGACCCAAAGTGGTCCTGGCGATTGTCACGCTGGTCGTAGGTCTGTGGATTATTAAGCGTGTAGTGCGCACCGCCGACAAGCATTTCACCGCCAAGGCGGACCCCACACTGGGTCGTTTTATGAGTAACCTGTGTTCAGTACTCCTGAAGGCGGTACTGTTAATTGCGGTGGCGTCGATGATTGGTATCGAAACCACATCATTCATCGCTATTCTGGGTGCCGCCGGTCTTGCTGTGGGTTTGGCCTTACAGGGCAGTCTCGCAAATTTTGCGGGTGGCGTGCTGATCCTCATGTTCAAACCCTTCAAGGTGGGCGATGTGATCGAGGCGCAAGGCTACATTGCTACGGTCAAAGAGATTCAGATTTTCAATACCATTCTGAAGACCGGTGATAACCGCATTGTCATTATTCCCAACGGGGCGTTGTCCAACAGCAGTATGGTGAATATTAATAAGGAGTCGACGCGGCGGGTAGACTTCGTGTTTGGTATTGGTTACGACGATGATATCGACAAAGCCAAAGGCATTTTGGAAGAACTCATTGCGAAAGATGAACGCATACTCAAAGACCCCGCCCATATGGTGGTGGTGTCGGCCTTGGCGGATAGTTCCGTGAACTTTACTGTGCGTGTATGGGTCAATACGAGCGATTACTGGCCGGTACACTTCGCGATGCAAGAGGCCGTCAAGAAGGCCTTTGATCAGCAGGGCGTCAGCATTCCGTTTCCGCAGCAGGATGTGCATTTGCATAAGGTCGGCTGAGCGATTGTGTGCATAACGTAGGGGCTAACCGGCCCCTTTTTTATTCCTGTCACAAAAATTGAAAACAACTGTCACAGTCGGCGGGTAAATATTGCAAACATGCAGTTCTTGAACGACGCTTAAAATTCGTAACGCTTTCGCACTACAACTTGCCGACTTTCGTGACTAATATGAGGGTGAAGCAGCAAGAAGAGCGGGAAGGCATTAGGTTAAGTCCGCTAGCGAATGGAGCAGCAGCACGTATCGGCGCATAGAGTTGCGCAGCCACATAATCACCTCTGCCAATGGCTAGGTAAATAAGAAGTTGAGGTTGTAACGATGCCAGTTGACCAGTTAAAAGAATATCTTGATGAGCACGGCACGCACTATGTGTCGGTAGAACACTCGCCCGCCTATACCGCAAAAGACATCGCGGAACGCGTCAATGTGAAAGGCGATCAGATGGCTAAAACCGTGATGGTCAACCTCGACGGCTGTATGTCGATGGTTGTGCTGCCCGCATCCTGCCGCATCCGCTGGGACCGTTTTATGAAGGCAATGGGCACCGAGTTGGTGGCTCTGGCGTCGGAAGAAGAGTTTCAGGACCGTTTTCCCCAATGTGAGGTGGGGGCCATGCCGCCGTTCGGGAATCTCTACGATATTCCGACCTACATGTATGAAGGTTTCGATGAAGAGGGCGAAATTGCCTTTCGTGCCGGCACGCATCACGAAGTCATCAAAATGGCCTTTGCAGATTATCTGCGTCTCGCCCACCCCATGACGCTGACGGAGGGCTTTGCCAAGATTGGTGTCAAGAAACCCAGTTGGCTCACGCGACGCAAGGTTTCCTGATCGTTTCCCGATCTCTGGGGTGCGGCAGGCCTGAACGCGCCCTGGAGATCACACTCTTTCCCGCTTGCTTCCCGTTTTTGGCGTCACGTCCTATCGTATATACAGAATCAGATCTTCGTAAGCTCTACGCAAACGTAAGGCCTGCGGCGCCCGGGTGCTGAGATAGGCTTTCAGCTCAGCAATACTGCGAATCCGGGAGCGATTCACACCGTAAATCACATCGCCCGTCTGCAGGCCAATACGCGCGGCGGCGCTGCTTGCGATCACGTCGGTCACCATCACGCCAATAGGATCTTCCTGATCAGGCGGCAGTACATCCTGCAGCACACTGCCGGCCAGATAAGGTGATAGTTCAGCGCCTTTGGCGCTGGGGATGGGGATGGCACGTATTTCCACCTCACGGTCGAGCGTTTTGCCTTGGCGGAGGAGTTTGAGCTTAAGGATCTGGCCCAGTGGTGAGAGCCCAATGCGATGATGCATGTCTGCGGCACTGGTCACGGGCCTGCCATTGGCCTGGGTAATAATGTCGCCGGCTTTCAGGCCCGCTTCGCTGGCTGCGCTATCGGGGTCGACCTTGGCGATGAGCGCACCCTGGAAGGTTGAGAGGCCGAAGGCATCGGCCAGCTCTGGGGTGAGGTCCTGGAAGCGTGCGCCGATTCCACCGCGTCTCACCTCCCCGTATTGGATGAGCTGCTGCATGATTGCCCTTGCAACATTGGTCGGGATCGCAAAACCGATGCCCACATTTCCGCCTGCCGGGGCAATAATCGCCGAATTGATGCCCACCAGGCGACCGCGCAAATCAATGAGGGCGCCTCCTGAATTGCCGGGATTGATCGATGCGTCAGTCTGGATGAAGTCCTCGAAGCCCTGAATGCCCAGACCATTGCGTCCCAAAGCGCTGACAATGCCACTGGTCACAGTCTGGCTGAGCCCAAAAGGGTTCCCAATAGCCAGCACAATATCGCCCACCTTCAGCGCATCTGAATCAGCAAACATTAAAGCCTTGAGGTCTGGGGCGTCAATCTGAAGCAGTGCAAGGTCGACTTTTTTGTCGCTGCCCATCAGTTTTGCCTTGTAGCGGCGGCCGTCCTGCAAGGTGACTTCGATATCGCTGGATCCGCCAAGCACATGATGATTGGTAAGAACGTAGCCCGCTTGGGCATCCACAATGACGCCTGAGCCTGCGCTTTGAACCTGCCGGCGTTCGTCGAAATGGTCGGGAATATCAAAAAAGTGGCGAAAAAAAGGTGACTGCAACAGCGGGCTGCTGTAGCGCTTTTGCACACTGTAGGTGGCGATATTCACCACCGCGGGCGAAGTGGCTTCAATGACCGGCGCCAGCGATGGCAGCTGTTCGCCTTGTATAAGTCGATGGGGCAGACCGGCATATACGTTGGCCGCGCACATGCTAAAACAGAGTAAGAGGCATCGTAGGATCGACCAAAAGCTGCGCTTGGACATATCAGGCCCTGTGAGTGCATAGGATTACGGGAGAGGCTCATGCATAATGTAGGGCGTTTAAAAGCAGTTTCCAAGGTCTGATGCAGCAAACAAGATGAGCCAGCAATTTGATGTCATTGTAATGGGTGCGGGTATGGTCGGTGCGACCATGGCCACAGGGCTGGCTAGAGCCGGTTTGCGCGTGGCCGTGGTCGATACTCAGCCGGTAAGGCCCTTCGTAAAGCATGAGCTGCCGCGTTTGCGCGTGTCGGCGATAAGTTACGCCAGTGAACAGATACTCCGCAATCTCGATGTGTGGCCTCGGCTGGATACCGAGCGTTTGTGTGCCTATCGGCGTTTAGCGGTAAACGAACAAAAACCGAATAGGGGACTGGCGAAATACCTCCCGGATATCAGCACCTGGGCGCGCACCGAATTCAATGCCCAAGAGGTGGGTTTGGAACATTTGGGGCACATTCTGGAAAACGATCATGTGCAAGCCGCGTTGCATAGCGCATTTGAGACGTATCCAAACCTGAAACTGTATTGTCCGGCGCGCGCTGCCCGCTTCGATCTTGAAGGCGCATACCGGCGTGTGGAGCTGGAACATGGCGAAACGCTGGAGGCGCGTCTCTTGATTGGCGCGGAAGGCGCGCATTCACCCTTACGCCATGCGGCGGGGTTGGGCCAGTTTCGGGAACAGTACGCACAGTCTGCGTTTGCCTGCACGGTCGCTTACCGGGGTAAACAGGAAGACATCACCTGGCAGACTTTTCGGCCTGCGGGGCCGCTGGCTTTTTTGCCGCTGGCCAGCATTGCCGGTCAGTCCTATGCCTCGCTGGTGTGGTACGACACTCCAGCACGAGTCAAGCAGCTGGCCCTCATGGCGGAGGGTGAATTGCTGAAACAGCTCATGCGCCACTTCCCCGAGGAATTACCCCGGCTGGAGCAGGTTTTGGACAAGGGCGCATTTCCCTTGTACAAGTCACATGCTTTTCGTTATTTCCGCCCGGGTGTGGCTCTGGTTGGGGATGCGGCCCATACGATCAACCCATTAGCCGGTCAGGGTGTCAATTTGGGTTTGATGGATGCTGCGGTGCTGATCGAGCTGGTTTCGCAGGCGGCTCTGGCCAATGAGGCATGGTGGGACCCGGATATTCTGGCGACGTATGAAAAGCGCCGTCGTGCGGATAATCAGCGCATGATGTCGATGATGGATCTGTTTTATCATGGTTTCAGTAATCAGCACTTGCCCGTCACGGTGTTACGCAATCTCGGGCTGGGTTTGGCACAGCGTTCCGGGCCCGTGAAGCGCAAGGTATTGAGTTACGCCGTTGGCCTGGCCGGGGATCGTCCCCGCTTGGCGGAACCGGCATGATCTTACAGCAAGGGAGAAATCTATCCGATGAGCGACACCTTATTCACCAAAATCATTAATCGCGACATCCCGGCCGATATTGTCTACGAAGATGACATCAGCCTCGCTTTCAAGGATATTCAGCCGCAGGCTCCGGTACACTTTCTTATTATCCCCAAAAAGCCTGTTGCGACGATTAACGCGATGCAGGAAGAGGATAAAGAGCTGTTTGGCCATTTGTTCTGGGTGGCGAAGCATCTCGCTGCCGAGCATGGCGTTGCGGAAGACGGGTTTCGCGTGGTGATGAATTGCAATGAGTATGGCGGCCAATCGGTCTACCACGTGCATTTGCACATGCTGGCGGGTAAGCCCCTCGGGTGGCCGCCCTACACTGAGAAGCTGAAGGTGTCTGTCTGAGTCTCTGAACAGGGATTAAGCGGGGAGGGTGATGCCCTCCCTTTCGACTAGCGTTTTTTGTCGAGCAATTCGGCTGCTTCACTCACCGGCATATGGCGTACATCTTTGCCACGCACCATAAAGATGACATGCTCTGCGATATTTGAGGCGTGATCGCCCACCCGTTCGAGTGCCCGCAGTACCCACATTACGTTGTGTACCTGTGAAATGCTGCGTGGATCTTCCATCATAAAAGTCATTAATGAGCGAATTGCGGAGCCGTACTCGGCATCTACCGCGCGATCTTCCTTGATGATGTCGAGGGCCATGTCCACATCAAAGCGGGCAAAGGCATCCAGAGAAGAGTTGACCATTTTGACGACATGATCCGCGATGTGGCGCACTTCCACATAGCCGCGCGGGGATTTACCCTCTTCCGACAGATTAATCGCCATCTTCGCGATTTTGCTGGCTTCATCACCAATGCGCTCGAGATCTGCTACCATCTTCACGATCGACATGACCAGACGCAGATCACTGGCTGCAGGCTGACGACGTGCGATCACCGCAGTGCATTCCTCATCGATGGTCACTTCCATGGTGTCCACATCGTTTTCCTGCTCGCGTACCTTTTCTGCGAGGTCGGTATCACCCCGTAGCAGGGCATCCACGCCGTCGCGTACCTGTCGTTCAACGAAACCGCCCATGGCTAGCAGGCGATTGCGCAGCTCGGTCAGGTCCTGATTAAACTGTTGGGATATATGTTGGGTATGGCTTTCTTTTGTTGTAATCGTCATAAAAAACCTCTCACGCGTGATGGCCTGTTGCTAAGTGTTCGCTTAGCCGTAACGACCGGTGATGTAATCTTCTGTCTGCTTCTTTTTGGGGTTGGTAAAGAGTTCGTCCGTGTTACCGAATTCGATCAGATTACCCATATACATAAAGGCGGTGTAGTCAGAGACTCGAGCTGCCTGCTGCATGTTGTGCGTGACGATCACGATCGTGTAGTCGTCTTTCAGCTGATGGATCAGCTCTTCAATCTTCAGCGTGGATAACGGATCAAGCGCAGACGCCGGCTCATCCAACAACAGCACTTCGGGCTTGACGGCCACAGTGCGTGCGATGACCAAACGCTGTTGCTGGCCGCCGGAGAGCCCGAGAGCGCTGTCGTTGAGGCGGTCTTTCACTTCGTCCCACAGCGCCGCCGAGCGTAAGGACCATTCTACCGTTTCATCCAATACTCGTTTTTTATTGATGCCCTGTATACGCAAACCGTAGGCGACATTCTCGTAGATGCTTTTGGGAAAAGGGTTGGGCTTCTGGAATACCATGCCCACCCGACGCCGCAATTCCGCAACTTCGATATTGCGCCGATAAATATCCTGCCCCTCGAGCAGGATCTCGCCCGAAATCGTGCAGCCATCCACCAGATCGTTCATGCGGTTGAAACAGCGCAGCAGCGTGGATTTACCACAGCCGGACGGGCCGATGAATGCGGTCACACGCTTCTGCGGGATACTCATATTGATGCCGTGCAGCGCTTCTTTCTCGCCGTAGCTCAGGCGTAAATCCTTTACTTTAAGGCTTAGGTGTTCGTCCTCAAGTCGCAAGGCATTGTCCTTACGTTGCAAGGAAGCGATATCGATGGAGTGGGTACGACCGCCGTCGGACTCCGCATGATTTCCTGAAGGCGCGTTAGCCTGTTGTTCCTCTTGCATGTCGTGATCTCTGTTTACTGATTCAGTCATGAGTGATACCTACAATTCTAGTCTACACCTACATTTCAAGCGCTTTGTACTTTTCACGCAAACGGTTACGGATGGCAACGGCAGTCAGGTTGAGCAGCGCGATAACGATGACCAGCAACAGTGAGGTGGCGTACACCAGAGGGCGGGCCGCCTCTACATTGGGGCTTTGGAAGCCAACATCGTAGATATGGAAACCCAGGTGCATAAACTTCTGGTCCAAATGCAGGTAGGGATAATTACCGTCGAGCGGGAGTGAGGGCGCGAGCTTTACCACACCCACCAGCATGAGTGGAGCGACCTCGCCTGCCGCACGGGCGATGGCCAGAATCACGCCGGTCATCATGGCCGGGCTGGCCATCGGCAGAATAACGCGCCATAAGGTCTCGGCTTTGGTGGCACCCAGCGCCAAGCTACCTTCGCGCATCGAGCGGGGAATGCGTGCGAGACCTTCTTCGGTGGCAACGATGACGACCGGCAATGTGAGTATTGCCAGTGTGATGGACGCCCACAGTAAACCTCCCGTACCAAAGGTGGGAGAGGGCAGGGCTTCAGGGAAAAACGCCTGATCAATGCCGGAGCCCAGAAAGTAAATAAAGAATCCGAGCCCGAACACCCCGTAGACAATCGAAGGAACGCCGGCGAGGTTATTCACGGCGATGCGAATCAGCCGGGTGAGACTGCCCTGATGCGCGTACTCGCGCAGATATACTGCGGCGACTACGCCAAACGGTGTGACGATAATCGACATCACAATCACCATGAGCACGGTGCCGTAAATAGCCGGAAAAATGCCGCCTTCGGTATTGGCCTCGCGGGGTTCGTCACTCACGAATTCGATCAGCTTGCTGACATAAAAGCCCACTTTCTCTGCCAGACTCATGGCATTGGGTTGGTATGCACGCACGATCTTGGCGAGATCAATGACACGCTCCCGGCCATCTGCCGTCGTCGCTACCATGCTGTCGCGATTGATCTGCTCATAAAGCTGAATCAGTTGCTCCTGTAATACCTGGTATTCCGCGTCCAATTGGGCGCGTTCTTCTTCGATATTAAGCAGGTTTTCAGGCGTGTTGTTGCCCTCCAGCTCCAGCTTGCGCTCTTTCAGTCGCAGTCGTTCCATTTGGCTGTTGATACCGCCGATTTCGGTTTTTTCGATGTCGTGAATGCGGGCGTGAATTTCAAGAGCACGTTCGATGCGCTCGATGAGCACCGGCCAGGCCTCTTCGCCCTGCGCAACGATGTTGCCCTCTTCTTTTACCGACTTGAGATATCCGTAAAAGTTACCCCATTCGCGGCGCTCCAGTACGATGATCTGTTCAGGATAGCGCCGATGTTCGAGGGCTTGGTCGATGACCCAGCGGAAATCGGCCCCGGTCACGTCGCGGTTACCCAGTTTGAGCAGGTTGCGTTGCATGAATTCTGCACCTTCGGGCACCGAGTAGCCGGCGCCCAACAGCTGCGCGGCGGGCACCATTTCGCTTTCAACCAGCTCGCCCATGATGGTGGTCCGGCCGCCGTTCTTGGCCACGAACTCGGCTTCCATGACGTCGTGTGGCCAGAAGTGTACGAGTCCGCGGGAGGCGATCAGAAACAGCAAGCCGAATACCATGATCATGCTGATGGCGACCGCGCCGGCATTGAACCAAATCCACGGGTCACCATCCTTGATCCATTTTTTCATTGATGTACGCATGATGGTTCTCCCTTATATGACGCTGTAGCGGTTGCGAAGTCGCTGGCGTACCCACTCTGCCAGCGTGTTCACAACGAAGGTGAACAGGAACAGCACGAATGCCGCCAAGAACAGAATGCGGTAGTGGGTGCTGCCCACTTCGGACTCGGGCATCTCAACCGCGATGTTGGCCGACAGCGTGCGCATACCTTCGAAAATATTCATATCCATGATGGGGGTGTTTCCGGTTGCCATTAACACGATCATGGTTTCCCCCACTGCGCGTCCCATGCCGATCATGACCGCAGAGAAAATACCCGGGCTGGCGGTGGGCAATATCACGCGAATCATGGTTTGCCACTGCGTGGCGCCGAGCGCCAATGATCCGTAGGTTAAGTGTTTGGGTACGCTGAACACGGCATCCTCGGTAATCGAGAAAATAGTGGGAATGACTGCGAAGCCCATGGCCGCCCCAACCACCAGCGCGTTACGTTGGTCGAAGTCGATACCGGCCTCGTTCGTCAGCCAGCTGCGCATGTCGCCGCCAAAGAAGGTCTGTTCCAGAGCGGGACTGATTTCGATACTGAACCAGCCACCGAGGATTAGTAGGGGGATCAGCAGCAGCGGGTCCCAGCCTTCCGGCACGAGGTTACGTATTCGGCCAGGCAGGTTAGTCCAGACGAAGCCGAACACCAGAATCAATACGGGGGTAATCATGAGTATGGCGAACACACCGGGCAAATGGTTTTCCATAAATGGTGCGAAGAACAGGCCGGCTAGAAATCCCAGTATGACGGTGGGCAGGGCTTCCATCAGTTCGATGGAGGGTTTGACCTTGCGCCGCAGGGCGGGAGCCATGAAATAGGCGGTATACAAGGCACCACATATCGCCAGAGGCGTGGCAACCAGCATGGCATAGAAAGCGGCTTTCAAGGTACCAAAGGCCAGTGGAGATAAGGAATACTTGGGTTCGAAATCATTGTTGGCTGCCGAGGACTGCCAGACAAACTCCGGTTCCTGATATCCTTCGTACCACACTTTACCCCACAGGGCGGAAAAGGAAATTTCGGGGTGTTCGTTATCGATCTGCCAAAAACGCACTTGGCCGTCATCGGTTTCAATCAGTGCATAGTCTGATCGTGGCGAAACCGTGACCCGTCTAACAGGGCTGTCGCTCACTGGCTCAATGAGAGCCGTGGAATGGGCGGTGGTATTGAACAGGGCCAGATTACCTTCGGCATCCAGCAGCACGAAGCCCTTGCGGCGGTGCTCGATGGAAATATCGATAATGCCCTTACCGATGGCCTCAAACTCCCTTACGCGCTGTAGGCTATAATCATTATCCGCATCGCGCACCATGAACCACTGACTGACCTTGCCGTGGTTGTCCGAGACCAAAATGGAGGCGCCTCCAAGCAGCAGGCGCATATCGGTGATGCGGGTTGAAGCATCACCCACTTTCACGGTGCTGTTGATACTCGCGCCGCTCTCCTCGTCGCCGAACAGGTCCAGTACCTGAATTTTGCCTTTGGAAGTCGCCGCATAAATCCAGCGCATGCCGGGTTCCGCCACGACAAACTCGGGCTTAAAACCCAGGGGGGGCAGGTTGATGGCTTCCGGCACCAGTGTGGTTTCACCGGTCAGAAAATTCTGCTCTTTCGAGAAGCGGCGGGCGTAAAGCTCATTGTCGATATTGGCGGCGGCGACGAGAACTGCAGAATCGGTGAGGGTCAACGACAGTTGATTGAGTGCCTTGCCCTGCTCATCGAGTTGAATGCTCTCGCGCCCAAACGGATATTCCAGATAGGGGTCAATGACGCGTTGATTATCGGGGTAGGTGTGTTTGTAGCTGTGTTTGAACAGTAAAACGCTGCCGTCATTCAAGCCGGCCGCAAGGGTGCGGCTGGAGGGGTCGGCATTGGCGACGCTGGTGATGGTCTGACCAGTTTGCAAGGGCAGATCAACGATCGAGTGTATGTTGCCGGTTTTTGCCTCAAAGAAGACGACTTTGCCGCTTTCGGTCAGGCGCAGCGCTTTGTCATTCTGCTCTTCTATGGTGCTGTAAAGCGTGCGGCCATGCTCCTTTGCTGGAAGTTGATATGCGCTTACCATCTCGATGCTCGCCGATTTGAACAGCGGCGCCACTTCATAAAGCAGGTAGAAAAAAATCAGGGTGATCGCAATGATGACGCTGATACCGCCAAAACCGATAGAGTATTTAGCGACCTGATCTTTGAGATTGCGTTTTTTGCGGTGGCGCTGGAGGCGCGGACTGTCAAAATCAAGATCGGGAGCCTGAGTCACAGCGGAGTTGCTCATATCAATGTGTCCGGGATTTCAGTCGTTCAAAGGGTATTCGGCCAAGATTGCGCGCTCTCGCCAACAATCCGGTGCCAGGAAAATTTGGCGCGCATTATATAGCACAAAGCCTTCCCCCAAAAATGGAGGAAGGCGTTTGGTTTTTCTCTCAAAGGTCGGTTTAGTTCAGACCCAGTGATTGCAGCGTGCGTTCTGCAACTTGCGCGGGTACCGGTACATAGCCATCTTTCACTACCACTTCCTGGCCCTGCTTCGACAGCACCAATTTCAGGAATTCGGCTGTGATTGGGGCGAGGGCCTTGTTGGGCGCTTTGTTCACGTATACGTAGAGGAAGCGGGACAGCGGATACTTGCCCGTGACGGCATTCGCTGATGTCGCTTCGACAAACTCGTCACCTTCTTTTTTGGCCAGAGGTAGTGCGCGCACTGAAGCGGTTTTATAGCCGATGCCCGAGTAGCCAATGCCGTTAATGGATTCGGAAACGCCCTGCACCACGGAGGCAGAACCGGGTTGTTCGTTGACGTTATTCTTGAAGTCGCCCTTACACAGCGCTTTCTTCTTGAAGTAACCGTAAGTACCCGAAACTGAGTTGCGGCCGAAGAGCTGAATACCCTGGCCTGCCAGCGAGCCACCCACACCCAGATCTCCCCATGTGGTTGCGTCTTTGCTGAAGCCACACTTGCGCGTGGAAGAAAAGATCGCGTCGATCTGGGGAATCGTCAGGCCCTCAATGGGGTTGTCCTTGTTAACGAACACTGCCAGTGCGTCAATGGCCACGGGAACGGCAGTGGGCGCATACCCATAACGTTTTTCGAATGCTTCACGCTCTTTATCTTTCATCATGCGGCTCATTGGGCCGATGTTTGACGTACCTTCGGTCAAGGCTGGGGGCGCTGTCGAAGAGCCCGCTGCCTGAATCTGGATATTAACGTTGGGGTAGTTGCGCTTGAAGTCTTCCGCCCACAGGGTCATGAGGTTGGCCAGAGTATCGGAACCTACGCTGGAAAGATTACCTGATACGCCGCTGGCTTTCTCATAGCTGGGTAGGTTGGGATCAACGTCGGCCTGCACTGTCGCGACGCCGGCGAGTGCGGAAAGAGTCAATGCCCCCATTAATTTTTTTAGTTTCATTACGTGCTCCTAAACTTCGTCATCGATTAGTCGGCCATCACCGTGTTGCGGCTTATGGTTTGAGCGCACTATAGGTGGCGATTATGACAGTAATATGACAAATGGCCATGCTCGGCGCATATTGCATTCGTTTACAGACTTGCCTGATAGAACGCGAGCCTTGGCTATACTGAAGTAAACCGAGACGATGCAGGAAATTCAGTGCGATGAGAGCTAGTGATAACACACCCGCGCCCAGCGGGCAGTTGATGTTGCAACTTCAGGCCTTACCCAAAGACACCAATGCCCATGGGGATATTTATGCGGGCTGGTTGATTCAACAAATGGATCTGGCCGCTGCGGCGTGCGCTGGCCAGATCTCCAAGGGGCGCGCCACTACTGTTGCGATGGAACGGATTGAATTTTTATCGCCCGTATCGGTGGGGGATCAGGTGAGCTGCTACACGCTGTTGCTGGATACCGGCCGCTCGTCGATGAAGATTAAAGTGGAGGTGTATGCCCGTGATCACCGTGGCGCCA
>JBFHUL010000033.1:0-32791 GCA_041590075.1 Oleiphilaceae bacterium
CCCGGCAGAGGCGCTTCGGAGCGAAAATTGGCAGCCTTAAAGTTTGCAAAGTGGATCAGCGAACATTTTGAGTTATGGTTTGAAGCGGGTCACGTGCCCTCCCACAAAAAAGCCCTGACCTCGACTTTACTCAAAAACACCGAGCACCGTGCGCACTATGCGGACACGTTACGGCAAATCAAAGCGTATCCGAGGCACGCCAGATTATGGGAAGCCAACACCATGTTCGCGGATATACTGATCCTCGCGCTCAAGGGCGAGATGGGTACCCAGGAAGCCCTGGCGCTGGCGGAAAAAAGAATCAATGCGACATTGTCAGAATGACGGCACCACACCTGTTTAAAGGGTGTTAAATCCAGCCAAACAGAATATCCCACAAACTGCGTTTTTCGCCCTGTAGCTGCTTTTTCTCCATTTCCAGCGCGAGGCGCTGTTCTTCGAGTTTTTGCTTTTCTTCGGCGAGTTTACGCTGTTCTTCTAGCAGCTTTTCTTGCTCGATACGCTGCTGTTCCAAGGCTAGACGCTCCTGTTCAAGCCGCGCCTTTTCTTCAGCCAGTCGTTGTTGTTCCAGTCGTTCACTGGCGAGCAATTCCTGCCGAATACGCTCACGTTCGGCTGCAAGCCGCGCCTCTTCCTGGCGCTTTCGCTCCGCCTCTTTATTTTGCTGGGCACGACGCTCGGCTTCTTTGGCTAGGCGGGCTTTTTCTTTGCGGGCATCTTCTTTCTCTTTGTCAGCGACCATTTTCTTCAGTGCCGCATCGGTAATCGGGGGTTCCTTGCACTCACCACGAGAGGGATCAAGCCGGCAGCGTATTTTCCAGAACAGCTTGAGCGCTGTGGGGTTGTTCACGTTATCGGCTTGCAATGCAAGCCGCACGCGCTTACTGAAATGATCGATATCGTCTTTTACGAACTGGGTGGTATCAATCCAGTAATGGCCGGGTATTTCATCTTCAGCATCTTTCACCATCTTGTTCATGGCTTTCATGCGCGTAAGCATGTAGTTACGCATCTTGTCGCCAAAATCTTCCGGGAATTGATCGCGCCTGGCGATAGTCTGGAGCATGCCGTAATAAAGCCTGTAATCCACAATTCCACCCTCTTCGCCCAAGCCGTGGTAGAGCTCAAAGGTGTTGTAGGCAAGGGCCGGCATGATAAGGATTTCGACTTCGCCTCGATTGAACATGTCGGCAAATGTAGACAGCGTAACCGGCACCTGCTTTGCACCCGCAAGGTCTGCGAATTTCTTCATTTGTGGGTCGTCATTCAGAATGGCGAGTGTTTTGCCTTTAAAGTCTTCGATGGTATCGACCGAACGATCGCGCACAAAGGCATACATGGAACCTACCGGAAAGGTGGTGACTACCTCATAGTTGCCCTCAATCATGAGATTGCCCGCGCGAGATCGCGCCAGCGTGGCGATCGCCAATTCCAGACCTTTTTCGGAGTTAATGGCGCCAATCGCGTCCATCGTGCCGGCAAATTTCACGAACTGGCGAGAAAGAATACTGGTCAGTACCGCAGCTTCGCACTTGCCTTCCTTAAAGGCTTTTACCGCATCGGTCTCTTCGGTATAGGGAACGAAGCGTATTTTCACGCCCCAGGCCATGGCCTTTGGTATCACATCCGCATAGAAAGTCATTACCGGTCCACCCCGACCCACCGGGTCCCAGACGCAGAACGTACGGTTTTCGAGAGCTTTCGCCGGCACCGCCGCTCCCGACAATAACGCAACTAGAAGCGCTGACACGGCGAGACCTGACGATCGGGAAAGCTTGCCCTGAAGAAGACCGGCAAGAAAGGAGACTACAGAACGGCGCAATGTCATTGCATCCATATGAATTTGCTTACGCTCTTTTTGAGAAGTTGCGCCGATGGTAAAGCAGTATGAGCGTAGATTAAGTGATGAAGATAACAAATACTTACAATCTGTTTAAAAACAAATGTGCTAGGCGTAAAAATCAGGCGATTGCGCTTAATCGACTTCTCGTTCATTCATTAAGAAGGTGTAACACCCACTCTGGCATGGATTTTTCAGGGCCCGATAACACGCCGGCCTCAATGAATGCTTCGAGCACAAAAGGCTGTTCGTTGTCTGAATTGTCGAGAAGATAAGCTTTGTCGGCCAGTTGGATGGCCGTCTTCATATGCTCCAGCGTGCGGGGAATACGGCTTTCTACCTTATCTTCCGGTACCGCGTGGCCGCCCTCTTCGATACGCTGACTAATTCGTGCCTTGTGCAGATCGGGTGAGCGCAAATACACAAACACAAGAATCACCTCATATCCCATGGCTTTGGCGCGCGCCATAAAGTCGATTTTCGAGGGGTGCGAAAACACCGTTTCAAAACAAAAGCTTCGGCCTTCTTCGAGGAGCTCGTTGCGCAGATTCTCGGCTATGCCTGCCGCCTGATAGCTGTGTGCCTCCGGGTTGTCGGGAAACACCTCGCGGGCAATATTATCGGCGTTTACGAATGGTACGCCGCGCGGCGCCAGTTGTGTGCGATAGAACGTTGATTTTCCAGCGCCATTTCCGCCGGCCAGTATCCACAATTGTTGCTGTGCTGTGTGGGCCAAAATATTCCCTTTTTATCTGGCTATAAATTCGCCGTTCGAGAACTGGCCAACCGTTACCTGCCCGTTGGCATCAACGCGTTCGAGTTGCCCCTCGTGTGTGCGGGAGGCGCGATAGACGAACGGTGTTGAGGTGACGGATTGCGCCAGCGCACCGCTGCTACGTTGTTTATCGAGATCGGCAAATACCTGTGTCGCATCGATCGCTTGCGAATCCGTGCATTCAACCCTGATTTTTGCGAGGCCGCTTTTCACTCGAATCAGGGTTTCAGGGTCGAGCACCTGCGCAATATTGCGCCCGAGGCTGGCCCAGTATTCTATTTGTTCAATAGCTGTTCGGTTATGCAGAGAGCCGGCGAGTTTCGCCTGCTGCATCAGTGTTTGCTCAAGCCGTACCGGAGAATTCGCTTTGGCCATACGTGTTCACCTCTTATTTACAAACCACCACACCTCATTGTAGCGAATAGCTACACTCTTTAAAACATCTCGTAGCGTTTAACTACATAGTGCCTGGAGTAATCGTTTTAAACAGTTGATGCGTAATGGCCTTCGCATGGTTAAAATAACGTCCCCTCACGGGGCACAGTCCTTCAAAAAACACGCAAAAACACCGGTATTATGTCGATCAAACATCAGATAAATATTGCCAATTCCGTACTGGCTTCCACCGTGCGCCGATGGCGCGGTACAAACGCCTCGAAAAAAGACATGCAGCTGGAAGAAGCCCTGATTTTATTCGACCGAGAGGGCTGCGCTGAATGCCGTCGCGTCAGGGAATTACTCACCGAGTTAAATCTTGATGTGCTCATCATGCCCTGCCCGCTGAAAGGCAAAAACATCAAACAATTACGGCGCCAATCAGGCCAAGACCAATTGCCGTTCCTCGTCGATCCGAATACCGACGCCAAGCGGCAGGGCTATGTAGAGATTGCACGGTACTTATACAAACAATATCGACAGAGCGACTTTGAGGAACCCGAAGGCCTGGCTGCGACGCTGGACGAATACAGCTCCAGGTTCAGCAGCTTACTGCGCCTCAACGCCGGTAACAAAGCACAAAAATCCCGACCGGCCGCGGAACCTCTGGTGTTATACAGTTTTGAGTCGAGCCCATACACCCGCCCGGTAAGAGAACGCCTCTGCGAGCTGGAGCTACCTTATTTTCTGGTGAATATCGGCAAGCAGCAACTCGCCGATATGGGCCCAGCTACCTTCCGTTTTCATACTGGAGATTATCAACCTCTTCCTGGCAGCAAACGGGAACGATTGTTAAAACAATTCGGGCGCGTGCAAGTGCCTTTTCTGGTTGACCCCAATACGCAGTCGGAAGTATTCGAATCTGAGGATATTCTTCGCTATCTGAACAAACATTACGCGTTGTAACCCTGCGCACCGAAACATTCAATAAAAGGCTCCCCTAAGTGGTTTTTCCTGCATTCTCTCTCCCCGCTCGCGCAAACGACCACCAGCGTTGGGCGGGCTTGCCCGAAGGGCTAGATGCGCTTGCCGTTGCCGAAATAGCACAGCAGTCACCCTCGGTGGTGGTCTGGTTTATTGAAGATAGTCAGAAGGCCATTGCCGCAGAAATGAGCCTGCGAACCTATCTGCGTGGCAGCGGGCTGCCCGTGCGCATGTTTCCGGATTGGGAAACCCTGCCTTACGATACGTTCTCGCCGCATGAAGACATTATCTCGCAGCGCCTTACCGCGCTGAATGAGTTAGCGGATTTATCCCGTGGCGTGCTCCTTGTGCCGCTTGCAACCGCACTGCAACGTCTGGCGCCCACCAGTTTCGTGGCGGCAAATTCACTGCGCCTCGCAATTTCCCAACAGCTGAATATCAACGACTATCGCAAGCGCCTTGATCAGATCGGCTATCGCCATGTGGATACGGTGTATCAACACGGTGAGTATGCGGTGCGTGGGGCCATTTTCGATATATTCCCTATGGGTTCCAACGCCCCCATACGCATCGAATTGTTTGACGACGAAATAGAAAGCCTGCGTACCTTTGACCCCGACAATCAGCGCTCACTCAAAAAAATAGAAAGTATCGAGCTCTTGCCCGCTTACGAATTTCCCTGGGACGAACAAAGCCGCCTTGGCTTTCGCAACCGCTGGCTGGAAGCATTTCCCAATTCGGCTAGCGATGCCCCCATACTGCGAGATATCAAAAACGGCGTTAAACCACATGGCATTGAATACTATGCGCCATTATTTTTTGACGAAATGGCCACGCTCTTCGACTATCTTCCTTCGCGCGCGCTGCTGATTCGCCCTGAGTCGAGCCCGAGCAACCTTGAACAGATTTGGAAAGAAATCGCGCACCGCTATGAAGAGCGTCGCCACGATATTCAACGCCCTATACTTGCTCCGGAAAAACTGTACCTCCGGGTTGAGGAGTTTCATTCTGCGCTGAAGGAATTTGCACTTATCGCGCTGTCAGCCTCTTCAGAAATTTCCGCGCAGTGGCAGAGTGGTTGGCAGGCCCTACAATCTGTTGCCATTGATGACCGGGCAGATAACCCCCTGAATGCGCTGGCAAAGACCCTCGATCAGTTTCCGGGTCGAAGCATTATCATGGCGGAAAGCGCGGGGCGGCGCGAAACCCTGCGCGACCTGTTCAAAGAACATGGTATAGCGCACGATCAGGCCGAAAACTGGCAGCAGGCGATGAATTCCCAGGTCTCAGTCGTTTTGATTGTTGGTCAGGTCAACCACGGCTTTGCCCTTCAAACACCTCCTCTGCAGCTGATTACAGAAACAGAGCTTTTTGGTCAGAAAGTATTACAAACCCGCCGTCGCAAGCGTGTCTCGGAGGAGCGGGCCGAAGCCGTTGTCAAAAACCTGACCGAACTGCGCGTGGGCGCTCCAGTGGTGCACATCGATCATGGTGTGGGGCGTTATCGCGGATTGGAAACCATCACGGTCGATAAGCAAAGTGACGAGTTTCTTACGCTGGAATATGCCGGTGGCGCCAAACTCTATGTGCCGGTGGGATCACTCCACCTGATATCGCGCTACAGTGGCACCGATGAATCACTTGCCCCCATGCACCGTTTGGGTACAGAGAAATGGAGCGCGGCCAAACAGAAAGCCCTTGAAAAAATTCGCGATACGGCGGCAGAGTTACTCGAAGTGTACGCTCGGCGCGAAGCCAAGACCGGTTTTGCCCACGAACCTCCCGGTGCAGGGTATAAAACCTTTTGTGCCAGCTTTCCTTTTGAAGAGACGCCTGATCAGCAACAGGCCATCAATGCCGTAATTCAGGACATGATGAAAGCCAGGCCCATGGACAGACTCGTGTGCGGTGACGTCGGGTTCGGAAAAACCGAAGTGGCCATGCGGGCCGCTTTTATCGCGACGCAGTCCGGTAAACAGGTGGCGGTCTTAGTGCCCACCACGCTGCTGGCCCAGCAGCACTATGAAAGC
Source organism: Oleiphilaceae bacterium (assembly GCA_041590075.1). Classification (GTDB taxonomy): domain Bacteria; phylum Pseudomonadota; class Gammaproteobacteria; order Pseudomonadales; family Oleiphilaceae; genus PZPK01. The sequence goes on from JBFHUL010000033.1 coordinate 6,005, forward strand.
TTCGTAGACCGTTTCGCCGATACCGCGGTCAAGGTAGAAGTGCTATCTCGCTTCCGTTCCGGGAAAGAAACCGACGCCGCGCTCACCCGTATCGCCGCGGGTCAGGCTGATATCATTGTTGGCACGCACAAGCTGATTCAACAAGACGTAAAATTTAATGATCTGGGATTGCTGATCATTGATGAAGAACACCGCTTTGGTGTGCAGCAGAAAGAACGGCTCAAGTCTTTCCGTGCCAACGTGGATATACTCACCCTTACCGCCACACCCATCCCCCGCACCTTGAACATGGCGATGGGTAATATTCGCGACCTCTCGATCATATCTACTCCCCCGGCGAAACGGCTATCGGTGAAGACGTTCGTGCGAGAAAAAGAAGATGCGCTGATCCGCGAATCCTTGCTCCGGGAAATTTTGCGCGGCGGGCAGGTGTATTACCTTCATAATGAAGTAAAAAGCATCGAGAAAGAAGCTGAATACCTCGCCAAACTGGTGCCCGAGGCACGCGTTGGTATAGCGCATGGCCAGATGCGTGAACGTGAACTCGAAATGGCGATGTCGGATTTCTACCATCAGCGTTTTAACGTGCTGGTGTGCTCCACTATTATCGAAACGGGCATCGACATTCCAAATGCCAACACCATTATTATTGAGCGCGCCGACAAATTTGGGCTCGCCCAGTTGCATCAGCTTCGGGGGCGTGTTGGGCGGTCTCACCATCAGGCCTACGCCTATCTGCTCACACCGGCTGACAAAAAGCTCACAGGAGATGCCGAGAAGCGCCTTGAGGCGATCAGCGCCTCCCAGGATTTGGGTGCCGGATTTATGCTCGCAACCCACGATTTGGAAATTCGCGGTGCCGGCGAGCTGCTGGGTGAGGAGCAAAGTGGTCAAATCGAGGGAATCGGTTTTTCACTCTACATGGAATTACTGGAACAGGCAGTAACCTCCATGAAACAGGGCAAGGAATTAAAACTGGATGGCGAGATGCACGGCGCTGAAATCAATTTGCGCATTCCTTCGGTGATTCCCGATGATTATTTGCCGGATGTACATACCCGGTTGATTCTCTATAAACGGATCGCCAGCGCACGCAGTGATGGGGAACTTAAAGAGTTGCAGGTTGAAATGATTGATCGTTTTGGCATGCTGCCCGACTCCATAAAGAATTTGTTCCGCCAGACCAGCATCAAATTGAAAGCGCAGGATATAGGCATAGCCAAAATTGATGCAGGCCAACACGGTGGTTCAGTGGAGTTTTGCAGCGACACGCAAGTTGATCCGCTCACCATCGTACAACTGGTACAAAAAGCGCCTCACATCTACCGGCTCGACGGTGCGACCAAGTTGCGTTTCAGTGCGGAGTTCGACGACGCCGAGGCGCTCTTGAGTGGCATAGAGGAGTTGATGGCTCTGCTAGTGCCCAAAAATTCCGCTCACAAGGGCTAATCCTGTGCAGCGAAACCTTATGCTACACTCGACTCCAGCCGACACACTTAGGACATCGTTAATGAACAGAATCAGCGCATGGCAGATCTTGTCTGTGTTTCTGCTTCCCGCCCTTCTTGTTGCGCCACACGGCCAATCAGAGGAAACTCAGGAAGACTGGTTTCAAATTGAGGCGATACTGTTTGAACACCAGCAAAGTGATTTGGACATACTGCGCTTTGAATATCTGGATCGCATTTTACCTACCCAGCGTGAAGACTATTTGTATTATTACGAACTGGGCGCCCCGTTATCAGCGAATCATATCAAACCGCTTGAAGATGACCAGCGGGATTTGCTCGAGGCATTTAATCGCCTGAACCTGGACCCGCTTACCCGCCCGGTAGTCTATTACGCCTGGCAACAGGCGGTTGCACGCAACGCCCCCATACCACCAGTGAAAGTACATGCCGGGCCAGAAACCGGCCCTCACGCAATGTTTGAAGGGTATTTACAGCTTCGGCGTAACCGCTACACGCATATGGCGATTGATGTATTCAAGAACCAATTTCGGGTTCTGCCCTACAACACCATCACAGAGTGGTTACTGGAAGACGATTGGAACGCGTTCCCGGTCAGTTGGTTAGCCATGCCTCTGCAGGTGATGAATGGGGCGCTCACACTTAAAGGCACAGCCTATGTGCCCATGAACACCCTGCACATATCTCAGAGTCGTCGAGTGAAAGATGGCGAAATTCATTATATTGACCATCCCGCACTCGGCTTGATCGTGACCATTAAAAGTATTCCGAACCCCAATAGTCTCGACGCCTACGATGCTGAGGCAGGCGCACCATGACTGCGGACGTGAGCAGAATTTGGGTCGATGCGGATGCATGCCCGGTAGTGATACGCGACATCCTGTTACGCGCAGCGAAACGCACACAAACCCCTATGTGTTTTGTGGCCAATCACGCCTTGAATATCCCGCAGAATACGCTGATTTCTTTCCGGCAGGTGCAAAAAGGATTTGATGAAGCGGATCATTACATTGCTCAGGAAGTTCAGGCTGGCGATCTGGTGGTAACGCAGGATATTCCGTTGGCCAGTGAAGTCATCGACAAGCAGGCTCTCGCCCTTAATCCCCGCGGCCAGTTATTTACCAAAGAAAACATCAAAGCACGGCTTAACATGCGTGATTTTATGGAAACCTTGCGTTCCAGCGGAATTCAATCGGGCGGACCGGCCACATTGGGGAATCAGGACAAGCAGGCTTTTGCCAACCAGCTGGATAAGTGGCTGGCGAAACGCGCAGCCGGACGCTAAATCAGCATGTCTGAATACTGCGCAGCAGAATACGCCGTACCTGTTCCATCCCTGCATCAATTGCGGCCTGTATTTCTTCCATCGTAATCACGGCCTGGGTGATGCCCGCGGCCCAATTTACCGATAGCGCCAGGCAGGCATAGTCGATACCGAGCTCGCGTGCCAGAACCGCCTCAGGCATCCCCGTCATCCCCACCATGGTACACCCATCGCGTTTGCAACGTTGTATTTCGGCGGCCGTTTCGAGTCGAGGGCCTTGAGTTGCGCCGTACACACCCACCGGTACAATCTCAATGCCCTGCTGTTGGGCGGCATCTATCAGCAACGCGCGTAATGTTTCGCTATAGGGAAAGGTAAAGTCGACGTGTTCCAACTGATCACCATCAAAAAACGTGTGTTCTCGCCCATAGGTGTAATCAATAATCTGATCGGGAACGCCGACTTTTGCCGGCCCGAAGCTCTCGGCGATACCACCCACCGCATTCACCGCGATAATCTTTGAGACCCCCGCCTGCTGCAATGCGCTAATGTTGGCACGATAGTTAATCAGGTGAGGCGGTATTTTATGCGGCTCACCGTGACGCGCCATAAATACCACATCTTTGCCGGCAAGCGTGCCAAATTGAATCGCCGCACTGGGATCACCATAAGGGGTGCTGAACCACTTGCTCTCAACGATTTCGAGCCCCTCAAACTGATTGAGCCCTGTACCACCAATAACTGCCAACATGCGCGTTTCCTTCCTATGACTGTTGCAATACAACTGGATCGGGCAAATGCACCGTTGACGTTGGAAAAGCGACCTCGGCGCCCTCTTCCTCAATAATGTTCAGGATTTTAAAGAGCACATCCTGTTTTACATCATGGTATTCGATCCAGTTCGTTGTCTTTGTAAAGGTATAGATAAAGAAGTTCAGAGAGCTGGACGCAAAGGCATCAAAATTAACGATGAGCGTTTGCTCTGTATCAATCTCATCATGGGCCAACAACATCTCTTTGACTCGGCGAATGATGGCTTCCATGCGGTGGGCATCGTCATAACGTAAGCCAATCGTCTCGTATATACGCCGGTGTGACATGCGTGAGGGGTTTTGCACCGATATATTGGTAAACGCCGCATTGGGAACGTAAAGAGGCCGCTTATCGAAGGTCTTGATGGTAGTCAGGCGCCATCCGATTTTTTCGACGGTTCCCTCTATCTCTTTATCGGGAGAGCGCACCCAATCACCGACCTTGAAGGGCCGGTCGAGGTAAATCATCAGACCACCAAAAAAATTGGCGAGCAGGTCTTTGGCCGCAAAACCCACTGCGATGCCGCCGATGCCTCCAAAGGCCAACACACCACTAATGCTGTAACCCATCGTCTGGAGAATCACAAGCACCGCTGTGATAATGACCGACGCGCGTAAAAGCTTGCCGATGGCGCTTACCGTGGTCGCATCCATCGGTTCTGCCATGCGTTCAGGTGATACCAGTACTTTTTCCGATTCGCGCACAAAACGCGTCACAAACCAGCTTAAACTGAAAATCACGCCGATCCGCTGAACAGGCTCGATCATGTCGAAAAGAGTAGAATCGGTTTGTTGCTTGGCAATGAGAGCTGCCGCAGACAACCCAAATAGCCAAATTAAAAAGCTTACCGGTGCACGTGCCGCGTGTAAAAGACTGTCATCCCACAAATTTCGGGTTTGCGCGAGATGTTGTTCAACTCTGGTGAATACCTTGCCCGCGATATAACTGATGATGGCGGTGCCTAAGACGACGATAAAAATTTCTATCGCATTACGATATGCCACATTTTCGATGCCCACTTCATTCAGCCATGCAAACATCTTCTGCCAGTCAAAATCCACGCCCGAGTCCTCTTGTTATGCAGTCAGCGTTTTGATATCAGCGGCGGCAGCCTGCCAGCGCACGTATTTCTGCAGCTGTTGCCATGTTGCGGGAGAAGTACGTGCATGCTTCATACGCAACAAGCGCTGATTACTCGGTGCCGGCTCATCATTGAAGTAATCGATCACCTGTTCCGCTCCCTCAGGATGATTACACACCAACACCATGTCACAGCCGGCATCCATAGCGGCTTTCGCTCGCTGGCTAAAACTACCGGCTACGCTCGCACCCTCCATGGTTAAATCATCACTGAATATCACGCCTTGAAACGCACACTCTTCTCTCAGCATGCGCATCCAGATTGGTGAAAAGCCGGCAGGTTTTTCATCGATATCGGGGTAAATTACATGCGCCGGCATCACCCCGTCCATATGGTGCGCGAGCGATTTAAATACGTGCATATCGGCGCTTCGCAGCACATCCAGTGAACGATGATCGACGGGCACAGCCACATGGGAGTCGGCTTCAACCCCCCCGTGACCGGGAAAATGCTTACCCGTAGTGGCCATCCCAGCCTCGTGCATTCCCGCCATAAACGAGTCACTGAGTGCTATGAGGGCGTCTTGGTTTTTTGAAAAAGACCGGTCGCCAATCACGCTGGCAATTCCGTAATCAATATCTAGCACCGGGGCGAAACTGATATCGATATCTTCACATAACAGCTCTGCAGCCATGAGCCAACCGACCTCTTTTGCCAGTCGAAGTCCAGCCTGTTTGTTATCGTGGTATACCTCGCCTAAGCGCCGCATTGCCGGGAGCCTCGTAAAGTCCTCTCGAAAACGTTGTACCCGGCCCCCTTCCTGATCGACGGCAATGATCAGTTCTGGCCGTATCGAGCGCACTTCCTGCACAAGCTGGCGAAGCTGCTGCCGGTTCTCATAATTGCGCGCAAACAGAATCACGCCACCCACACAGGTATGTGCAAGCCGTTCACGCTCTGTGGTCGACATCGACAGGCCTTCCAAATCCAGCATCAGCGGGCCAGGCATTTTTGTCTGCGTCATTCAGCAACCCCGTGTACTTAAACAATGTCGACCGGGGTACCCGGTACAACCATATCAAACAGGTGACAGATATCGGCATTACGCATTCGGATACAGCCATGTGATTTAGGGATTCCCATAGGCTCAGTATCGGGCGTGCCGTGTATGTAGATAAAACGCCGCATGGTATCCACCTGACCCAGGCGGTTTTTACCGGGCTCACACCCACTCAACCAAAGAATGCGGGACAAAATCCAATCGCGTTCCGCGTGCTTCGCAGCCAGTGCAGCGCTATATATTTCGCCGGTGGGCCGTCGCCCTATAAATACCGCATTGAGCGGCTGGCCCGCGCCGATTTTTGCTCGGATAATGTGTTTTCCGCGCGGCGTACAACCACTACCAATGCGTTCCCCTGGCCCGTTCAGAGCCGTAGACACCGAGAAATTATGCACCTGGCCGGATTCATCACACAGGGCCAAACACTGGGTGTGAAGATCAATTGTAATCATGGCGATTGGGGGCATGACGGCACCGGAAAATAAGGTGCTCACATCTTAGATTTCAATGGCGCTGCTTGCAATCCGGCCAGAAGATAGGGAACGAGATAATTCACGACCGCTTCGGGATCAGCTTTCGCCGACGCACTGTCTTCTAGTATTTCGGTTAACTGCTGAATACTGGACATTGTGAACGCGACAGAGCCCATAGTGAACTGTATTCGCCAAAAGCGTTCTTCCTTCGACAGTTCTGGTGTGCTTTCTTTGACGAAGTGCATAAAAAGCCGGAAGGTGCGTGCGTATTCCTGCTCGAGATAACGACGCAGATGGCCTTGCGACTGGGTATACGCCAGCCCCATAAGACGCATAAATATAGATACGCCATTTTCATGGTTCGTGGGTATGCGCAGGAGGCTGCGGGTATACAGCCTTAGGATGTCTTCGAGAGAGGGCACTGAGCGCCCGTCTTGCTCCCAGCCCTTTTCCTTGAAGCCTTGCTCCATGAGACGCGAAAGTGGCCCCAGAAAGCGGGAGAAGACAGCTTGGATCAGCGCATTTTTCGAACCGAAATGATAATTCACCGCCGCCAGATTAACTTTAGCCTTACTGGTAATCATGCGAAGAGAGGTTTCAGAAAAGCCCTTTTCCGCGAAGAGTATCTCAGCCGCATCCAGGATGCGATCTACGGTTTCTGAGTGTGCCATGAAATTAGAAAAACTGTTCCAAACGAATGTTTGAAACATACGTTTGATACACGCTGATGTCAAGATTTGGCGGGGTCTGAATCGTTGCCTAAGTTTTTTTCAAGCCTCGCGGCTTCGGCGTCGGTCAGCGAATCATCCCAGCCCTGGTCCAGGTGTTTAAAGTGATTATTCAGATAATCGTTCTGGCAACGTTTGTAGGCTTTCTGCGCCTCAACCATGAATAACAGATAAAGACGCACGTGTCGCCGCTCCTTGATGAACTCCCGGATACTGCCGTCCTTTGAAAAACGGATCAGCCCATCAAACATCCGGCGACTCAGGTTGGAATTGTATTTCTGCAGTTTGGCACAGCGCCATGCCAATCCGTCTTTCCCCTCCAGAAAGTGAATATGATTCAAGGCCCGAAACTCGATCATCTTACGTTGATCAAGCAATTCACCCAGCGGGGGGCGACTGAAAAAAGCCGTGCGCAAAGGCGAAAACGCAAATACGACCGAAAGGATAGTCAATCCGCATGAAGTAGCGGCTATCCATGCAGGCAAAAACCCCATCAGCCCCAGGCAAAACAGCAGAAAAAAAACACTGCATAAGGCCACCCAATAATCTCTATCCTGGCGTGCCTTGGCAACAGTCTCATTATCGGGATAATCATCCATGGCGAGACAGTCATAGTTCATGCCCATCACTGGCTCACAGCCGGCCAGCAGTTTTTTCTTGCGATGCTGTTGCACACGCATCTCATTTTGCTGCTTGATTTTCTCCTGTTCTTTTTCGCGTTTTTCCTGCGCGAGCGCACTGCTGGTGCGGCGATCTTCTGTGTTACGACGTTCGTTGCCGGAAGGCGGATCGCCTTCCCCTTCACGACGATCGATATTTGTTCTCCGGCCGGTCGTCGCAGGCGCATTTTTAGCGGGTGATGCCGATTGAAGTGCCGAGCTGGAGGGACGGGCAGTCTGATGCGTAATCTTCTGGTTGTTGTCCAAAGCCACAAATAATATCCCTTCTACCCGTCCTGTAAATGCTTGATTTCATGCTGGGGGTTACATGCATAACCTACAAGGTTTATCGGTAACAGACACGCATTCTTTAACACTGCCTTACCTGCTTAGCTCCCTAAAAAGCACACGCTGATACTGCGGCTATACTGTTACATGCGCGCAGTTATTACGGGAGTGACCAGTGCTGAAGATCAGGGTGTCAATTGGGGTGTTGCTCCTTTTATTGCATCTTGACCTGTGTGCGAGTACGTCGATAAATGCCTACGACATCCAGTCTCGCACCCCCATTAATGCACATATTGCCTGGCTGGCCGACCCTTTGGGCAACTTTAGTCTCAGTCAGGTCACTGGGTTCCATGAAAGTCACTGGTTCACTAACGATGAAGAAAAGCGTCATAACTTCGGCCAGCAATCCGCTACGTTCTGGTTGCGTACCACGCTTGTAAACGCCGATTTTACCGGTGTCCCGCTTCTGCTACAGATTATTTATCCCCATCACGATTACCTCGACGTGTATTTCGTAAGCGAGGACCAAATCACTACCCAGTATTTTACCGGCGACAACCGACATCATAATACGCGTCCCTTGCCTACGCACGACTTCGTTTTCCCTGTTCCCTCAAACAGCCGGGTTGATGTGTATATACGCGTACAAAGCGAAAGCGTACTGCAATTAAGAACTTTTTTGATGCCTGCCGAAGCACTTCAAGAACATACAAGGCAGTTTTACTTTCTCAACGGCATTTACTTCGGTGCTGCGCTGATCATGCTGATATACAACGCTTTTATCTATCTGACCATTCGTGATCAAAGCTACCTGTATTATCTGGCTTATATTTGCGCCAGCGCATTCTTACAAGCAACGCTTTCCGGCCTTGCTTTTCAATATATCTGGCCGGGATTGCCCGCGTTCAATGATGTTGCGGTGTTACTCGCAGCGGCATTACTGACTGCAACCGCAATCGGATTTGTGATCACCTTCATTGGTTTGAGTCGGGCCACCACTCCGCGTGACGTTACCTGGTTGCTGTTACTGGCCACCAGCTTTATTCCTATTTTGTGCGCTAGTATTTTTATTTCGTATAGCCTCGCTTTGAAAGCCACGTTTATAGTGGTCACGATGGCGATATGTACAGGGTTCTACCTCGGAGTAAAGTACTGGCTAAAGGGCGTCATGGCGGCACGCTATTTTGCTCTGGCATGGTTTGTTTACCTGTTCTTTATCGCTCTATTTTTACTTCAGACCAACCAATACTTAGAACCAAGTTTCCTGAGCGATAATGCGTTTTCGTTGGGTTCGCTTATCGAACTCGCTATTTTGTCGCTTGCCTTTGCCGACAAACTGAATGAAGAGCGCGAATTACGTGTGAAAGCGCAAGACGACCTGCTGAATATAACAATCAGAATGAATGAGGAGCTCGATACCGAAGTGCAGTCACGTACTGCTGAACTCGAAGCAGCAAATCAACGGCTAAAGGAGCTAAGTGTTACCGATGCGCTTACTCAGCTTAAGAATCGCTATTACTTTGACCAGGCGCTCAAACGCGAAATGCGGCGCTGCGCCAGAGAGCGCTGGCCCTTCGCTGTCATCATGCTGGATATCGATCACTTTAAACAACTCAACGACACTTACGGCCATCTGTTTGGTGACTTTTGCCTGACCAAAGCCGCGGCATTGGTAAAATCAGTGATACAACGCCCTTCAGATACGATTGCGCGCTATGGGGGAGAAGAATTTGCGATTCTCCTACCCAACACCACACTCGATGGCGCAATGAAACTAGCTGAAAAAATCCGCGAGCAGTTTAAGGAAGTCCCTTTCGATGATGGCAACCAAAGTACTTACCTTACAGTCAGCATGGGCGTATCGGGAACGCGCCCTACCCCCAGCACCGCCTACAAGAGCCTGTCGATACTGGATTTGGCAGATCAATGCCTGTATAAAGCCAAGCAAAATGGCCGCGACCGGGTAGTGGCCGAATCCTTTATCGAAGAGTAATCACAATTATGTTTACCGGCATCGTTCAGGGCCTTGCTCAGATTAGAGCGATTGAGGGATCAGAAGATCTTAAGCAACTTAAAGTGAGGTTTCCGGAACACGCCCTTGAGGGTGTGACACGGGGCGCAAGCATCGCCATTAATGGCGTGTGCCTTACTGTTACCGAATTTTCGTGCACAACAAACGAAGCCGCATTCGATGTGATGTTTGAAACCCTCGACAAAACCAATCTTGGCACATTGAGAGTAGGCGATTCGGTAAATTTTGAGCGCGCAGCGCGTATTGGTGACGAAATTGGCGGGCACTTGATGTCTGGCCATGTAAGCTGCACCGTAGTCGTTTCACGCATCGAAAAACAAGGCCAGCGTCATTCCATCTATTTCAACACGCCCCCCCAGTTCGCGCCTTACCTCCTCCCCAAAGGCTTCGCCGGGCTCAATGGCTGTAGTTTAACGCTGGGCGAAACTGTAGCTGAGGAGTTTTCGGTGCACTTGATACCAGAAACGCTGGCGGTGACTACCTTTGGTCAATTGCGCGACGGTGATCGCGTTAATCTGGAAGTTGATCCACAAACCCAGACCATCGTTGATACCGTGCGCACGGTATTGGCGCAGCATCAGACGGGTTCAGACTGATCACGGGGTTGTTGAGTCGCCTTCCATCAAGGCAAAGGTTTGGGCACTTAGTGTGCTGAGAACACGATGGAGGTATCGTTGATATGGAAATCGGTGAAGTAGACTTTACCGATGCTTTTACCCGTATCACCGAAGGAGATGTGCGGTAAATCCCAGTCCCATTTTACGTTGATGTCGTAGACCGCCTGACCATCGACCAGTTGGGACATGCCCTGACTGGGGTCCATCACATCGATGAGCGGCATAATCTGGGATGCCGCCGCTATCTTGCTTTCGATACTCGCAAATCCGAAACTACCCAGCGTATCGTAACCACGTTCATTGTGTATGCGCATATCACGCAGAGTAAGGCCAGAATTGGTGACTTCGCGCGGGATGTAGGTATTCGTCGCATTTTGAGTGCGGTCGATATCCAAGTCTTCTACCCGAAACTTCACATCCAAGCCGATATAGGAATCTGCGATTTTTATGGAAGAAGGTTCGCCGGCAGAGGAGGTATCACGCATGCCGTTACCGTTATTTTTCAGAATAATGTCGAGATAGCCGAGATAAGCCTGGACCGAGAAATTTTCGCTGATCGCAGTTTCCATCAGGCCGTCGGTACTTCTGATTCCGAATTCCCCTTCCTGATAGTGTAAATCTACCGCGCTTTTGTATGATAGAAGGTTAGCTGCCTGCTCTGCCGCACTGGTGGGTACATCATTGATATCAACGCCCAGGTCCACAGAGGTCACGTGGATGATTGCGTCGCCATCACCAAACTGTTTGCCGTAACCACCGGCACCATCCGCATATTCCGATATAGCCCAAGCCACATCGGCTTCACTGGCATCGAAGTAACCCAGGTCGGCATACATGGCAACCTCTGCAAACCCAACCGGAATCGTTTCAATACCATCGGTTGCATCAACCTTGGCGCGCAGATTATCCACCAAGCCACCGCCGATACCGGTAAGGGAGATATCTTTCCAGACCATGCTACCAGCATCTACGTATTCGATTTCGCCAATGGTCACCTGAGTTTCGATATCAATGGTCAGTCCCGCTTTACCCACGATACGATCAAGTGAGGCATCGTCAATGAGCTTGAGTTCCGCAAAGCTAAGGCCCGCGCTTAGCGTTAAAACGCTTGCGGCCATCCCGAGGGAGATCGGCTGGAACCTTGAAAGGCGAGCGGCGGACATATCGAACCCAAAACGTTAGTGTGCATGGCTGTTATCGTGGTGTCTGCTTCCGGCAGCTTGATTACACATACCGATGAACGGTTCAAACACCAACGATCACAAATTATCACACAATGTTACATTCAACAATTTAGCGGTGCTCCCCTTGCTCACCCTTTGTGACCCAATCGACACTTTATTTCTGCAACAGTGCATTCCAGCCTTCAGGCATCTCGCAACATACCCTGCTTCTGAATAAACGAAATAATACTTTCGAGGCCTTCGCCAGTGGCCATATTGGTAAAAATAAAGGGTTTGTCGCCGCGCATCCTACGAGCATCCTGATCCATGACATCCAACGACGCGCCCACATAGTCGGCAAGATCTATTTTGTTGATGATCAATAAGTCTGATTTGGTGATGCCCGGCCCACCCTTGCGGGGTATTTTATCGCCGGCACATACATCAATCACATACAGGGTAAGATCCGATAATTCCGGGCTGAAGGTGGCGCTGAGGTTATCGCCGCCGCTCTCAACAAACACCAGTTCTAACCCCTCGTGGCGCCCCTGCAGATCGTCTATCGCGGCCAGATTCATCGACGCGTCTTCGCGTATGGCCGTATGCGGACACCCGCCGGTTTCGACCCCCATTATACGGTCTTCATCAAGGGCTTCGTGGCGCATCAGAAACTGCGCATCTTCCTTGGTGTAAATATCATTGGTGACCACAGCCATGTTGTAACGATCACGTAAGGCCAAGCACAAATTTCGCAACAGCGCAGTTTTACCCGATCCTACCGGCCCGCCGATGCCAACTCGCAAGCAATTGATAGACATGCATTAACTCCTGAATAGTCGTGAGTATTGTGTTTCGTGCCAGGCAGACAACAGCACCTGCCCGGGTAAGGTATTGGAAGCCTGCACCGCCTTGGCGTTATCCGCAGCAAGTAATTCAACCATCACCGGTCGCAAAGCCAAGAGTATGCGCTGGCCATCCGACTGTCCTAAGGGCACGCTCTTCGCCGCAACGGCCACTTGGTTTTCAAGCCAGCTCCACAGAAAACTTAAGCGCATGAGCATAGGGTCCATGCCCAGCTTTATACTGGCCAGGCTGAAGGCGGCGAGAAAAGACGGCCCGGGCTTGGCGAATGCCTCTGGGTCTTGGTCTGTCACCAAACCTTGAGTACGCAATAAGCGATATAACGATGCACCGAGCATGCGCTCCTCTTCATATAGCTCGAAGCTTTCGCGCGCAGCAAACACTTCTTCATTGGCAAGAAAGAACGCCTCGTGATCCTTGGCATCCAGAGCCGCACGGCAACGATTAAGCAGCGGAATATCCAATTGCAGTAAGCCATACTTTAACAGGTCATCGGCCCAGGCCATCAGCGAATCGCGATCGTTCACCAAATTTTTCTCGATGGCAGACTCCAAGCCCTGCGAGTAGGCAAATGCGCCAATCGGCAGGGCCGGACTACTTAAATAAAGTAAGGCCGTGAGTGCATCGACATCCGTCAAGGCATCTGAAGACATGTCCACTACTCTCGCTTAATGATGGTGATGATGGCCGCCGGAATAGGCACCGGATTCCGGGTTAAATGGCGCGTCTACCGACGCTACCTGCAAGCCAAGACCGACCAACATTTGTTCCAGTATGGCGTCGGGCTGTATGCGCAATACCCGGTCGCCAATATCGACCGGCACATGGCGATTGCCGAGGTGGTAACAGGCTTTCGCAAAAGTTTCCCAATCGTCACAGCGCGCCTGAGAAAGCTGCTCAGTTTGTGCAGTCACCATGTAGATTTCGTCCTGCTCAGACTTAAGCAGGTCGCCGTGGCGCAAGACCCGCCCACGTTGCAGGAACATGCCTACTTCACGGTCCTGATCATCGCGCGTGAGCAAGCGCCCTTTTACACGCTGCTCATAGGAAAGTTCAAGTTTGCCTGCGCAGTCAGGTTGCTCACCGGGCTTGGCAGGACCGATATTCTCGATAAGTCGAATCATACGTGTGTGTATCTTTCTGCTATCCATCAAAAGAGAAAATAACGCTGGGCCAGGGGCAGCACTTTAGCGGGCTCACACGTGAGCAACACACCATCAGCACGCACCTCATAACGTTGTGCATCGACTTCAACAACCGGCATGGCGGCGTTGTGCACCATGTGCTGCTTTTTCACCTGACGCACGTTCCTGCACGAAAGCAGACGCCGTTTTAAGCCCAGCTCCTGCGCCAGACCAGCATCCGATGCCGCCTGACTGACGAACGTTACCGAAGTTGCTGTGACGGCACTGCCCAGCGCACCAAACATTGGACGATAATGGACCGGTTGAGGCGTCGGGATCGAAGCATTCGGGTCACCCATGGGCGCCGCGGCGATCATTCCTCCTTTCATAATCAGGCTCGGTTTGGCTGCAAAAAATGCCGGTTTCCACAGCACGAGATCGGCAAGCTTACCCACTTCTACCGAACCCACGTCTTCGGCAATACCATGGGTAAGCGCGGGATTGATCGTGTACTTGGCGATATAGCGTTTTGCACGGAAATTGTCACAACCCAGAGACGCGTCCTCGCCGAGCAAGCCTCGCTGCACCTTCATCTTGTGTGCGGTTTGCCAGGTGCGCGAAATGACCTCACCCACGCGCCCCATGGCCTGCGAATCCGAAGCAATCATCGAAAACGCCCCCATATCGTGGAGAATGTCTTCGGCTGCGATAGTTTCTTTACGAATCCGCGAGTCGGCGAAGGCAACATCTTCGGGAATATTGGGGTCGAGGTGATGACACACCATCAGCATGTCCAGGTGCTCGTCGACCGTATTGACCGTATATGGCCGCGTGGGGTTGGTCGATGACGGGAGTACATTCTCTTCACCGCATGCTTTGATGATATCCGGCGCATGGCCACCGCCGGCACCTTCGGTGTGATAGGTATGAATAGAGCGTCCTTTGAACGCGGCCAGCGTGTCTTCAACAAAGCCCGACTCGTTGAGGGTATCGGTATGAATCGCCACCTGAATATCGAACTTTTCGGCAGCGCTCAAACAGGTATCTATCGCCTGCGGCGTGGTGCCCCAATCCTCATGGAGCTTCAAGCCCATCGCGCCATAGCGTATTTGCTCTTCAAGCGGCTCCAGCTTGCTGGCATTCCCCTTACCCAGAAAGCCAAAGTTCATGGGAAGACTATCGGTTGCCTGCAGCATCTTGCCCAGGTTCCACGGCCCGGGCGTACAGGTGGTCGCATTGGTGCCCGTCGCCGGGCCGGTTCCCCCACCCAGCATGGTGGTGGTTCCCGACATCAAGGCCTCTTCGACCTGTTGCGGACAAATGAAATGAATATGCGCATCAATACCACCGGCGGTGATAATCTGACCCTCGCCTGCAATCACTTCCGTGCCCGGCCCGATAAGGATATCCACACCTTCCTGCGTATCCGGATTACCCGCCTTGCCAATGGCCGCAATGCGCCCGTTTTTGATACCGATATCGGCCTTTACGATGCCCCAATGGTCAAGTATCAGGGCATTGGTGATCACACAATCCATGACCTCTGAGGCCAGCCCCTGGCCTTGCCCCATACCATCCCGTATGACCTTGCCCCCACCGAATTTCACTTCGTCGCCATAACGGGTGAAATCCTGCTCTACTTCGATCCACAATTCCGTGTCACCGAGCCTGACGCGGTCGCCGGTCGTGGGGCCGAACATGTTTGCATAGGCATTACGACTGATCTTAGCCATGACCTGCTCCTTAATTCTGATCCAGTTTTCCCATTACCTCGCCACGAAACCCCATGACGACACGATCACCCGCATAGGGTACAAGCTCAACAGTACGTGACTGACCGGGCTCGAAGCGCACGGCGGTACCGGCAGCAATGTTTAGTCGTTTGCCCCGGGCATCTTCCCGGTCGAATTTCAGCGCTGGATTGGTTTCGTAAAAGTGGTAATGCGAGCCCACCTGAATCGGCCGATCGCCACTGTTTGCCACCGACAGCGTGGTGACAGGGCGCCCGGCATTGAGCTCAATATCACCAGGCTTTATCTGCATTTCTCCGGGAATCATGGCGCTGCTCCTCGTATCGGGTTAATTAATGGGATCGTGCACGGTGACCAATTTGGTGCCGTCGGGAAAGGTGGCTTCTACTTGCACTTCATGCACCATTTCGGGTATGCCTTCCATCACGTCTTCCCGTTTGAGGATATGACGCCCCTCACTCATGAGCTCTGCCACGGTTTTGCCTTCTCGCGCACCTTCCATAATGGCGGCCGAAATGAGGGCGATCGATTCCGGGTAATTGAGTTTGATACCCTTGGCCATGCGGCGCTCCGCTAACAAGGCGGCCGTAAAGATTAACAGCTTGTCTTTTTCACGTGGTGTCAGTTCCATCGTTCCTGTTCCTAATTTCCAGTGTTTACCCGCTCGTTCAGGTTAACCAGATACGCGGTGATTCGGGTTCGCGCCCCAGCAGCGTTTTGCGCGTCAACCGCCAGGCGGCCATAAAGCTTTCACGCAGTGATTCAGGATCATCTCCCAGTGCTCGCACCATACATATGCCGGGCTTATGTGTCACAGCGATATGGGTCTGCG
This sequence comes from Oleiphilaceae bacterium, assembly GCA_041590075.1. Taxonomy (GTDB): domain Bacteria; phylum Pseudomonadota; class Gammaproteobacteria; order Pseudomonadales; family Oleiphilaceae; genus PZPK01. The sequence continues at coordinate 22,220 of JBFHUL010000033.1, forward strand.
GGCATTCCTTAAGATTTGCTCTGAGCACGTCTACCAAGGCTTCGGGGTGCTCAGTAATCATGTAGCAAGCGCCGAAACAATTCTTGCCCATGAGTCCAGCCGGACTGTTACGTAACGCCGATGCAGCATCCAGATAAAAGTGTTCGGAAATTAACGGTTTTCCGTCTTTTTCAATGCGTAGGCTTTGGCGTACCGACCCGCTCAAGAAGGGTTCATCGCCCGCTTGCCGCCCCAAAACCACCATATCCCAGAACACGGCCCGACTCGTGCCGTTCGTTTTGATCACCGTATCCAATTGCGCACGCGCGCCATCAAAAATAATGGTTTCCTGCGGCAGAAATTCCAACACGGCATCACAGAGCGTGATATGAATGGTTTGTGTTTGGGGTAAATCGTGGCTGTCGGTACCGTATACCTTGCCCGCGGAAGGCGTGGTAATCAAGGCATGACTGCCGGGATCGCCCGACACATCAATGCTCAATTTATCACCGCTCACCATTCCGCCAGGTGGGTGAAGAATATAACTGTGGCACACCGGGCCTTCTGGGTGAAAGGGCCTTTGCACACGCAAAGGCCCTTTAAAGCGCATATTATCGAGAATGGTGCGCGACGCCTTGGACGCGAAAGACAGCGACAAGTTGGCTATCCAGTTGCGACCATGGCCATAGTTACTGGAAGTCGCCGCATTGGCAATTGCGTGGGCCGGAGCTAGCATGCAGAAGGTCTCTATCCGCCAGAAAGCATCGAACTCATACGGTCAGGTATTCCTGTACCAGCTCGTCTGTGAGTGTATCAAGTTCGCCATGGGCAACGGCTCTGCCCCGATCCATGATAATGTAGCAGTCAGAGGTACGTCGCACGAAAGGCAGTTTCTGCTCGACCAGTAAAACAGTCAAGCCTATCTCGCGATTCAACTTGCGAATGATGTCTCCGATTTCCGCGACAATATTGGGCTGAATACCCTCTGTAGGCTCATCGAGAATGAGCAAACGCGGATTGATCACCAGTGCTCGCCCAATCGCCAATTGTTGTTGCTGGCCCCCGGAGAGGTCGCCGCCGCGGCGATTACGCATGTCTTTCAGAACCGGAAACAGCTCGTAGATAAATTCGGGTATTTGACGATCCCCGCGCTTGCGAATCGGCAAACCAATCTGCAAGTTTTCCTCTACCGTGAGCAATGGAAAAATCTGACGCCCCTGCGGCACATATCCAATACCCAGCGCGGCACGCTTCTCCGCCGACGTAGCCAGCAGGTCGGTACCGTTAAAGGTAATCGACCCGGAACGGGGTTTCAGTAACCCCATTACGCACGACAACAACGTCGTCTTGCCCACGCCATTCCTGCCCATCAAACACGTACATTTTCCCTCGGGGATATCCACGTCTAAATCCCAGAGCGTGTGGCTTTCGCCATAATACTGATTCAAACCCTTAATGCTCAGCATACTTATTCCCCAAGATAGACCTGTTTTACACGCGCATCTGATTGCACCGCATCCATCGTACCCTCTGCCAGTACAGAGCCCTGGTGCAGCACGGTCACCTGGCGCGCAATAGAGCGCACAAAATCCATATCATGCTCAACCACCACGACGGAATGTTTTCCTTCCAGCGAAATAAGCAATTCTGCGGTACGGTCCATCTCCTGATGCGTCATACCCGCGACCGGCTCGTCCACTAACAGCAAGCGCGGCTTTTGCATGAGCAACATGCCAATTTCCAGCCATTGTTTCTGGCCATGCGACAGCGCTCCGGCGCGCAAAAAGCGCTGGTCTTTGAGACCGATTAATTCCAGCACATGCGAAATCTCATCCAGTTGCTCGCCGCTGAGTTTACCGAACAGGATATGCATAACAGATTTATCGCCCGCCATCGCCAGTTCCAAATTCGCCATCACGCTTTGCTCTTCGAACACCGTGGGTTTCTGAAACTTACGGCCAATCCCGGCTTCGGCAATTTCCGGCTCACTCATCTGCAATAAGTCGATGGTTTGACCGAAATACACCGAGCCCTGATCGGGCTGTGTCTTACCGGTAATAATATCCATCATGGTGGTTTTACCTGCACCATTCGGCCCGATAATGCAGCGCAACTCCCCCTCATTGATGTATAGATTCAAATCATTGATGGCCTTGAAGCCATCAAAGCTCACACTCACATCTTCCATGTACAAAATGCAGCCTTTACGCACATCAAGATGGGGGTTGTGTGTGGGCGCTACGAAATCGAACACATGGTCTTTATCACGCACGGCATCGATATAGTCGGTAACGAAATTGCTCATGCGCGTGCCTCCTTCGCCTGCACCAGTCCGGCGATTCCCTTAGGCAGCAGTATGGTGGTGAGTACGAACAGCCCCCCCAGCGCAAATAACCACACCTCAGGAATAACGCCAGTAAAGTAGGTTTTTGCATAGTTCACCGCAATCGCGCCCACAACGGCGCCATACAAGGTAGCGCGACCACCCAGTGCCACCCACACAACAATCTCGATGGAGTTGAGCGGTGAGAACTCATTGGGATTAATAATACCCACCTGTGGCACATAAAGAGCTCCGGCAACCCCCGCTAAAACGGCTGAAAATGCAAAGATCCACAGTTTGACGTTTTCTACCTTATAGCCAATAAAGCGGGTGCGCGGCTCAGCATCCCGGATGGCCATGGAAACCCGTCCCAAGCGCGAGGTCACAATAAAGCGGCAGGCGATGTAACCCAGAGCGAGCGCTAATGCCGAGCTCCCAAACAGTACCAGTCGGGTGCTGTCGGCCTGCAAATCAAAACCCAAAATGTCTTTGAAGTCGGTGAGGCCGTTATTGCCGCCAAAGCCCATTTCATTGCGATAAAACGCTAACATCAAGGCGTAAGTCAGTGCCTGCGTGATGATGGAGAGATACACGCCGGTAACACGAGACCGAAAGGTGAGCCAGCCGAAGATGAAGGCGAGAATGCCAGGCACCAGCACCACCATCAACATCGCAAACCAGAAAGAGTCAAAACCAAGCCAGAACCAGGGCAACTCCTGCCAATTCAGAAACACCATAAAATCAGGCAGCACAGGATCGCCGTACACGCCACGATCGCCTATCTGACGCATCAGGTACATCCCCATGGCATAACCGCCCAAGGCAAAAAATGCGCCGTGCCCAAGACTCAGAATACCCAGGTAGCCCCAAATCAAATCCACTGCGACCGCCAACAATGCGTAGCAGAGATATTTGCCCAGCAGTGTCACCGTGTAGGTAGGTATGTGTAAGGCACTGTCGGGCGGAAAAAACAGGTTGCAGGCAATCACCAGCACACTGATCACAGTGAGCACGCCAAGGAAGAGTTTACTGCGCCCATCAAGCAGAGGTTGATTGTGGCGCGCAAGAACGGTTTCGTGCGAATGTGTTGTCATGATTAACCCTCCGCAGCCCGGCCTTTCTGCGGGAATAACCCGCGCGGCTTTTTCTGAATGAATAGAATGATGAACACCAGCACCAGAATTTTGGCCAGCACAGCCCCTGAGACGGGCTCAAGGATCTTGTTAGCCACACCCAGCGACATGCCCGCCACCAGTGTGCCCCACAGATTTCCAACGCCGCCAAATACCACCACCATAAAGGAATCAATAATGTAGGCCTGCCCCATGTTCGGCCCCACATTGGTTAACTGGCTCAAGGCGACACCGGCCACACCGGCAATACCCGACCCCAATCCAAAGGTAAGTGCATCCACCCATTCCGACCGCACACCCATAGCACGGGCCATATCACGGTTCTGCGAAACCGCCCTCACCTGTAAACCCAGTACGGTTTTCTTGAGCACCATGAAGAGCGCAAAAAACACCACCAGGCAAAATACGATAATCGTCACGCGATTAATGGTGAGCGAAAAAATAGGGTTAATGTCGATGGACCCGCTCATCCATTCGGGGGTTTCGACGCTACGATTCAAAGGAGAAAAAATAGAACGTACGAGCTGCTGCAGAATCAGGCTCACACCAAAGGTTGCCAGCAGAGTCTCAAGCGGTCGGCCTTTGAGAAACTGAATCACGCCGCGTTCGATCAGTATGCCCACCAGACCCGACACCAAAAACGCAGCCGGAATGGCAACAACCAAAGACGCGCCGATGGAATTAGGCATGAGCAACTGAATCACATAGGTGGTGTAGGCGCCAATCATGATTAATTCGCCATGAGCCATATTAATGCAGCCCATCACACCAAAAGTAATGGCAAGACCAATGGCGGCGAGTACAAGCACCGACCCCAAACTCAAGCCGAAAAACAGGGTTTCGAGAAAACTGTAAAAAGCAATTTTGTCTTCTATCTGCAGCAGCGACTTGTGCGCAGCTTTCTGCAGCACAGGGGCTTCATCGTTATTTTTTATTTGCGTCAAGCGATTACGCACTTCCGGCTCGAGGCTCCCTGCCAGCTGCTTGATCGCCTGCAACTGTGCATGTTGTTCTCCGTTTTGCAGTTGCTCTAAAGCCACCGCGGTTTCGAGCAGCTCACGCACGCGTCCGCTCTCTTCGACCAGCAAGCGTTTTTTGATTTGGGTCATCAGCGCCGGGTCGAGATCGCTCAACAAGGACTGAACGGCGGAAAATCGCACATCGGTGGCGTGGTGATTGAGGTTCACCGAAGCCAAATAGGCTTTAAGGTCGCCCCGCAGCTGATTATTCACGGGGACGCGTTTGATTTTGCGTTTGCCGACTTCATAAGCCTCGGCATCGCTGAATAGATCTTTGATGAGTACTTTACTGCCACGCTTTTCGAGCAGTAGCACCAGTTTTTTTTCTTTTTTATGGCGATAAAGCTGGCTTTCCAGCAGCGCCTTGTACACCTCTGCGACGCGTTCGTCGCCGGATTCTGTTAATAACGCTATCCCTTTGGTGACCTGAGACAGTTTTGAAGAGTGGAGCTTACCCATCCCTTCTTCGAAGAGATCGTCTGCTGCAAAACTTGGCACCGCAAAGAGTAATGCGATACATAGCAACAATGCCTGGCGCATCGTCGAATACCTGAAGGGAAGTAGCAACATACCCCTGGATTCCTTGTTCATGTCGCGTGGAATGTGTGATTGGCTATTATTGTGATGATGCGCAGGGCATCGCGCCCTGCGCTTATTTATTGCCCAGCCTTAGAAATTCTGGCCAGAGCACTTACCGGTCTTGACGTTGTAGTTACCGCAAGACAGGGGCTTACGCCAGTCAGAGATAACGTCTTTCGAGCCTGGCAGGTAGTCGGACCATGCATCACCCGGAATGAGACCCGCAGTCTGGGAAACTATCTGGAACTGACCGTCGTCCTGAATTTCACCAATCAACACCGGCTTGGTGATGTGGTGATTAGGCATCATGGCTGAGTAGCCGCCACTCAGGTTGGGGACAGAAATCCCAATCAAAGCTTCCTGAACGGCTTCTGGATCGGTGGTGCCCGCAGCTTCAACAGCTTTCACCCACATGTTGAAGCCAATGTAGTGCGCTTCCATGGGGTCGTTGGTTACACGTTTCTCATCTTTAATGAACTTGTGCCATGCCTCGATGAACGCATCGTTCGCTTCATTCTCAACGCTCATGAAGTAGTTCCATGCGGCGAGATGACCTACAAGTGGACCCGTATCGAGACCGGCCAGCTCTTCTTCCCCTACAGAGAATGCCACAACAGGAATGTCGTCGGCGGTAATGCCCTGGTTACCCAGCTCTTTGTAGAACGGCACGTTTGCGTCGCCATTGATGGTAGACACCACCGCAGTTTTCTTGCCCGCAGAACCGAACTTCTTCACATCAGACACGATACTCTGCCAATCAGAGTGACCAAATGGCGTGTAATTGATCATGATGTCTTTTTCAGACACGCCTTTGGATTTCAGATACGCTTCAAGAATCTTGTTGGTGGTACGAGGATAAACGTAGTCGGTACCGGCAAGCACCCAACGTTTGACGCCAATTTCTTCCATCAGATAGTCCACTGCGGGAATCGCCTGGGTGTTAGGCGCAGCACCGGTGTAGAACACATTCTTGGAAGACTCTTCCCCTTCGTATTGAACAGGATAGAAAAGAATGCTGTTCAGCTCTTCGAATACGGGTAATACCGATTTACGCGATACAGACGTCCAGCAGCCAAATACCGAGGCCACTTTTTCCTTCTCAATCAGTTCGCGCGCTTTCTCTGCAAACAAGGGCCAGTTTGAGGCGGGATCTACCACCACAGGCTCAAGTTTCTTGCCCAGCAATCCGCCTTTTTTGTTCTGCTCTTCGATCAACATCAACATGGTGTCTTTGAGCGTGGTTTCCGAAATGGCCATGGTGCCCGACAACGAGTGCAATACCCCTACCTTTATCGTGTCATCAGCCGCCATGACAGTGCCAGCACTGAAGCTGAGCGTTAACGCAGCCGTTACTCCGGCCAGTTTAGCTTTTAGCGATTTCATTCTTGTCTTCCCCTTAAATGGCGTTGTGTTGCAGTTATGCCATCGTGTGTGCACAACTAACGAGTAGTCAGCAAAAACAGGGCCAAGACAGAATTTGCTTTAATATCAGCACATTAAGTTCGAAAATCGTCAACACACCCGGCTGCACGCACCCATTGAGTGCACCGCAACACCCCTGCACTACAAAAATGCATCTTTTGTGAGCGTGGCCACTCATGGCATTGATTCTTAGGATGATGAAAGAAAGAGAAGGTTTAGGACTAATAAAAAACTGAGATCCACCTCAAATTTTAGTATGAACATTCTAATTTTATTCAATAATCTACACCCAACTTACGCAGTTCTTCACTTTCAGGTTTTTTTGTATCGCTAGCGAGTAAGCTAGAGTGGACTTTGCCCTTGGACCCCAAGGGCTTTTTTTTGCTCGCAATTCAACCACAGCCCTCAAAAGGGGCAGGAAACCCCTGTTCCACCCAAGCCACAGTAGCCATTGGGATTCTTCGCCAAATACTGCTGGTGATAATCTTCAGCGTAATAAAATCCGTTTAGTAACGCGATCTCGGTGGTAATCGAATCACAGCCGGCCTGCGTGAGCGCCTCTTGATAGTGCGCGCTACTTTTTTGTGCGCAGGCTAATTGCACCATGTTCTGGCAATAAATCCCGGAACGATACTGTGTGCCGTGGTCATTGCCCTGTCGCATGCCCTGTGTCGGGTCATGCTCTTCCCAAAACACCTGTAAGACACGCGCCAACGCCAGTTTTTGGGGATCAAACACAATCAGCACCACTTCATTGTGGCCAGTCATCCCGGTGCACACCTCCTGATAGCTGGGATTAGCAGTGTAGCCCTGTGCATAACCGACCGCCGTGGTATAAACGCCTTCCAGGTTCCAAAAACGCTTCTCTGCCCCCCAGAAGCACCCCATTCCCACTACCAGACTTTCGTAACCATCGGGAAAGGGCGGCTTGAGTGGTGTGCCCAGCACATAATGCCGGTTGGTGATCTCCAAGGCATGCTCCCTGCCCGGCAGAGCCGATTCCTCGGTAGGCATTTCGATATTTTTACGACGAAAATAGGACATCACGCGCTCCTCCCCGATAGGTTTAGCGTTTATCTATATGCACGATACACACGAAATCGCGTATTTTCCGCCACCACATCGCAGCGACCCAATGCCTGTTCTATATGTGAGGCGTAACGAAGAAAGTTGTTGGCAACCAGAAAGAAGAATGCCCCTTTACTCAGTTTCTGCGGACTGTGGGCAATAAACTGCTCGGTAGTGTCGTAAGCGGTATGGACGCCCTCATGAAACGGGGGGTTAGTCAGCACCGCATCTACCCGACCTTCCACCTGCGCCCAACCATCACTGGCATATACCTTCGCGTCGATAGCATTCAAGGCAGCACTGCGACGGGTGCACGCCAAGGCCAGCCAGCTCACATCTACCAACTCCACGTGCACATCGGGAAATCGCTTCTTTACATACAGGCCAATTACCCCATTGCCACACGCAAAGTCCAGCACTCGGCCGCGCAGTTTTTTCGGCAGATTCTCAAGTAACAGCTGCGTCGCGTCGTCTAAATGTCCAACACTGAATATACCGGGCAAACAGGCCAACTCCAGTTGCTCTCCGTGAAGGTCGATCGTGTAGTGGCTATACCAGGCATTGATATCAAAATCGCTTTGCACGCGGGTGACATCCACGTGCCACAACTGGCAGTGCTTGGCGGCATCGATTTTCGATGCATTGTCACCAAAAGCAGGTAATTGCTTCGCGCCACTGGCGATCCCGGCTTTCTTCTCTCCAACCAGATAGAGACTCCCCCCCGCTTCCAGTTTCGCCGAGACCATGGCCAGTACGAGCCTCAACTCGTCTTTGGCCTTTGGCAGAAACACCAGCGCAGCCTCAAAACGATCGTTGGTATCCGGCGGACCAAACCAACAGGTTCGCTCGTATGCTTGATAGGCACAATACTGTTTGTAATCGAAACTGCCCGCCCGGGCGTTGGGAAGTTCGGCCAATAACGCGGCATCGGGCGCTGCAAACACAAGCAGGCTTGCATGTTTGGCGAGTGCATCAATATTTCGTTGAACTAATAGAGAACTTAACTGCATTAATTTTGCTCTTTCTGGTAGGGCATGAGTTCGGGTTGCTCCTGCAAAGACGAATAATGAAATCGCAGATTTGTATAGTACTTGCGCACGATGTCAGGGTCATCAGGGACTTCAAAGCGACGCACTGCGCGAATCGCATCCAACACAGAAATGTCCAGCAATCGATCGCCGCTGGTACGGTAAATGTCTGCGTCTACGAGATAGCCCTGTGAGTCGATTTCCATCCAGATTATGCCTTTCAGCTGCTGTGTGCCCTGATAAGGATTAATCCACAGTTCATAGACCTGCTGACTCATTCTATCCAGATACTTGTTGGCCATCCTCAGTTCTTTTTCGCGTTGTTCACTGAAGGGGCTTTTTACAATCTGCTCGCGTAATTGCGCCTCACTCAGAAGCACCGCATTGCCTGCGTCCTGTATCAGACTATCGGCTTGATCACTGCTAAGGTTCGCATCCTCTCCGGTAAGCCATTGATTACCTTCCATGCGGTTTTCTGCACTTTCCAAAGCGCGTGCCAGTGCATTTGAATCGGATGAAGCGAAAGGGTCTTCGGTTTGTGTCGGAGCCTGTTGGCTGAGAATGGCATCCATATCAATCGTCTCAGCATCGACGACGGAACGATAATCCGGTATCTGGCGTTCGACCACGTCGTGCGCAGCTGCCTGCTCGTCATTACTCTGTGTTGGTGTATCGTTCTTCTCGCCCTGGTTTGCGGCCCCCGAATCGTTAGTGTGGGCCTGTGCATTACTGGCAGGGTCCTCGTGTTGTTGCGGCGCGGCAAGGTCTCCGGGATCGATTTGCGTGACGCTGTCATCTTCCTGATTATCGGAGGCAAACGCTTCGGCATTGCTCATGGGGGCATGACTCTCAGGCTCTGGGGTTTCGTCCTGCTCCTCTTCCTTCTTCTGCTCTTCTTGTTGTTTTTCTTGCTCCTTTGGCTCGGCTGCATCCTCGGGTAAAGGCGGCACCGCTGCAGGTGCTTTGGCCGCTTGTGGCGATGTTTTTAGATTGATCTGAATTTTTTCGTTACGCAGCGGCGTTTTTTCGCTCTCCCATAGCAAGCGCCAACCCAAATAGAAAATAATGTGCAGACAAAGACTAAGCAGAACCAGAAGCCAATATCGCCTGTAAATCGCTCTCATAAGATCTGGCTAGCGCATATCGTCTTCGTTGTAGTACAGGCGCATTTTGTTGGTAGAGATTGCGCGGCGCAGTACTTCGTTGTTTGGCATGGTGATGGGCTGTCGGCTCGCACGTTTCAGCATGTTCAACATGGCTTCATCGAGTTGCGGGTTTCCCGAAAGCCGTTTGATGAATATCTTTTCAATGTAACCATTCTCGTCAACGAAAAAGTTGATATCACCACGGTAACGTTTGCCATCTTTGTAAGGCACTTCAGTAGGGTCCAAGTGCTGCAAGATCTCCTGCCCCGCTCGCTGCAGGTAGGAATTGAATTCCATGAGCTGAACCGGGTTCAGCTTTTTCTTCAACTGGCGCCCTTCTTGGTCACGCTTTTCATAGCGTGCGTCGACGCTTTTGCTGATCACCACCGTGCGCGACATGGCGCTGTCATCCAGCATTTTCATTCCACCAATCAGTGAATGAAAGAATTCGGCATCATTGCCGCGTGGGGCCTGTATACGCCGCTCACGCTCACTCTCTACGAGAGACTGGGGCAGATCACTTTTTTTATTGGGCGACACGTATTTTGACACCTCTTTACTACCCTCTTTTTGCCCCTTGGGTGGTGTCGCGGCTTCCTGTTTCTTGGCCTCCTGCTTCTTGGCTTCCTGCTTCTTGGCTTCCTGCTTCTTGGCTTCCTGTTTTTTGGCTTCCTGCTTTTTGGCTTCCTGCTTTTTGGCTTCCTGCTTCTTGGCTTCCTGCTTCTTGGCTTCCTGCTTCTTGGCTTCCTGCTTCTTGGCCCCCTGCTTCTTGGCTTCCTGTTTCTTGGCTTCCTGTTTCTTGGCTTCCTGTTTCTTGGCTTCCTGTTTCTTGGCCTCCTGTTTCTTGGCTTCTTTTTTTCTAGGTTTATGCTCTTC
>JBFHUL010000034.1:0-32617 GCA_041590075.1 Oleiphilaceae bacterium
GCAGCCTGCCTTATCCCAATGGTCCATCTTATGAAAAATGTTTGAAGGATTGTTTGGCATGCGTGGGCTCCTCTAATTGGCCTGCAGCGCGTTCAAGATGTTGGGTGAATTCACCTGTGATGGATGTCCAGGACAGCTTGTCGCTAACACGATATCCCGCCGCTGCTATCCGTTTTCGTTGTTTGAGGTTGTGCAGTAAGTATTCGATATTTTGAATAAACGCTTTGTTGCTATCCTTGTCGGCGAGCATTCCGCTTTCCCCATGCTTGAGCAGTTCGCGGGCTGCAGCCAGATTAAATGAGACGATGGCAAGCCCACTGGCCATTGCTTCCAGCACAACATTGCCGAATGTGTCGGTTAGACTGGGAAACAGAAAAATATCCGAAGAAGCGTAATAACGCGCAAGTTCTTCGCCCTGTTTGACGCCGACGCACTGTAACTGCGGATACTGTTCTTGTAATTTGCCGCGTTGTGGTCCGTCCCCAACCATTACAAATCTAACGGCAGGCGTCGATTTTTTTAGGCAGGAGAAAGCGTCTCCAACAAGCCCTATATTTTTCTCATTGGCAATTCGCCCAACATAGAGGCAAATGCTCGTGTTATCGTCTGGCGCACCCAATTGCTGTCTCAGGGCGTCACATCTGCGGTTGGGGTTAAACAGGTGTTTATCAACACCACGTCTCATGATGTGAATGTTCTGAAAATTCTGCGCATGTAGCGTGTGTTGTTGTTCTGAGGTGGGAACAAGTGTCGCTTGTGTTCTGTTATGGAAAAAACGCAAATAAGCCAAGATGGCTTTTTCAAGCCACCCTAGATTGTAATAGCGACTATAGGCATGAAAGTTTGTATGAAAGCCGCTGATTACGGGAATATCTAGTGTATTGGAAGCGGATAGCGCCGACCAACCAAGTGGCCCTTCTGTCGCTATATAAATGGCGTCGGGTCGCTGCTTACGCCAGCACGTTAAAAGCCTGTGTTTCGCGGGCAAACCAAATTTCAGTTCCGGATAACCGGGAATGGGGAGGCCTTTTGTGGTGAAGTGACTTAGGCCATATTGCGCTGACAGGGGCTTTTCTTTCCTATGGGCGGGTCTTACTATTTGGACGCTTACGCCGGATTTGTGCAGCTCATTGACCAAGTGCCCGAGGGTGTGGGCCACGCCATTCACTTCGGGTGGATACGTTTCAGTAACGATACTTACGTGGTTAAGCAACATTGCGGTGTTCCATGTGTTCTTTGTTAAGAACAATAGATTCAGCGCGTGTACCGCAGATTGCATTTGCATGAATATTTTATGACCGTTGCCTTGTTATATTGCGACATTTGCGGAAAGCTGGTCGGTGACTATGGCCGGATAATGGCCCGCAATCATTTACTGCTCGCGCCAAAGGTATATTTAAGAGGGGATTATGTTTAGGGTAACGATAGCCCGGAATCTAGTGCTATAGTTAATGAGGCCCCACAACGATTTGCACGTTATGAAGTATCTGAAACATTTCAATCAGCAATTACGAAACTTTAGAGAGATGAAGCGCCTCTCGATCGAGGATGTAAGCAATTTCTGTCTGGTCGATGCCTCTGTGGTGGCTTCATGGGAAAGCGACGACGGAAGTATACGTTGTTACCCGACTCTGGATAACCTGTTGGACCTGTGCTTAAAAACGGGGGCGGCACTCGAATATTTTCTGGATCTTCCTGACAGCCGAAATCGCCAGCAACTGGAGTTACCAGGGCTCGCCTTTATAGAGGATGGTGATTTGAACGATTCACTGGAGCAGTTAGGGAAACAGCTGGATAGCGTTATTCCTGCGGATGATGAACAGGAGCTTTTGCGGCGTTATCGTAAGAGTGATGCGCAAAGCAAAGAGCTTATACTGCAACTTATTGCAAACTGAAAAAGGCGCCGACTGGCGCCTTTTCCGTGCTAGCTTTCTTTCTTATAGATGTGTTCGTAAACGTAATTGGTAGCCTGTACGAATCCATCCACGCTACCACAATCGAAGCGCGTTCCCTGAAATTTATACGCCAAAACGCACCCATTTTTGGCCTGCGTCAGCAAGGCATCGGTAATTTGTACTTCGCCATTTTTTCCTGGCGGAGTATTTTCGATAATCTCAAAAATATCCGGTGTAAGAATATAGCGACCAATAATTGCAAGATTGGTGGGGGCATCTTCCGGCGCCGGCTTCTCGACCATATCAGTAATGCGGTATAAACCCTCTTTCATGGATTCACCAGCGATCACGCCGTATTTATGAGTTTGATCTTTCGGTACTTCTTGTATGGCGACGATGCTACAGCGAAATTGTCGGTAGAGTTCGGCCATTTGCTTGAGTACACCATTCCCGGGTTCTGCGCCTATACATAGATCGTCAGCAAGGAGCACTGCGAAGGGGTTATCGCCAACCAGCGTTCTACCCGACAAAATCGCATGCCCCAAACCCTTCATTTCATGTTGGCGTGTAAAAGAGAATGTGTTGTTTTCAATGAGTGTGCGGATGTCGGTGAGGAGCTCTTCTTTTCCTGAGCCCTTTATCTGGTGTTCAAGCTCGTAGCTTACGTCGAAGTGATCTGCGATTGCGCGTTTGCCGCGTCCGGTCACGAATCCAAAATTGTTCATACCTGCTTCATGGGCTTCCTCAACGCCGTACTGCACGAGAGGCTTATTAACGAGTGGCAGCATTTCTTTGGGCATGGCCTTTGTTGCGGGCAAAAAACGTGTGCCATAGCCGGCCACGGGGAACAAGCAATTTTTGATCATGGTTACTTCCTGTCTTGAGTGTAATAGGCGGTAAAACTGCGACGCCGGTTGGCGGGGGCATCCTTCCTTGTCGCGGGTATTTCATGTGCTATGTGAATGCATCTTCATGAAATGTTAGATGAATTTTCAAAGGCCTTCACTAGCCATACCTTGTGAACCGTCGCCTTTGATATTAATTCTGTGTAATATTGCTGTGGTTAGCTTGGCACGGCAATTGTAGTACGAACGTAGACTTCCCAAAAACGGCAAATTTACGCTACGGCGACGTGACAGCGATGGTGGAAATGAGGATCAGGTTTTGACGCAAAAGCATGAGGATTTGACGCTACTGTCTGTCAGATCAGCCTTCGATCATTTGCGTTCTACGGTCAATCGGGCCTTACAGCGTATCGAGCGGCAACAGCAATTGGCCCATTCGGAGTTATTCTCGCAGGTAAAGGAGCGGCGAAAACTTGCCAAAACCTTATTGCTGGACAAGCGCCTAATACGTATTTATCACGCACTGCTCGAAAAGCCATCTTTGACAATTGGTAAACAGGAGAGTCTGGCGCATTGTGAGCTGACTTCTTCTGTGGTGACCTTAGAGGCTGACATTCAAACCGTAAAGTTTGCCCTGAATGGCACGGAGTATACCTTGCGGTTTACCGATCGTGGTGGTGCCTGTATCAGCTATTACGGCGAGACCTTCAAAAGCTCTCATTTGTCGTTATTTGATGCTGCGCAGCAGGAGTTGCTGACCATTCACCTTACCTTTGAAGGCGAGGGAGAACAGGAGGCGGTTTCTGAATCACAGATTACCTGCTTCGTACCTGGGAAATGGATTTACGATGTGATTCATGCCTATGAAACGCTGGAGACTAAAGAAAGCTTGCGTAGTATTGATGAAGCATACAGTGTGCAGAAGCTCGACCAGCTCCGAGCGAAATTTGGACTATAAAAAAGCCGCTTAAAGCGGCTTTTTTATCAATACGCTCCAAAAGTCAGCCGCATTTACTGTCGCCACAATTAAGGCAGGTTTGGCAACCATCCATGACGATAACCGCTTTGTTATGACATTTCTTGCACAGCGTCGCGTTTGCAGGAAAGGGGTTGTCTTCCTTGGATTCAGTGCTTTGATTTGATTCGAACTGCGCCTTTTTCTCTGCCAGAATCTGTTTGGCATGGTCGGTGAGCTCTTCATGCTCTATTAAACCGATCGACTTCATGTGCTTTTCAATGACGGCACCAATTTCGGCAACCAGTGATGGCATAAAAACGCCGCCTTTCTTGTAATAGCCGCCATTGGGATCGTAAACGGAAGACAGCTCCTCTACCAGGAACGTGATGTCACCTCCTTTACGAAATACTGCAGAGATAACACGCGTGAGCGCAATCACCCACTGAAAGTGCTCCATGGATTTCGAATTGATAAAGACCTCGTAGGGGCGTCTCACTTCGTGATCGGTATCCTGGTTCAGGATGATGTCGTTGATCGTGATGTACAGGGCGTGCTCCGAAACCGGTGTTTTCACCTTGTAAGTGGAGCCAAGAAGAAAGTCGGGACGTTCTATCGTCTCGTTCATCTCTACGGGTTGGGGTGCCTGAACTTCTTCTACGATGTTGGCTTTGTTGGTATGAACCTGGTAACCAACGATTTTTTTCTCGATTTTGATAGCCATAATGTTTTACCTGCTAATGTGTCGACGCAATCGCTTAGTACTTGCCGTATGTGCCTTCTTTCAAGGCGTCGAAAAGATTTGCGGCTGAATGCAATTCGCCGTCGTATTCAATTTCTTCGTTTCCTTTGGCTTTGATTTTGCTGCCGTCGTCCAGAGTGAATTCGTACACCGTGTTTTCCAGGTCGGCTTCCTTAACCAGTACACCCTGAAATGCCTCCGGATTAAAGCGGAACGTAGTACAGCCCTTAAGTCCCTTTTCATAGGCATACATGTATATGTCTTTGAAATCTTCGTAAGGAAACTCGGTTGGTACGTTCGCGGTCTTGGAAATGGATGAATCTACCCAAATCTGCGCCGCTGCCTGAATATCCACATGCTGTTTGGGAGTCACTTCATCGGCTGAGATGAAATACTCTGGCAGTTTCGCTTCAGGATCGTCGGAAAACGGCATGGCATTCGGATTAACGAAATGTCGGTAGGCCAGGAGCTCAAACGAAAATACATCTACTTTTTCTTTGGTTTTCTTGCCTTCGCGAATCACATTGCGCGAGTAGTGGTGCGCAAAGCTGGGCTCAATACCGTTACTGGCATTGTTCGCCAAAGACAGCGATATGGTTCCTGTTGGCGCGATCGACGTGTGGTGAGTAAAGCGCGCACCTTTTTCTGCCAGTTGCTCGATGAGTTCAGGCTCATACTCAGCCACTTTCTGCATGTAACGACTGTAACGGGCATGCAAGACTTTACCTTTAACGTCATCACCAACCTGATAGCCTTCCGCGCGCATTTCAGGGCGCTTTAACAGCATTTCTTCGGTGACCTTGAAGGTCTCCTCCATGATCGGTGCAGGCCCTTTTTCTTCGCTGAGCGCTAGGGATTCACGCCAGCCTTCCAGTGCCATTTCACGATTTACTCTTTCGGTAAACTCTACAGATTCCGGTGACCCATAGGGCATTTTCATCATCGTGAGCGTGGAACCCAAGCCCAGAATGCCCATGCCATGCCGACGCTTAAGATGAATTTCGTTACGCTGGCCGATCAAGGGTAGGCCATTAATTTCAACGACGTTATCGAGCATGCGTGTAAATATGCGCACGGCTTTGCGATATTTCTCGAAGTTGAATGAGGCCTTGTCACTGAAAGGGCGATCTACGAATTTTGTCAGATTAACCGAGCCTAGCAGGCAGCTGCCATAAGGTGGCAGCGGTTGCTCGCCACAGGGATTCGTAGCTCGAATGTTTTCGCAGAACCAGTTGTTGTTCATCTCATTTACTTTGTCGATGAGAATGAAGCCGGGCTCAGCAAAATCATAGGTCGAGGTCATGATGCTGTCCCAAATAAACTTCGCTTTCACCGTGCGGTAAATACGGCAGGCTACCTGGCCTTCTTCATTCGTGACGTAGCCATTCTTGACCGGGAAACTGCGGAAAACGAACTGCTCTTTGTCATTCACGTCCAAGCCGTCTTCGGCGACTTCTTCAGCGGTCACCGGGAAAGAGAGTTGCCAGTCGGCATCGTTTTTTACGGCCTCAATAAAATCTTCGGTGATCAGCAGGGAAAGATTGAACTGGCGCAAACGGCCGTCTTCACGCTTGGCTTGAATGAAATCGATCACGTCTGGGTGGTGCACGTCGAAAGTGGCCATCTGTGCTCCACGTCGCCCTCCTGCGGAAGAGACCGTAAAGCACATCTTGTCGAAGATATCCATAAAGGACAGTGGGCCGGATGTGGTTGCGCCTGCACCTGCAACATAGGCGCCTTTCGGTCGCAATGTTGAGAACTCGTAGCCGATCCCGCAACCGGCTTTCAAAGTGAGGCCGGCTTCATGGTTTTTGAGCAGAATATCGTCCATGGAATCGTAGACTGTGCCCGATACGGTGCAATTGATCGTGGAAGTCGCCGGCTTGTGCTCGCCAGCGCCTGCATTAGACATAATGCGCCCTGCCGGTATAACCCCGTTTTCCAACGCCCACTTAAAGTCTTGATAAACCGCATCGCGTTTACTTTCTTCTTCAACAGAAGATAAGGCTTGAGCAACTCGATCATAGGTGTCGTCGATGGTTTTATCGACGGGAACACCCCCTTTGGTTTTGAGCTGATATTTGGTGTTCCAGATATCTAAGGAGGCATCCTGCATGGGGAGAGGGGAGACAATAGGTTCTACTTTTGCGTTCATGTGTGACCTCTAAGCGAGCGTTTTTCTTATGTGTGACACCGGATTCGACTGTCGGCTGGGTATTGCCCGAATCCGTTTTCTCTTTAGGGGAAGCGAGTGCGTGGATAACCCCATAATTGAACTTCTACATATTGTGTTTGTTGCGAAGCATGATATGCGCTCACTCACGATATTCTGCGATATTCAGAGTGCCGTAACGCGTTCATCTCGCGCGATCCGGCGCATCAGGTACGACTCTCTACCTAAATGCTACTGCGCAGTGCCGAATGCGTATATTCACTATATATAGCTCAATTTCGAAGAAGTATAACACCATATTGTGTTGTGTGAAGTCGTTTGACTAAAAAAATCATCAGGATTAACAGGAGGTTTGCAGCCGAAAAGTCAACCATGACGAGCTAGGAAAATCAGTATTTTTTTGGTCGTGGCAATATTGCTGCTCGGCGAGATTAGTATCCACTAATTGTAAATACTATATCTTGTGTTGAGGCATGAAGAGCGCAGTGCAATGTGAATTCCACTGTGCTTTCTCTTATAATGCGCGCCTAACGTCAACATGCGCTGGATTTACGTTCCAGTCAGCTGAGGAGTATGAATTAATGAATAGGCAAATTGTTGTTTGCGCGCTGTACCGTTTTGTCGATCTTCCCGATTATCGGTCGCTGAAGCCCTCCCTGCTTAAAAAAATGAATGAGCACGATATAAAGGGAACACTGCTGTTGGCCCGAGAAGGAATAAATGGCACCGTTTCAGGAACACAAGCGGCGATCGATGCCTTGGTCAATTGGTTGAAGTCGGATAATCGCTTTGAGGATATATCCTGCAAATTCTCTTACGATACAGAGCAACCCTTTTATCGAACCAAGGTGAAACTGAAAAAAGAGATTGTCACTATGGGTGTTGAGGGTGTTGATCCGCGCCGCGTGGTGGGTACCTACGTTAAACCGAAAGACTGGAACGCATTGATCTCGGATCCCGATGTGCTTCTCATCGATACGCGTAATGACTACGAGGTTGAAATAGGCACATTCGAAGGTGCTGTGAATCCTAAAACGGAGTCATTTCGTGAATTCCCCGAATACGTAAAAACGCATCTGGATCCCCAGCAGCATAAAAAGGTTGCGATGTTCTGTACCGGAGGCATTCGATGCGAAAAGTCGACGGCGTATCTAAAGGAACAGGGATTTGAAGAGGTCTATCACCTTGAAGGTGGCATTCTTCAGTACCTTGAAGATGTTCCGGAAGAGAAATCAAAGTGGCAGGGCGATTGTTTTGTTTTTGATAACCGAGTGGCGGTCAATCACAAGCTTGAAAAAAGCGCCTATGATCAATGCCATGCATGTCGGCTGCCCATCACCGAAGACGATAAAAACAGCGACCTGTATAAGAAGGGCGTTAGTTGCCCGAGGTGTTTCGGCAAGCACACAGCCGAACAGATAAAGCGCTTTGAAGAGCGTGAAAAACAGATTCAATTAGCAAAGGCGCGTGGAGAAACGCATATTGGTTCGGATGTTGTAGATCTGATTCAGCAACACAAGGCTAAAAAGCAGCGTGACAAGCAGGAACAAATGAAGCGAAGCTGCCAAGGAGAGACCCGTTAGCACGCCGTGCTTGTTAGCGAGCGGTATTCGGGGAGGGGTCAGGCCTTCCCCAAGTGTTGCCGTCCGCTGTAAGCAGTTTCTTTGCCTTGCTGGCCGTACAGGCTGGGAGATTTACCCTGGCCGCGTATGATCGACATCAGTTTATTGGTGCGTTGTAGAAATCGGGAAATCAACAAACCATTGTTCAGGTTATTTTCTTTGCATCTTTCCAGTGCGGAGCGCGTTTCTTGCCATAGGGTAATCAACGCAGCATCATTCAGCTTTTTCAACCCTTCTTCCACTTGTCCTGGTCTTATTCCCAGGCCGGATTGTGCTAGTAACTGTGCTTTTTGTTTAGCCCGCTGATCAATGGCCTGAATCAGGTTTTTCTTGTCCTCGGTGGTTCGGTTGATGGAAACCGTGTCTCTGGATGAGAGGGCTGAGCGCTCTTCTGTGAGCAGTTTTTCTAGTCGAGAAATGTCTGCCTGATCGGCTTGTAGAAGGGTAGTCAATTGTTGAACAAATGGAGACATGCGGGGCCTCTGCTAGATAAGGATTATTAGTTATCCATATCTAGCATTTTCTGGGCCAAACTCTCGGAATTTACTTGATATTCGCCACTATCTATCTTTGCCTTGATTTGCGCAACGCGGGACGCGTCAACTTCAGGCAGCTCCTTGATGCTGTTTTCAAGCTGTGCCAGCTGTTTTGCGGCGTCGCTCAAACTGACATTTTCGCCCCGTGCAGGCACACCGTTTTCGTTTGAACGGACCTCTGCTTTAGCCTCGCTGCTGCGGGCCTTTCCGCTTTCAGCCGCTTCTCGGTTCACGTCCTGACGGCGCGTGTTTTCCGGTCGACTGTTGCCAATGTTGTTGATGTCAATGCTCATAAGCCATCGTCTCTATGTGTTTCTTGCAGTGTTTAACGGCAGGAATGCACTTAACTTTAGGTGAATTTTAAAATAATTTCGACATGGTTGTTGTGATCAGAGCGTGATTGCGACCTGGCCGCGGTCGATCACGCGCGCTCTGATGACGCGTTCGCTGCGATTATTTCTAACTGAAATCTGCTGACCGAGGCTGCCGGATGACAGCGCCGTGCCCTGAGTCTTGATGGCTACGGCATTTCCTTGGGCAATAATCGTTACCTGATCCCCCCGATCAACAAGTTCAGGCGCTTTGAGCACGCGTGATGTAAGGTGCTGGCCCGCTGGTATGGAGCGGCGCGCAATCATACCGATAACGTGATCATGTCGGGTGATGATATCGGCGCGGCCGCTGTTTACTTGAGTCTCGGCAAGTGAAATGTCAGTTTCTGTGATCACGGCGCCCCGAGCGATGGGCGATGAAGCGGAGATTGCCTGCCCGTAGATGCGTATCTCCGAGGCAATATACAGTTTCCAAGGCTGAGCATCGGTGCAGTTGAGCTCTATGGTCGTTTGCGCCTGCTTTAAAGGATCACGCTTGAACTTAAGTTCCATCTTGTTTGCGCATTCTTTGTGGCGTAGGCGCGGATCTATATTGCCGGGCTCATATTCAACCCGGTAACCGTTTGCCGTCATTGTTGCCGCATAGCTGGCTAGGAAGTTGTCAATGTGCGCGCTTATTCCTGCGGGCTCCGGATAAACCTTTGCTGCCATAAAAAAAAGGCACAGGGCGAGGGCAATTTGTCTGTGAAAATCCATATTTTGTCCTATGCTTTTGAAGTGTTAAATGAAGTGGTGTGCAGGTACAGCTGTTTGCCAGAATTTTTTCGAAAACCACTCTATAGTGAATAAAGAAAGCAATAGCTATGCCTAACCGAAGTGAGCAGGGGAACTGAATATGGCAGGTATTCTTGATAGCGTTAATCAGCGGACGCAGCTGGTTGGCCAGAACCGCCTTGAATTACTTTTATTCAAGCTGCAAGGCCAGCAGATTTACGGCATCAATGTGTTTAAGGTCAAAGAAGTACTGCAGTGCCCCAAGCTCACCATGATTCCTCAACGTCATCCCGTTGTTAGAGGTGTTGCCCATATTCGAGGCGGCACGATTCCCATTATGGACATGGGTATGGCGACTGGGCAAATGGCTATACCCGAGGCGGCGATACCCAATAGCTTTGTGATCATTACTGAGTACAACCGAAAGACGCAAGGCTTTCTGGTTGGCGGTGTAGAACGTATCGTCAACCTGAACTGGGAAGAAATTCATCCACCACCGAAGGGCGCAGGGCGTGAGAATTACCTGACAGCTGTCACCAAGATTGATAATCGACTGGTCGAGATAATTGATGTTGAGAAGATATTGGCAGAAGTCGCGCCAATTGAAGAAACACTGAACGAAACGATTGTTGAAAAAGCCTCCACTCAGAATGCGAGTGCTGAACGTACGATACTGGTTGTAGATGATTCAGTGGTTGCGCGGAAACAGATTCAGAATTGCTTACAAGCCATCGGCTTGAATGTCGTGACTAAGAATGACGGCATGCAAGCGTTTCAGTATCTTACAGAGGTGGTGGAGGGTGGTACGAATATCAATGATCACCTGTCGATGATGATTTCGGATGTGGAAATGCCTGAAATGGACGGGTATACCCTGACCACTCGCTGCAAAGCCGACCCGCGTTTGCAAGGGCTCTATATTATGTTGCATACCTCTCTGAGTGGTGTGTTCAATAAGGCCATGGTTGAGAAAGTCGGTGCCGATGATTTTATGGCGAAGTTCAGCCCCGATGAGCTGGCTGAGAAAGTAATGGAAATAGTCGATCGTATTTCCGGCGGGCACTGATAGCAGGTGATCAGTAAAAACATGCAGCCAGCCAATGCAAAAGTAGATTATCAGGAATTTCGTGACTTCCTGCAGAGTGCCTGCGGGATTTTGCTGGGAGACAACAAAGAGTATCTGGTTAATAGTCGCTTAAGGCCTGTGCTCGAGCGGCACGGTTTTCCTTCTCTAGGCGTGCTTGTGACGAAACTGAAAAGTCAAAAATCCGGGTCTCTTCGAGAAGAAGTTATTGACGCAATGACTACTAACGAAACCTTATGGTTTCGTGATCTTCACCCGTTCCGTGTGCTCGAAGAAATAATCTTTAAGGATCTGGCACCCAAGTCGACGGCATCTCCTTTGCGGATTTGGTCTGCAGCCTGTTCTACGGGTCAGGAACCGTACTCAATAGCCATCACGGCCGATGAATTTCAACAGAAAAATCCCGGAAAGCTTAAAGCAGGTATTTCCGTGACGGCTACCGACATTTCTTCCACAGTTCTAGATGTGGCAAGGCAGGGGCGTTACGAGATGCTGGCATTAGGTCGAGGAATGTCGCGCGAGCGATTAAATCGGTGTTTTAGCACGACAGACCAGAAAAGCTGGCAGATAAAAGATAAATATCGCGCTATGGTTGAATTTAAAACCTTAAATCTCCTTGAGAGCTTTTCCCGTTTGGGGGGGCGTTTCGATGTGGTTTTCTGTCGCAATGTGCTGATTTACTTCTCCGCTGAGCTCAAGCTCGATATTTTGACGCGAATTCATCAAAGCCTTAATCCGGGCGGCTATCTGATTCTTGGGGCCTCTGAATCGCTGAGTAGTTTATCTGATAAGTTTGAAATGGTTCAGTGTCGTCCGGGTATCATTTATCGCGCAAAGTAAAAAGTTAGGATCCTGTCTTGAAAAGCGTGCGGGGCTGCTTTAAAGTAGCGCCCCTCTTGCGGGGTGAGGTGTCCGAGTGGCCGAAGGAGCACGCCTGGAAAGTGTGTATACGGAAACGTATCGAGGGTTCGAATCCCTCCCTCACCGCCAACTATCTCGATTCCCTTCGGTAAATCAAAGCGGCCTTTTCTGTGCCGAGTGAGTCCCACTAAGCCGAATCATCACGCAGACGTTCGTGACAGTCCTTTCTCCGCGAAATCCAGACATCCTTCTCCAGCCAGAAATCAGCGATCCACTCTTTGAATTCACCCCGAAATACCGGGTCGTTCTCGTAATTTCCTTCGTAGAAATGTTGCGGGATGGGCTGTTGGTTAATGTTTACATGTATTTGTGTTACCTGACCTGTAAAAAGCTTCCATAACGATATGTCGCCCTCCAGCTCATACCAGATACTGACATCCAGAACAGTGTTGATATGGCCTCCCATGGAGTTTACCACCAGAGCTGCCCCGCCTGCTTTGGGCTTGAGAAGGTACTGGTAGGGCGATTGCTGCGCTGTGTGTTTGCTTGGCGTGAAGCGTGTGCCCTCAAGAAAGTTCATCACCGATACGGGGCGGTGTTTAAACCGCTGACACATCTTTCGCGTCTCGGCTAAATCCTGACCTCGTTTTTCGGGGTGTTTCTCAAGAAATTCCCGTGAATACCTTTTCATAAAAGGAAAGTCCAATGCCCACCATGCGGCGCCGAGTACGGGTACCCAGATAAGTTGCTTTTTCAGGAAAAACTTGAGTAACGGAATGTGCGGTTCGAGACAGTGCTGCAATACCGGTATATCTGCCCAAGAACGGTGATTGGAGATCACCAGATAGCTTTGCGTCTTATCGAGTTTCTGATTGCCACTAACGTTCCATTTAATGGTGCTTAACGCGTTAAAGATAAGCGCATTATGTCGATTGTATTGTCGCGCGATAGCTGTCACAACGAGGGTAAACAGCTGCTTTCCGGCGGCAAACGGTGTGAGGATCTTGAGGAGAACAGCAGAAAAAAATGGCACGGCGAGTACAGCCACATTCAAGGTGGCAAGCAAGATGGCAATTGTGCCTTTCATGGCAGCCTGCATAGGTAAAGTCCTTTCAATAGAGTGCTACACGTATCTGAGAATAATCTACTCGGATGTTGTGAGTGAGGCGCGTTCTTGATCCGTGTTGATCGCTCTGATCGGGAACGGAATCACAATGCCTTCTTTCGCAAACCGCTGATGCAGCGCTTTAATAAAATCCGATTTAAGGAAAAAACGGTCGACGTATTCGTGTGCGCGTAGCATTACCGTGAGGTTAATGCTTGAATCATCAAAGGTATGAAACAGTACGAAGCTGTCGTAGCTTTCCACCCCCCCTTTATGTTTGGCAAGTATGCTTCGGGCAACATCCAGGCAAACGCGCTCAACATGGTCCAGGTCTGAGCCGTAATGCACGCCAACTTCAATTGGCACCGACAGTTCACGTGAAGGGTAGTAGTAATTGATGATCTTGGATTGGGAAAGCACAGAGTTGGGCATAATGACGGTGTTGTTGGGCAGCATGCGTATCCAGGTGCTTCGCCATCCGATCTTCTCGACGTAGCCCTGCTCGCCGGACTCGAGTTCGATGTAATCACCTACACGCACGGGTTTATCCATCACTAACTGTACGCCCGAAAAAAAGTTTTCGAGGGTGGGCTGCAATGCCAGAGCAACTGCCAGTGAAGTGATGCCGAGTGAGGCAATGAGCGGCGTAATCGAGATCCCCATATTGCTGAGCACGATCAGTAGCCCGGTGCCGATCACCAGTGCGCGAAGAATGCCTTTGATAATGCCTGTGCTGTTACTGAAACCCTCAGCCTTTCGGGCGTGACGATTTAACAGGCCCACCATAAACCGGTCTATAAAAAGAATCACCGCAATACTGGTAAGCACGAATGCGGAAGAAGAAATCAGTTTGCTGTACTGGGCATTCAGTGTGAATTGACTCAGCATCGAATCTAAAAGCAATAAGGCTGCTACACCAATGAGAATGGTAAGAGGAAAGTTAATTGCTTTCGCGAGAATGCCGGCGTATTGATGCTCACGTTGGTCACCAAATTGGTGGATGCGTCGGAGTACGCCACGCTTTAAGAACCAGAAAAAAATTGTTGCAATCAGTACAACCGATACGATAACTGCTTCTTGAGGTGTATTCGAAAAAGTTTTCGAAATATATTCCATGCAACTCCATTTAGAATCGGGCCCGGTTGGCAGGGGCGCTGTGTTTGATTAATAAGGTCTATGCGCTCAATCATACTGGCGTGCATCGGCGCCTTCAATGTTGCTGTGCAGAGACAGCAATGCATTAATGGCGCCGGTTTGCGCTTTATCCCGGCATGCAGTTTGCGTCAGGACTGCGCCAGTTCAACCTGTTTTGCCTGCACTGCAGTGAGTGCGATTGTGAACACAATGTCTTCGATCAGAGCACCTCTGGATAAATCATTCACGGGTTTTCGCAGCCCCTGAAGCATGGGGCCGACACTAATCACATTGGCGCTGCGTTGCACTGCTTTGTAGGTGGTGTTGCCTGTATTCAGGTCGGGGAAAATGAACACCGTTGCCTTTCCGGCCACCGGGCTATCGGGCGCCTTCTTCTTGGCAACGCTTTCAATGGCCGCCGCGTCGTACTGCAAGGGGCCATCAATTAAAAGGTCCGGGCGTTTCGCTTTGGCAATGCGTGTGGCTTCGCGTACTTTATCAACATCACGACCACTCCCGCTTTCGCCTGTGCTGTAGGAAATCATGGCGACTTTGGGATTAATGCCGAAGGTGAGTGCGGAATCGGCACTTTGAATGGCGATGTCGGCCAGCTCCTCGGCATTGGGGTCTGGATTAATGGCACAATCTCCATAAACAAGTACCTGTTCCGGTAAACACATAAAGAATACCGACGAAACCACCTTGGCATGAGGCGATGTTTTGATTAATTGCAATGCAGGCCTAACGGTGTTGGCTGTCGTGTGTACGGCCCCCGATACCAAACCATCCACCTCATCCAGCGCCACCATCATCGTGGCCAGCACGACATTGTCTTCCAGCATCGCCAATGCCATCTGAGGTGTAAGCCCTTTGTTTTTACGAAGCTCTACCATGGGGCCGACATAATTCTCCCGCACGGCATCCGGGTCAATAATTCGTATGGTGTCGGGTAGGGTCACGCCTTGTAATTGCGCGACCGAATGTATTTCTTTCTCTTTGCCGATCAAAATGCAATGTGCGAGTCCCCGCTCGTGGCAAATGGCGGCCGCGCAAATGGTGCGCGGTTCATTGCCTTCTGGCAGAACAATCGTTTTGTCTGCGGCGCGGGCGGCCTCAGAGAGTCGGTAACGAAAGGCGGGAGGAGAGAGGCGGGTGGCCCGCTCTGCCGCGCAGCGATTTTTGAGCCATTCGATGTCGATATGTTCCGATACAACGCTTACTACCTGTTCCATGCGGTCGATGTCGTCGATACGTACTTCATTGTTCATGGTCGTAAGTGCCGAAGCGGTATGAAAGGTATCGCGTTCGGATATAAGCAGTGGCAGGCCTGTGAGTAGCGCCTGTTGGCAGAGCGTCATAACCTGATCATTGGGCTTATAGGCGCCGGTCAACAGTATACCCGCTAGCGGCACGCCGCTCAGTGCAGCCATGCAGGCAGCGAGTACGACGTCGACACGATCGCCGGGCGTAACGATCAGGCAGCCAGGGGTTAATTGGCTGATCAGGTTCGGCACGCTGCGTGCGCACACCGAAATATTTTTTACACGACGCTGATGCAGCTCACCTTCATGCAGGATGCCAAAACCCAGGCTGCTCACTAGGTCGATCACGCGGGGTGCACACAGGCGTTCATCCCATGGGATCTGCCCCAGCAACCGAAATCTTTCGGAAAAAATAGCGCATTGATTGGCGTAATCGCGTACTTCGGCTATCTCTGGGCTCTCGCTTTCCGAGAGATACATCGAATGCTCGCTGTGTTTTTGAGGGCCACCGGTTTTATTAAGAATAACGCCTAAAACATCGGGATCTTCGGTCGATGCAAAAAGCCCTGCAGCAAGTTCAAGATGTTCGTCGAGCTCCGAGGGAGGCATGTTCCTGGGCGAGGCGACCAGTATGACCTCTGAATCCAGATTCTTGGCGATATCAATGTTGAGTCGGGCGGTATAGGGTTCGTTACGATCCGGGACCAGACCTTCCACAATGACCACGTCGGCAGCTTTTACCACCTGTTGGTAGTGCTCCACTACCTTTTCCATCAGCAGCCCTTTATCGCCACGGCTTAGAAAACGCTGCGCCTCAGAGAGTGGTATGGGGTCGGGACTTTCCAGGCGTGAAATGGAGCGTCCGAAGTGCACGGATTCGTCGGTTTCCTGTCCGTCAACGCCCAGCGGTGCAATCGGTTTGAAAAACGCGACGCGTACGCCGATTTTGTCGAGTGCGCGTACCAGCCCCAGGCATACAGATGTCAGGCCACTGTGCAGGGCAGTAGGGGCAATAAAAAAACTCTTACTCATACTTCGGTAATCCTTGTGTATGGTTTATTCCGCAATCAGTGCAGCGGTATCGATGGCAATCATGCGCTCCTCATCCGTCGGAATAATCCATACAGGATGTGAATCGGCAGCATGTATGGCGCTGGCGACGCCCCGAGTGGCGTTGTGATTGGCGCCATGGTCGCAGCTAAACCCAAGCAACGCGAGGTGGCCCAGTGTTTTTTCGCGCACAAGCGCTGCATTTTCGCCGATGCCCCCGGTGAATACGAGGGCGTCCAGCGAGGGTAATGAGACCATCATCGCCCCAATATATTTTGCCAGGCGGAAGCAGAATACCTCAATGGCCAGCATCGCTTGTGTTTCGCCCGTTTTGGCAGCGTCTACCAGCTGTCTCATGTCATTGCTGCGTTCAGAGATGCCCAGCAGTCCGCTTTGCTTGTTGAGCATGGTGGAAATGGCGTCAGGGCTGTATTGTTTGGCGATCAGGAAATCAAATAAACCGGGATCGATATCGCCGCTGCGTGTGCCCATTACGAGCCCTTCGAGAGGGGTCATGCCCATACTGGTATCCACGCTCTGGCCGTTTCTTACGGCACACACGCTGGCGCCGTTACCCAGGTGCGCACAAATCAGATTTACGGAATTGAATGGGCGTTTGAACAGGCGTGCGGCTTCGCCGGCTACATAGCGATGACTGGTGCCGTGAAAGCCGTAACGCCGCACACCAAACTCGCGATACAACGCATACGGCAAACCATAGATATAGGCATAGTCTGGCATCGTTTGATGAAATGCCGTGTCGAACACTGCAATCTGCGCTTGCCCGGGAAAAAACTCCCGTAACAGGTTGATGCCCATCAAGTTCGCCGGGTTGTGGAGGGGGGCCAGAGGAATACAGGCTTCGATCTGGGTCAGTACTGCCTGGTCGATGCGTGTTGAGGCTTTGAAAGTTTCTCCCCCGTGTACGACCCGATGCCCAATGCCGGCAAGCCGTTGGGTGAGCGCCCATTGTTTATCGAGTGTTTCGATAATGTGTGTGAGCGCGGCCTTGTGGTCTAGATCAGCTTGCTGGTGGCGGTGCGTTGTGTCGTTGAGAATCAGCTTTATCCGGCTGTCGGCAGAGCCAAGTGCTTCTGCGAGACCTTCCGATAGAACGCTGAAGGAGTGGGCGTCGTACAGCGCAAACTTTAATGAAGAGCTTCCGCAGTTGATAACAAGCAGCAGGGCTGACTGTGACATGGGTAATGCTGGTTCCTTAATAAGTGTATAGCGAAGCGCCGCAGGGCAACGAAGTGTTTAACGAAGCCAAGAGTATAGGGGATGCACAATGGGCTGTTAACGGTTTTTACAAAGATAGACTACAGTAACGCCGAAATCAGTGTGAGTTAAAAACGGTAGGGGTGACCGAGGTCGGAGGGTGATCTAGAGATAGCAAAAAAATGGCGTCCCCTAGGGGAGTCGAACCCCTGTTACCGCCGTGAAAGGGCGGTGTCCTAGGCCTCTAGACGAAGGGGACGCACTGCTACCTCGTCGAGGTGGCGCGTATATTAGGGAAGCGGATTTGCTAAGTCAACACTTTGCCTGCAAAGTTTTTTTCATGCCGAAGCGGGCCTTCATTGAGCGTCGTGCACGCGGTGTTTAATTTTTCTAAGGCAGGTTATTCAAGCAGGCTTTGAGATTGTTCGCGGTGAGATCAAACGCTGCCAGTGCGCCCTGTTCTTCAATGAGGCGGAAATAACGCAGGGCAACCTGGTGATGCTCTGGGGGGGTCCGTTCAAGCAGTTTTTCGCGCGTGTGGAAACGGTCTATCGTGAGGATGATTTCAAAACGTCGTTTGTTTTCGCCCGCACAGAAATAGTACCCATACTCGCGTTGATCCACCGCAGGCGTGCCGGATTGCCTGTTTACCAGCGTGGCACAGCGTGCATAGTTGGTATTGATGTCGCTGTAAGTATTGAGCACACCCTGGTGGCGGGCGAGATTATAGACATAGCGCAGTCGTTTTTCGGCGGCCCGGCTCACGCGCGTCAAGGATGCCAGTGCGACGTCAAGTTCAATCCCGCGTTGATAGAGCTGCAATGCCGTAAGGTGCTCAGCGGTGATGGTACTGCATGCGGTGTAGCTGAATGCCGGTTGATCTGTTGTTTGTTCTGCGAGTGTGGGGGCTGGTAGTGTGATGTAAAACAACAGTACCGCGCATATGGCATGTGCAAAAAGTCTGTTCCGGGCGGAAGGGATTCTGTCAGCGTACATAACTCTCGCTTGCTGTTGGCTTTGTATTGGCGAAACTGCGATCAAGAAAACAGATTTGATAGCGCTGGGTCAAGTTCGCTGAACTTGAATTCGAATCCTGCGTCCAGCAGTTTTTTCGGCACGGCGCGCTGCCCAGTGAGGAGCAGGCGCGACATTTCGCCCAGCGCAAATCTGAGAGCAGGGGCTGGGGTGCGCAAAAATACAGGGCGATTTAAACGGTTGGCGAGGGCGCGTGTGAAGGTTTTATTGTCGACCGGGTTGGGAGCGACTGCATTCACTGGGCCGCTAATGGTTGGATGCTCAATAAGGTACTGAATGATGGCGACCATGTCGTGAATATGAATCCATGGCATGTACTGATCACCATTGCCCAGTTGCGTGCCAAGCCCGAGTTTGAAGGGCAGGAGCATCTTTTTGAGGAACCCGCCTGTGCTCCCCATTACGAGTCCGGTACGTAAGTAGCACATACGAGTGAACGGTTCCGCAAGCTGTGCACAGGATTCCCATTTCGCGCAGAGTGCGTGCGTATACTCGTCATGGGGCGGTGTGCATTCGGTGACAATGGTGTTTCCCTGGTCGCCATAAAAGCCCACGGCGGAGCCGCTGATAAACACACCCGGTTTGTGGTCTAAGTCGCTGATCAAGGTGACCAGCCTGCGAGTAATATCGGTGCGACTTTTCTCGAGAATCTGCTTGCGCTGGGCTGACCACCGCGCATCGGCGATCGGCGCCCCGGCCAGGTTGATTATGGCATCGATGTGTGTATGTGGCGGCAGAGCGTCGAGACTGGTAATGGCGTTCACACGACTGCCGCAGCGCTTTTTCACCAAATGCTCGGACTGCCTGCTCAGCACGGTGAGCTCAGTGTCGGCGCCAAACTGTTGACATAAATGACTACCAATAAACCCTGTTCCACCGGTCAGGAGTATGTGCATGCTGTCCCTCTCTCTTCGTTGCGGTGACGTGTCTTGCTAGCGGTCTGCGCCCAGTGCTTCATTGACAATCTCCAGCATGACTTCGGCAAGTTTTGGCGATTCGCCGATGGGCTGCAATAGGCGTATGGTAACGTCGTGCTGCGCCTCAAGTTGTTCTATTTTTCTTGGAATATCCACCTTGAGATGTTTACCTTTAGCCAGAAAGAGCGGCAACACTGCGCATCGCGAGTAACCGGTGGCAACCGCATGAGCGACGACGTCTTCCATAGATGGCGTGCTCAGCTCCATGAACGCCAGTTTTACATCCTCGCGGGTCGCGGTCAGTTTTGCGGTCATGCGTTCAAAGGTTGCACCCCAGTTGGGGTCGCTACTACCGTGTGCCAGTAGAATGGTAAGTTCGTTCAAGGTTGCTCCCAGGGCGACGCCGTATGTAAAACCAGTGAGAAATATAGCACGCTCAGCGTGCGGTGGTTGCAGAGAGTCTACGCAAACTGCACGTTTTCGGATCTGAAGTGGGGCGTCGTGTCTCGCATGCTGTTGAGAGTAATGAATGTTAAACCCGCAAGATATTTGGAACTGTTGGTCGCAACATTGGTTTGACCCGGATGCTAGCCTCATTTACCGGCGGTCTATCTGGCTTGGCTGGGATAAGGGTTTTGATCGTTATGTGCGTAAACGCCTGCTCAACTACACCTTGCTTGCCAGCGAAAATGGGCTTGATCACTGGGTGCAAGAGCCGGAAGGGGCATTAGCGGTCGCGTTATTGCTCGATCGTGTTGCGCGTAAGTGCTTTCGCGGTACTTGCCTGACATACGAGTACGATAAAAAGGCGCGAAATGTCAGTTTGAAAGCCGTACAACAGCGCCTAACGCATGGCTTGTCAGCGGAACAAACGGCCTTTCTTATTTTTCCGCTACTGGCATCCGAGCGCCTGGCCGACCAGGAAACGGCCAGAGAAACGCTACTTATCGCCTGTCAGCATGCTGCCTTCAAATCAGCGGATCAGCAACGACAACAGTTTTTAAATGATCTACTGGCCCTGGCGGAGCGTAATGCCATGCTATTGCAAAAGTTTCGCCGTTTTCCGCACCGCGCTCAGGCACTGAAACATGGCTTGACTGACGCAGAACAACAGTTTGTACGCGACCATGCCTGGCAGGACTGGCTATGAGTGTTGACTGCGCTATACAGGGTCGGTACAAGACATTAGAATATGCTTCTAATTTTGGGGCGCACAACCTGATGGGCGTGAAGAGCGTTTTAATTAACACCAATAGATAGGTATCAGCATGAGTTTTACCGGCACCAGTGATTACGTAGCAACCGAAGACTTACAAATGGCAGTGAATGCTGCAATCGCTCTGGAAAAACCGCTCCTCATCAAAGGTGAGCCCGGCACCGGCAAGACCATGTTGGCTGAACAGCTAGCGCAGTCACTGGGCGCACAACTGATTCAGTGGCACATTAAGTCCACCACCAAAGCGCAGCAGGGTCTGTACGAATACGATGCAGTCTCGCGACTGCGAGATTCTCAGTTGGGCGACGACCGTGTGCACGATATCTCCAACTACATCGTAAAAGGCAAACTCTGGGAAGCGTTTTCAGCCGAGGAACGCGTGGTGTTGTTGATCGATGAAATCGACAAGGCCGACATCGAATTCCCCAACGATCTGTTGTTGGAGATCGATAAAATGGAGTTCTTTGTCTACGAAACACAGGAGCGTGTGGTCGCCAAGCATCGACCCATTGTTATCATCACCAGCAACAACGAAAAAGAGCTACCCGACGCGTTTCTGCGCCGATGTTTTTTTCACTATATAAACTTCCCCGATGCCGAAACCATGGAGAAGATCGTGGATGTGCATTATCCAGGTTTGAAGAAAGAACTGCTTAAAGAGGCGCTCGATGTATTTTTCGATGTGCGCAAAGTACCGGGTCTCAAAAAGAAACCCTCTACCAGCGAGTTAATCGATTGGCTGAAGCTCTTGATGGCAGATGAAATGTCCGAAAAACTTCTGCAGGAGCGTGACCCCTCCAAGGCCATTCCACCCCTGTACGGCGCTCTGCTGAAGAATGAGCAGGACGTGCACCTGCTGCAGCGCCTGGCATTCATGGCCCGCCGCAAAGGTTAATAGCAACTTCGCCATGAATCAGCCGAGAGGGTAGGTATATGTTGATCGATTTTTTTCGCGAAGTACGCGCAGCA
This sequence comes from Oleiphilaceae bacterium, assembly GCA_041590075.1. Classification (GTDB taxonomy): domain Bacteria; phylum Pseudomonadota; class Gammaproteobacteria; order Pseudomonadales; family Oleiphilaceae; genus PZPK01. Next base: position 21,726 of record JBFHUL010000034.1, read on the forward strand.
AAAGTGCCTGCGTCGCTCAAGGAATTTCTCGACCTGATGGACGCGCTGGATAAAAAACTGGTGTTTGCCAATATCGACGAATTCTATTACCTGAGCCGTCTGTGCCTCGTTAAAGACGAGCGTCATTTCGACAAGTTCGATCGCGCATATGACAAGTACTTCAAGGGCATTCAGAGCATCGACGATTTATTTGCCGAGGCCGAAATACCCGAGGACTGGCTGAAAACCGAGTTTGAAAAGAATCTCACGGACGAGCAGAAAGCCCAGATTGAGGCGATGGGGGGGCTGGAAGCGCTGATGGAAGCCTTCAAGCAGCGGCTTGAAGAGCAGCATAAGAAGCATCAGGGCGGTAACAAGATGATTGGTACGGGGGGGACATCTCCCTTCGGCGCCGACGGTTACAATCCCGAGGGCTTCCGTATGGGGCAAAAGCAGGGCCGGCACGGTCGCGCGGTGAAGGTGTGGGAAAAGCGCGGCTACAAAGATCTCGATGGTGATGTGACGATAGGCATTCGGAATATCAAGCTGGCCCTGCGCCGCCTACGCAAGTTCGCGCGTCAGGGTGCGGCCGAAGAGCTGGATCTGGACGATACTATTCGCTCAACAGCAAGGAATGCCGGTTATCTGGATCTGAAAATGGTCCCCGAGCGGCATAACAGCATAAAGGTGCTGCTGTTCTTTGATATTGGGGGCTCAATGGATCCCCATGTGAAGGTCTGCGAAGAGTTGTTCTCAGCAGCGAGAGCCGAATTTAAACACATGGAGTATTTTTACTTCCATAATTTTATCTATGAAAGTGTGTGGAAGGACAACCTCCGACGCAGCTCGGAGACGACCGCACTGTATGACATCCTCCACAAGTATACGCCCGATTACAAAGTCATCTTCGTGGGGGATGCGTCCATGGCGCCTTACGAAATCACTCAGCCTGGCGGCAGTATCGAACACTGGAACGAAGAGCCGGGATCGGTCTGGATGCAACGCCTCACTGAGCATTTTGAGAAGGTTGTGTGGATCAATCCGTTGCCTGAACACTACTGGGGCGAAGGCGGTTCCTTAGGGATTACCCGGCAATTATTGGAAGATAGAATGTACCCCATGACCATCGAGGGGCTCGAAGCGGGCATGAAGTATCTCAGTCGTTAGAGTATGCAGAGCGGCTTCCAGCCAATTGAAATACCGTTAAAGTGCGACCTTAATCCAAGACCAGATACGCCATACAAGGTGATCTGGTTTTTTAGTGAAACAGTGCCACTTAACAAGCCGTAAAATGATGTTACCATCGCGCGCTGATTCGTTACGCGGTGAGGCTCTGCTTCTGATATGGATTTTCGACTCTTTTGCGAGAAAACGCCTGTATGGCGCAGCTTTCTGAGTACCTTTCTTTGTTTTCTCATGCTCTGTGCCAGCCACTTTGTGGGGGCATCTGAACCTGTCGATATTGCGCAACGCGCCGAGCAGCTCAAAAAAGAGTTGATAGAGTTAAATCGTGAGCTTTATCAGTTTGAGGAAGAGCTTCTTCATCCCGCCAACACCCAGCTCGCCCTGTTTCTGGCCATCGACCCCGACAGCAATTTCGTGTTGGATTCCATTGAATTGCGCCTGAACGATGAGATTGTTACCACGCACCTGTACCAGGAAAAAGAACTCGCCGCGTTAAAAAAAGGCGGTATACAACGCCTGTATCTGGGGTCTCTGGTGGATGGCCAGCACAAACTGAGTGCGCGGTTTAACGGCCAGGGGTCTAATTCCCGCTACTATCGGCGCAAAAAGGCCCTTAACTTTACGAAAGGTGATTCAGCCAAGTACATTCAGCTGATCATTACCGAAAATGGGCGCACCAGAGAGCCGCTTTTTAAAGTGAAACAATGGTGACATCACCCACGATGACGATGCGCCGGTTTTCCCTAAAGTTAGTGCTGTTGATCACGTTATGTGCACCGCAGACATATGCCAAGATGCCTGAGGAGCTCTACCGGGGACTGCTGCGTTTTCAGATCGAGAGTGAGCGTTACCTCGATGCACTGGTATTGATGGATGAAACGGCCACACAGAGCGATCCTGTAGCCTATGCCGCAGCACTTCGAGGCTTTAATTTACGTGAAGAGCTGGCGGCGGTGCTCGAAAAGCTGCCACGCAAACCCGAAGACATGACCAGTTACGACTGGTTTTCTCTGGGTAAAGTGTTTTATTACTCCGATCAGTGTATTCCGGCGCTCAAGGCCTTCAAACGACTTAAGAATCAGCTCAGTCTGGAAGAAAAGCAGGAATGGGCTTTTTATCGTGCCAATTGTTTTATCAAGCTCGGGAGCGATATGCGCGCTGCGCAGGTACTGAGCGACATTTTGAGTGGTATCTGGATTGCCCACGCCTATTACAATCTCGCGATGTCCTATGCGTCAACGAATACCAATAAAACCAAGGCTTTGGTTGCATTGCGCGTTGCCAGCTCGCTGAATCAGGGTAAAACACGCCCCGAATTAGAGCTCAATGACCGAATTCATTTTGCATCGGGAGCGATTCTGCTGAACGAAAATGAGCCGGCTCAGGCGGTTGAGTCCTTCAAGAAAGTGCACCTTGATTCACTCGCTGCACCGCAGGCGCTGTATCTCAATGGCGTGGCACAGTTGGAGCTGAATGATTTTCGCTCCGCAACGCAATCCTGGTATGCAGTAAAAAAACACGCGCTAATCAAAAGCGGCGTAGCCGAAGCCTTGCTGGCTATTCCCTATGCCTATGAAAGGGGCGGTTACATCAGTCAGGCCATTGAGGCTTACGTGGAAGCGAGTGATTATTTCGAAAAAGAACTCGACACCATGGATAAAATACGCGATCTCCTTGGCAAGCACGGGTTCCGCAAAGTGCTGATTGAAGAAGATGGCCTGGAAGGGCTCGAATGGTTTCTCACCAAGGATGTCGCGCGCAACACGGTTCGCGCAGCGTATTACGGGCATATGGTCGCAGACGAAGAGATTTACGACTCGGTTGCCCTGTTGCAGGAATTGGATTTGTTACGTGCGAGCCTGGAGTATTGGCGTAACCAGCTGCGCGTGTTTGAAGCTGCTCTGGCCAAAAAGCAGAAAGATTTCAGTTTGAGCAGTCGGCGGTTTAACCGCGACAGTTTCGCAGCGAAAGTGGCTGAATTGCAAAAAGAATTTCGTCGCTTGAACCCACAGGTGACGGCGCATCGGCAAACCGCGGATGCGCTCGAATGGGCTGCAATGGAAGGCAGTGTAAGCTCGCTCGATAAAAGGTTGGCAGCCACCATGCAAGCCATCGCCAATGGTGAACAGTCACTGAACGACAAACAAAAACAGGTGGCGAGACTTCAAAAGCAGGTGGCTGGAAAAATAAAAGATCTACAGGTATTGGACCGGGACCTCGATCAGCATTTGAATACACTCGCCAAGGAACGTTTGGCACTGCTACGGCGCGATATGCTAGGGCATTTTGAGCGTTCCGAGCAGGGTTTGATTCATATTCTGCAGTCGATTGCGGAAAGTAAGCAGGCCCGGAAAAACCGTTTGGATGGGCGCTATCAATGACACGATTAGCCTCGCTCATGACCAACACGATGTTCGCGCTATTACTGGCATTTGCGCTCGCGCAATCGGTTCTCGCCGAACCCTTACCCTTTATGATTGAGGTGAATAACGAGCCTCAAACCATTGGTGATATCAAACCTGCCTTTCTCGTTTATCGCAACGAAGAACTCCCCAAAGTTTCCGTCGAATATGTGATGAAACGCTATGTGAAACTGTTTGAAAATGCCGAGTCGCCCGATGTGAAAGTGGATGCGCTGAATCGCATTAACAACCTCAGTGCCAAATATGGTCTCAGCAGCAAAAAGCTCACGATTGATAAGGTAAAGCAAAGTGAAGCGGTACTCGAAAGTTACGAAAAAATCGTTGATTCGGGCGTGTTTTACCAGCGTATGGATGAATTGTTATATCAAACCGCAAAGGCCACGCTGTTTATCGGGAATCGGGAAGAATCGATTAAGCGGCTAAAATTGCTGGTGGGGCTTTACCCGCGTTCCGCGCTCGTTGACGAAGCGCGTTTTCGCATGGCTGAAGCCATGTTCGAGATCGGTGAATATGCCGACGCAGCTGCGCAATACAAGAAAATTATTGCGTTTTCGGAAGACGATGCCTTTCATAAGCTGGCCAAATTTAAAGCCGGCTGGGCCCTGTTCCGGGAAAGTCGTTATCCGGAAGCTGCAAAACTGGCGGCCGAGACCCTGGATTACTATCCGGCTTTGCGGCGCGCTACATCCATTACCACGCTCGACGAAAGCGAACAGGAATTGGCTGAAGATACGCTGCGACTGTTAGCCATTGTGTTTTCCAAACAGGAGAACGCGGCGAGCATCGAAACCCTGCAATCCACACTTGCGCATCGTGACTATGCCTTCCTGATGTACGACGCCTTGTTCCGCTTCTATCTGGCCCAAGATCGCTATGAAGAAAGCGCCAGTGTCGCACTGGCGTATGCGCGCGAATACAGTGATGATTTTCATGCCTATCGCATGGCGTTGAATGCCATCCGGTCGTATCACGAGGGGGAGTTTGATATACGTGAGTGGCAGGCTAAAGAAGACTTCGTTGCACGTTTTGGTATTCACAGTGCTTATTGGGCGGGGCTGGACACGGCACAGCAAGAGCAGGTGCGCCCCCATACGCTCGGCTACCTGTCGGAGCTTGCCCACCTTTATTACATTCGTATGCAAACCGCTTTGGATCAGGGTAATCGCGAACACATCGATGCACACAGTCAGCGGGCGAGAGATTATTATCTGGAGCTGGCTGAAACCGATCCGGACTCGGACCAGAACGGCCGACACGTATTTCTCGCGGCGGAAGCACGCCACCGCGCGAACGCTATTCAGGAATCCATTACATTGTATGAGCGTACTGCCTACGCTGAAGCGCCCCATGCCGATGCGGCCACGGCAGGTTACGCGGCGATTCGCAGTTACGACAAACTTAGCCAGAACAGCGCACTATGGAGCTCACAATTGGCGGTTGCCAGGGTAAACAGTATTGAGAGCTTTGCCGAGCGCTTTCAATCTGATGCGCGTACGCCCGATCTATTAAATGTACTGGCCAACGAGCGCTTTGACGCGCAACAGTGGGCTGAGGCTCTGGCAACCGCCCAACGGGTGGTGGCCCACGATAAAGCCAAGCCGGCGGTACGTTATGCGAGTGCATTGGTTGTGGCACACAGTCTGTTCGAGCTGGCGCGTTTCAACGAAGCAGAGGGCGCTTACCAAGCCGCCTTGGCCATGGCAACATCCAAAGATAGGGGAGCATTACAGGAGCGCCTCGCTGCATCGATTTATCGGCAAGCCGAGCAAGCACCGGATGCGATGGCGCAGGCGGAGTTGTACCTGAAAGTTGTCGATACCGTACCTGAGTCCAGCTTTGTTGCGGAGGCACTCTATGCAGCGTCGGCACAGTTGCTGGCCGCGGAGGCATGGCCGCGCGCCATTGCAACACTCAATCTGTTCACAACCCGATTCCCGAACCATGACTATCAACGCGATGTCGATGAAAAGCTGGTGTATGCCTACCAGAACAATGGGGATCATGTAGCGGCTGCCGACCAGTTATTGGTGTTGGCTAAGGTATATGAAGATCCCGATCAGGCTTCCGCGGCTGTTTATCAGGCCGCCGAATACTATGAGCTTGAAGGTCTTCCTGCCGAAGCAATGGGTTTGTATGGCCGATTTATCGATCAATACCCCGAGCAATTTGATTTGGTCATTGAGGCCTACGATAAACAGATTGCCTATCACGATCGCTACTATCCCAAGCAGGCTGCCGACTGGCGTGAGCGTCTGGTTGCTTACGAGTCCGCACGCGCAGGGACGACCACGCCACGCGCGCGCAGCCTTGCCGCGAAAGCGCGGCTGGCGCTGGCAGAACAGGGTCTGGAGACGTTCTCGGCGATTCGTTTGCAATTACCGCTCAAGCAAAGTTTAACGCGCAAAAAACAGGCGCTTAAGTCATTGGTGGCGGAGCTAGAACAGGTTGCGGAGTATGGGGTGGCCGAATACAGTGCGGCGGCGACTCATCATATTGCGAGCCTTTATCGCCAGCTGGCACGGGATTTGATGGATTCAGAGCGGCCTCCTGAACTCACCGCTCTCCAGCAGGAACAATACGATATCCTGCTTGAGGAACAGGCGTATCCTTTCGAGGAACAAGCCATGGATCTGTATCGTCTGAATGTGGCGCGTGCACCAGAAGGCCAATACGACGAATGGGTACAGAAGTCCTTCCTGGTATTGGCAGAAATGAACCCGACAGAATATCTGCGTGCACCAAAACTACCGGAGATCAGTCGTGAGCCTTATTAGACTCTGTATCGTGCTGCTGTGTGCGGTGCTTGCTGCTTGTTCCGGCGGCAACAAGCGTATCGTAAAAGCCCCCGAAGTGCCCATAAATACGCATCCTGTGCCGGTATTGACGGCAGCACAACAAACCGCTTTCCAGAATGCGGTTGCAGCAGTCGCCGCGCAACAATATTCCGAGGCGGAGGCGGCCTTTCGCAACCTTCTGGCAGAGCAGCCACGTCTGGCCGGTGCGTACGTCAACCTGGCACTGATCGCGCGCGCGCGTGGAGACTCAGCGGCGATGCCGGCGCTTCTGGATAAGGCTTTGGAAATGAATCCGCAGAATATCGATGCCTTGGAATTGCACGCACACCTAGCTCAGACCGAAGGGCGCTTTAGTCAGGCCGAGCAGTATCTTCTGCAAGCTGCCTCCATTGCGCCGGATGCCGCGCGTGTACATTACAGCCTGGGCGTGCTGTATGAGCTCTATTTACAAGAATATGAGCGAGCGATTTCCCATTACGAACAATATGTTGAGTTATCCGACGAAGAAGATACCAACACAGTACAGCGCTGGATAAAACTATTGGAGCGGAAAATATGACGCGTCTTCGTGTAGTCACGGTCAAGCATCTGGTGGTTATTTTTACCTTGTTTCAGGCGTGGTATGTCAATGCTGAGAACGGGTCCAAAAAAAATGCGCAAGCTGTTGAAACAGTTGGTGAAGTCTCTATTATTGGCAACACAGAATTACCCAACGTTACCTTTAACTTGCCTTGGCGCTTACCGACAGTTGAAAACCGTGAGGAACAGTCGCCGGTAAAAGAATTGCCCAACATGCTCACACCCATCGAACCGTTACGGCATCAGCAACAGGTATATTTTTCACGCTACCTACAGCTCGACGTCGTGGAATTCAGTAAACGTTAGCATTCCTCGGGTGCCGGCCCAGTGGCCATTTTCGGGTGCGGGGTAAGGGTAGTGTCTTTGGGTAACGAGCTTATAAAAGTTTAACTCTACGGGGTTTTCAGGAGAAATATTATGTACGAAACGGTGGTGCGATTTTTTCAGGAGGGTGGGGTCTTCATGTATCCCATTGCACTGGTATTGATTCTGGGGCTGGCCATCGCAATTGAGCGCTATATATATTTGTCCGCCGCCAAGCGCGCCAATCGTGCAGCCTTTGATCGCGGTTTGTTGCCTATTCTGCGCAAGAAGGACTATCCACGTGCCTTGAAATTTGCCAATGATTCCAATACCGCAATCTCCGCCATAATCGGTGCCGGCCTCAGTCGCTTACTCAACAAAGCAAGCCGTGACGATATCGAGTATGCGATGGAAGAGGGTTTAATGGAAACCTTGCCGCGGCTAGAAAAGCGCACGCAATACCTCGCAACGCTGGCAAATGTATCAACCCTGTTGGGTCTTTTGGGCACGATTATTGGCCTAATTGCCGCGTTTACGGCCGTCGCTAATGCCGATCCGGCGGAGAAAGCCTCACTGTTATCGCAAAGTATTTCGGTTGCGATGAATACCACCGCTTTCGGCTTGATGTCGGCCATCCCCTTGTTGCTGTTCCACGCTGTATTGCAGACCAAAACCAATGAAATTGTCGATAGCTTCGAAATGGCGGGGGTCAAACTGCTAAATATGATTGCCGAGCAACCCGGCACCCAATCCTGATCTGCCTCATCTAAAGAGCGATTCGCATGGCGAGACGTAAACACAAACGCATGGTGCAGCAGGCAGAGCTGGATATCACAGCTTTCATGAATCTCATGATTGTTTTGGTGCCTGTGCTGCTGCTGAGTATGGTGTTTTCGCAAACCGCCGTGCTCGATTTGAACTTCCCCGCTGACAGTGAAGCGCTGCAGCAAATTAATCCGGACGAAGAATTTCAGCTGCAGCTGATTTTACGATCCGATGCCCTTTCGGTAGCCTCCACGAAATCGGGTCTTCTCACGACGATTGCCCGCGGTGAAACCGGCTATGATTTTGCGGCGTTATCCACTTTTCTACAAAGTATCAAGCAGCGTGTGCCGGATAAAACCGACATTACCATTCTACTGGAACCCGGCATTGCCTATCAGGACCTCGTGAGTGCGATGGACACCAGTCGTTCCTATCCCGCAGTAGTGGCAGCCAATCTCGTGGATGCGGAGTTGTTTCCGGATGTATCGATTGGTGATGCCCCTCAGGTAGAGGGAGGTAAATGATGAAGCTATCGCGGCGAGCCAAGCGAATGCGTCGGCATTATTCCCGTATGCATCGGGCTGGCGGATTGAACCTGGTTTCACTGATGGACATCTTCACGATCCTGGTGTTCTTTTTGATGGTGAATTCATCCGATGTCAAAGTGCTGCAGCAAGACAGCAAAGTAAAGTTACCCAGCTCCCAGGCAGACAAGCAGCCTGATGAACAGCTGATTGTCACAGTATTCGAAGGCAAGGTGCTGGTTCAGGGGCGGCCGGTTTCTGACCTGAATGACAATCCGGGCGCGCAGATCCTGAAAGGGCTTGGTGATGAGTTGCGTTATCAGGCATCACGCTCAACGAGCGCACTTAATGAGAGTGCAACACCATTGTCTCTGACGCTGATTGCCGACAAAAGTATTCCTTACCGGGAACTCAAACGAGTCATGGCAACCTGCACAGACGCGGGTTATAGCAACATCTCGTTGGCCGTTGAGCGCCAAGCAGACGCGCAGGAAGGCTAATGGCACGTTCAACAGATCGTCTCAGCTTACCCTGGACCGAGGAAAAATCGGAAAGCCTCCTGTTTCGCGCAATTCTTGCCGGGTTGCTGCTGGTATTGCTCGTTTTATCGCTGGCGATCCCTTACATCGATCTGCCGGAACCTGAGCGCTCAGAACTGGAAAAACTCCCCCCTCAGTTAGCAAAACTGATTGAAAAACAAGAGCCATTGAAGGTGCCGGAGCCGGAACCAGTTCCGGAATCAGAGCCCGAACCAGAACCTGAGCCGGAACCCGAACCCGAACTGAAACCAGAACCGGTTCCGGAACCAAAGCCCGAACCAAAGCCCCAGCCGGTTCCTAAAAAGAAGCCGCCTGAACCCATTCCCGATCAGGCAGCGATAAAGGAAGCGCGGGACGTAGCAAAGAAAAGCGGTTTGCTCGCCTTACAAGATGATTTGGCAGACCTGCGTAGTGCGGTAGATGTCAGTAACTTAACTAAGAAGTCTGAGATACGTGCCGAGAAAACACTCGCGGCCAAAGCGAATGCGGTACCCGGCAACGTAGCCGCATCTAAATCAAGGGGCATCGAAACCGATACGCTTGCACGCCCGGCCGAGCAGGTGGCGCTGGAAGATCATGACGCCGCGCGTTTGGCGCAAACTGAAGCCGAACGTCAACTTGCGATTGCAGAAGCCGAGGCGGCTCAGCGTAGTAACGAACGCAGTGAAGAAAGTATTCGCTACACCAACGAAAAGCTGAAAGCACCGCTGTACGCTTTGTACAATCGTGAATTGCGTAAAGACCCCTTTCTCGAAGGCAGGATGTTGCTGGAAGTGGTGATTGAAGCGAGTGGTGAGGTGAGCTATTGCCGTGTGATGGAATCCGGGCTTAATCATAAAACACTGGAAACTAAAGTGTGTAATCGTGTTCTCCTCGCTAACTATGGTGCCGAGAACGTTGCCCGCAAAACGATTACCATCCCCTTTACCTTTCAGCCCAAATAATAGCCGCGAGTTGGCGTTTGCCGGTTCGGGTAGCGTAATCATACGACGTAAACGGTGGTATATCCGTACACAGGATCATGGCGAAAAAACAAAAAAAACGCAGTAATCGCAAGACTGATGCCGTAAGGCTTTCTCCCGAACAGCGAAAGCAGATTATGCATACGATGCAGGTGGCTGTCGGATTGCATCGGCAAGGGCAATTGCAGCAGGCGGAACAGCTGTACCGTAAGGTGCTGGGTCTGAACCCCGGCCACCTTGATGCCCAACAATTCCTTGCGGCGATCGCCCAGCAAATGGGGCATACTGGCCCGGCTTTAGAGTTGTTTGAGCAAGTCGCTGAAGCAGACCCAAAGCGCTTCCAGGCGTACTTCAGTATTGGCAAGCTGCGCGCACAGTTAGGACAGCGCAAAGAAGCCATTCAGGCTTACCGTACCTGCCTTAAGATAAAGCCCGACTTGATTGAGGGCTGGAATAATCTCGGTTTGCTATACAAAGAAGGGCACCGATACGCAAAGGCCGTTGACTGTTTTCAACGAGTTGTAAGCAAACAGCCAGATAACGGCATGTGCTGGAGCAATCTGGGTAATGCGCTGAAGGACTGCGGGCGTATGGATGAGGCGGTTAGCGCGCTTAGCAAAGCCGCGAAGGTCCAGCCAGGTCTTTCGGCGGCGTATTCCAATTATTTACTGGCGTTGAATTATCTTCCCGATCTGGCACCTGCGGAGGTCGCAAGGCAGCATCATGAATGGTCCAACTATGTGCCGGCGAGTATCTCCGCGTCACGTTTCCGTTTCCCCCGCGACCGCTTCGAACCCGAGAGGCCTTTGCGGGTGGGCTATGTGTCACCAGATTTTCA
>JBFHUL010000035.1:0-32297 GCA_041590075.1 Oleiphilaceae bacterium
CATTCACCGTACGGTTGCTCCCCTGCGCTACGCTTTCCCCATTGACTGCTGCCTGCAAGAGCTCAAGTACCAACACAGGCGCTATCGCGCTGCACAGCTCATCACACTGACCAAACAATCCCTGGAGGACGCTTACGCAGAAGACAGTTGGCCGGAATATCTCATCCCGGTGCCGCTGTATCGCAAAGATGAACGCCGAAGAGGCTACAATCAGGCCCATCTGCTGGCCAAGAAACTAAGCACACAGCTGGCCTTGCCTGTAGAGTCCCACTTACTTGGCAAACAGATCCGGACCCAGTCCCAGACCCGTTTCGACCGGCAGGCGCGCCAACGCAATCTGAAGCATGCCTTTGTGTGGCAGGCAAAACACGCCTTTGAGGCGCAGCACGTGGCATTGGTAGACGACGTGATGACCACTGGCGCCACACTTCACACACTGGCCCAACTGCTTGTGAACAAGGGAGTCAAACGGGTAGACGCCTGGAGCATTGCCCGCACACCTAAACAACAGGCTCTTTAACACTCAAGTACACGCGATCACTCGCTAGCATTTTCCAGTACTTCGACTACCTCTTGCGCCAGCGACAACGATGCGGTGAGACCGGGCGACTCGATGCCGAACACATTCACCAAGCCATCTACACCGTGTACAGATGAGCCCTGCACGACAAAATCGGCCGCCGGCGCACCAGGCCCACTTAGCTTAGGGCGCACCCCCGCATAGTCCGGCGCCAGTCTGGATGTATCCAAGGCAGGCCAATATGCCTTCACGGCCTGCGCAAAAGCCACTGATTTTTCGGCTGGCACTTGCAAGTCGCAGGTTTCATGACCACCCTCCAGCCAATCCACATCAGGACCAAAGCGCGCACTACCTTGCATATCCAGAGTGAGATGCACACCCAGCCCGCCATCTACCGGCACGGGGTAAATAAGATGTGAGAACGGCGTTTTGCCCTGATAGGAAAAATAACTGCCTTTGGCAAACCAGGTTTGCGGAATATGGCTGGCATCGAAGCCCTCCACGCCTCTTAACAAGGCCGGAGCATCCAGGCCCGCGGCATTAATACAGCAAGCGGTTTCCAGCAAGGAATCGTCGCTCAACAGTCTGAGTCGTATCCGCTGCGAGCGAACCGAATCCATTGCAACAGGAGTCCGGCATACAAGGTGCCCACCGGCCGCTTCCAGATCTGCCACTAGTTGCGTCATATAGGCATGACTATCGATAATGCCCGTCGACGGCGACATCAGGCCCCCAGCGACCGCCAACTCCGGCTCGATAGCACGGATATCTTTCGCATCAAGAAAGGTCAGATCGTTAACACCATTGTGCATGGCCCGCGCGCGAATGCCGACCAACTGCTCAACTTGCTCCGCATTCGAGGCCACAATCAGTTTGCCGCAGCGTCGATGGGGTATACGGTACTGCTCACAATACGCATACAGCCATTCCTTGCCTCGCACACAATGCCGTGCTTTGAGGCTACCCTGCGGGTAATAAATGCCGGCATGAATCACCTCGCTGTTACGCGAAGAGGTAATCATTCCGTAGGCATCTTCACGCTCAAGACACCATACCTCCCTGCCACCTTGAGCTAATGCTCTGGCTATTGCGAGACCGATAACTCCGGCCCCAATCACCACGCAATCCACGCGCATCACATCCATTCGCTTGTATCTCCGTCAAACAACCTGATTAAAATCTCGAACGAAAAAAGCGCTGCTTGAGCAAAAACCCGATCATTCGGTCGTAGCTGCCCGGGAACAGCCGCTGAACCAGATCGAGTACCCGCGCATCCGTACCTATCAACAATCTGCGATTGCCTTTCAAGATGGCCCTCACAATTTCCGCCGCGGCGTCATCCGGCGTGGTTCTGGCGACACGATTGAACTCTTTGATAGCGCGCGCATGATTACGATTGCCGTCGTCCCCCTGATGATACCGGGCATGCTTGAGAATATTGGTATCGATGCCGCCGGGGTGCACACAGATGGGCAATACCTTGGTATCCGCCAGTTCATATCGCAGCGCTTCGGTAAACCCGCGCACCGCAAACTTGCTGGCGTTATAAGCGCCTTGCGTGGGGTAGGCCAACAAGCCAAATAGGCTCGATATATTCACAATGTAAGCCTCGGGCGCCTGTTTGAGAAAAGGCAGGAACGCTTTCGTGCCATGCACAACGCCCCAGAAATTGATATTCATTACCCATTCAAAATCGTCATAATCAAGATCATCAATGCGCTGATTCACGGTGACACCGGCATTGTTAATGACGATATCCACCCGCTCGTATTCGCCGTAAACCTGCTCCGCGTAGCGATATACGGCGGTGCGATCAGACACGTCCAGCACTGCAGCGTGCACACGTCCTCCGGACGCAACAATCTGCTCTGCCGTTTCATTCACCGCCGATTCATTGATATCTGATATCGCCATGAAGGCGCCTTTCGCTGCAAACTGCTTTGCCAACGATCGACCAATCCCCGATCCGGCACCCGTCACCACCACGGTTCTCGAAGCAAAATCGCGCATACACTCTCCTCTTGCCACATTGCTTATTATTCTGGCCGCCAGTTTACTATATCCTTACTGGCTTACCACCGGGCACACTGTCACGACGCCGCGCATGCGAAAAATTATCCATATCGATGCCGATTCCTTTTACGCCTCTGTAGAAATGCGGGAACGCCCCGAACTGCAAGGCAAGCCCATTGCCGTGGGTGGGCGCCCCGGATCGCGCGGCGTCATTGCCACCTGTAATTATCGGGCGCGGGAATTTGGCGTGCATTCGGCAATGCCCTCCTCTCAGGCACAAAAGCTTTGCCCCTCCCTCGTATTCCTGCCGCCCAACTTCGATTTGTATCGCGCGGTGTCGCGGCGCATGCGCGCCATCATGGCCCGCTACACCGACCTTATCGAACCCCTATCGCTCGACGAAGCGTATCTGGATGTGAGTACCTGCGAGCATTTTTCGGGAAGCGCCACCCGCATTGCTGAAGCCATCAGATCCAGCATCCGTTCCGAGCTTCAGGTCACCGTATCCGCCGGTGTCGCACCCAATAAATTTCTGGCCAAAGTCGCCAGCGACTGGAACAAGCCCGATGGTTTATGCGTGATTACGCCCGATCAGGTTAACGCCTTCGTGGCGGCACTCCCGGTAAGCAAAATCAATGGTGTGGGCAGAGTCACGACACAGAAGCTTGCAGAGCTCGGTGTGACAACCTGCCGCGACCTGCAACAAATAGAAAAGCGCCTGTTGGTGCAGCGCTTTGGAAAGTACGGCGTGCGCCTTCATGATCTGGCGCGGGGCATCGACGACCGCCCCGTACAAACCAGCCGTGTGCGTAAATCGCTGTCGGTGGAACATACCTATGGCAATGATCTGAGCACGGAAGAGGAGTTGTTAAGCCGCGCGAAAGAACTGTTTGCGACGCTGACGCGCCGGGTACCTCAGCATAACGATTCGCTGCGCATCAACAAACGTTTCGTGAAAGTAAAGTTTGCTGACTTCCGGCAAACCACATTGGAACACACCCTCGCACCAACACAACGCTGGCAGGATCTGCCTGCCTTTCTCAGTATGCTCGAGGAAGCTCGCAAGCGCTCAGAAAAACCTGTGCGCCTGTTGGGGCTTGGCGTGCGTTTTCAGTCTCCACCCAATGGCACAAGGGGAGAACAATTGCGCCTGTTTGACTAGAGGCACCCCGCACTCTCCATGGGCTTCCAAGCCATCTAAAAGCGCAGCCCGATGCCGCCTTCATAGTAGGTCAGATCAAAATCTGCATAGTCACGCAGGCGCGCAACGAGGTAGACCCGTTCGCTCATCCTGTAGCGCCCCTCGAAAGACAGGCTCCAGTCATCGATCAGCACATCCATCACACCCACATCAAGATAAAATTGCCAGGCCTGAGTTGGGGAAAATCCGGCTCCCACGGCAAATTCGTAGCCCTGTTCGCTACTCCTGGTCGTGCTGCGTTTGCGCGTCAGGCCCTGAAAAGCACTGCGTCCGCGTACAGACCAGCGCTCCGTAATCGGTCTCTCATAACCTAGACCCAGAGCCCACCAGTCCTTCATTGTACCGCCCGCCACTTCACCGCTGGGCTGAAACTCCGCCTCCGCAAGACGACCGAATACCTGCCAATTGTGCCAAAATGCGACAGCATGCAAGGCCACACCTTCCCCGTTGGAAAACGGCTTGTAATCGGGATTGGCTTCCGAATAACTCACATCGATTTCAGCACGCCACGAGGGCTGCTCTTCTGCATCTGCATACACACCCTGCACACACACAAGCACCCCACATAAGACTAACCACAATCTGAACATCTCCCCCTCCCTTGCTGCGTTAACCGACAGAACATCCGGTGCAAAACCGGGCAGCATACACAAGGATAAAAGGCTTGGCCATTCGTGCTAGAATGCGCGCCCAATCATCACAGCGGCAGGCAACACTTTGAATCATTCTTACGCCTCACTCACTCCAGATCTGGTCATGGATGCCGTGGAATCGCTCGGACTGCTGAGCGATCAGCGTGTGTTCGCGCTGAACTCCTACGAAAACCGCGTTTATCAAGTGGGCATTGATGAAGGCACGCCGATTATTGCCAAATTTTATCGCCCTCAACGCTGGAGTGATGCGGCCATTCAGGAGGAACATGACTTCAGTCAGGCTCTGCTGGATGCCGAGATAGACGTTGTCGCGCCTACACGCATGGATGGCCGAAGCCTCTTTGAGTACGGCGGCTTTCGCTTTACGCTGTTTCCACGCCAAGGCGGCTATGCACCCGAGGTGGACCAAGCCGACACCCTGTTCCGTATTGGTCGCAATATCGGCCGCATGCACCAACTGGCGCAAAGCAAGCCTTTTGCACATCGCCGCGCGCTGTCGATTGAGGTATGGGCACACGAGAGCCGCGCTTTCCTGCTGAACGAAGGCTTTATTCCCAGCGGCCTGCGCGATGCCTACGAGAGCCTTACCCGCGACCTCATTGCCCGCATGGAACATATCTGGAATAGCCGCGAATGGCCTTTTATCAGGCTGCATGGCGACTGCCATTTGGGTAATATTCTGTGGCGCGACGACCGCGGCGTATTTGTGGATTTTGACGATTGCATAATGGGGCCCGCGGTGCAGGATTTATGGCTCCTGTTGTCGGGCGACCGGCACCAGCAAACTGCGCAACTGCAGGAACTGATAGAAGGTTATGAAGAGTTCTGTGAGTTTGATACCGCAGAGCTCGCGCTGGTAGAAACATTGCGCACTTTGCGTATGATGTTCTACGCGGCCTGGCTAGCTCGTCGCTGGGATGACCCGGCGTTTCCGATGCACTTTCCCTGGTTCAACACCGAGCGCTATTGGTCGTCGCATATCCTTGAACTACGCGAGCAATTGGCCGCACTGGACGAAGAACCGCTGAGACTGACCCCCTGGTAAACAATTTATGAGCGCAGATAACACCGATCACGTTTCCAAACGCACCCTGATTCTGGCCATGATCGGCACGGCCATCGCCACCGTGCTGGTACTCAATTGGCAAGGACTGCTGCGGCATAGCGAATATAAAGACGACTTTGCACTGAGCACCTATCGCGCCGTACTGATTGCCGAACAGGAAGAAGACTCCTACCGCCTGTCGCATAAGCCCTCACACCAAAGCGCGCGGTGCGTGAATGGTTACCTGTTTATTGTGGCGGACAAAAACGACGCCATGCAGGGCTTGCTCGTCGACTACAAAAACCGCGGCATCAAATGCGGCCTATCCATGCCGGCTGCGACCGAGGGAGGCACGGCTCAGCCATGAAGGATCTCGGCCCGGATACGCTCTTTGCCTCGCCCCTTGACCGGGTGAATGACTTTGCCTTTGACGAAGCCGTAGCACGTGTATTTCCCGATATGATCCAGCGCTCGGTACCCGGCTACACCACCATTATTCCCATGATCGGACTGCTCACCGAACGCTACGCGCAGAACGATACCCGGTGTTATGATCTGGGCTGTTCACTCGGTGCCTCCACCCTTGCCATGCGACATGGCCTGGCAGGCAAGCGCGCCAGCATTGTGGCAGTCGATAACTCCCCGGCCATGATCGAACGCTGCGCGCATTATATCGAGCTCAACAATGAGCAGGCCCCGGTACAACTCGTGTGCGAAGACATACGCAATATCGCGTTTGAGGCCTGCTCCGTTGTCACCCTCAACTTCACGCTGCAATTTTTGCCCGTCGAAAACCGTGCCCCCCTCCTCACGCGCATTGCCGACGCATTGGTACCCGGTGGCGTGCTGATACTGTCGGAGAAACTCAGGTTTGCTGACGAGGAGCAAAACGAGCAACAGGAGCTGCACTGGCTCTACAAGCGCGCAAATGGCTACAGCGACCTGGAAATCGCGCAAAAGCGTTCCGCCATCGAAAAGGTTCTGCTACCGGAAACCCTCGCCACGCATCAGCAACGCCTGCAAGACGCTGGCTTCGCGCGCTCCTTTGTGTGGTATCAGTGCTTTAATTTTGTCTCGATGTTGGCGATTAAATAAGGCAAGGCGATGAGTCTGGATTACCACCGTATCTATGATGATCTGTTCGCTTTCATGTGCGGCAGCAAACTGGCCCCGTGGCGCGAAAGCCTGGAAGCCTTGCTCGAATTCAAGTTCAAAGAACGCCCCCACGGTGATCTCGCGCGTTGGATGTCGGCGCTGAACACTCTGCCGGAGATCACACCAGAATCCGTACAGCTGGATACTGCGCGCGTTGGCGCCGCCACCACCCAGCCACTCACCGAAGCGCAGCAACACAGTTTGGAGCAAGGCCTGCGCGGCCTGATGCCCTGGCGGAAAGGTCCGTTCGAATTGTTTGGCACGCACATCGATACGGAATGGCATTCAGACTGGAAATGGGCGCGTGTCGCCCCTCACATCGCCCCCCTTAAACATCGTCTGATACTCGATGTCGGCTGCGGCTCCGGCTACCACTGTTGGCGCATGCTTGGTGCCGGCGCTGCGCGCGTGATCGGTATTGACCCCAGTAACCTGTTCCTGCTGCAGTTCGAAGCCATTAAAAAGTACTGTGGCCCCTCCGCCCCTATTCACCTCTTGCCTGTACGCATGGAAGATGTGCTGCCCAACATGGAGTGCTTCGACACCACTTTCTCGATGGGCGTGCTCTACCACCGGCGCAGCCCCATAGACCACCTTTATGAACTGAAAGGCACCTTACGACAGGGCGGCCAACTGGTGCTTGAAACACTGGTGGTCGATGGCCCTCTGGGCTACAGCCTGGTACCAGATGACCGCTATGCCATGATGCGTAATGTCTGGTTTATACCCACCGTGCCCACGCTGGAACAGTGGCTGCTGCGTGCAGGCTTTAAAGAAGTGAAGTGCGTGGATGTCAATCAAACCACGGTCAAAGAACAACGCAGTACCGACTGGATGCGCTTTAACTCCTTGTCCGATTTTCTCGACCCGGAAGATCACGACAAGACGGTAGAAGGCTACCCTGCTCCCTTACGGGCAACTTTTGTGGCGACTAAGTAACTATGATGATCGCGATGCGATGTCTGTTGCTCGCTATCGAAGCCCTCACGACCTGCTCCCTTCCCTGAGCACCTCACAGTTCGTCGCCCAAGAATAGCGATGCATTACCCCGCAACGTGATGGCTGGTGGCCGGGCCGAGCGGTGTAATTAACATTGCTCGAAAAACACATCACGAAGTGGATCTGGCCAAGGAAGACCAAGGGTTATTGACTATACTTCAACTTCAACTCCCAGAGAAAGCCAGGACGAGAAGCCTTATGCCCAACGATAATAATATTCTCGAAACCCGCGCCATCACTCAACAAGAAGCAGAGGCCTGTGCACAAGAACAGGTGCAGTTCATTGGCGCGGTCCAACCTCATGGTTTTGCATTGGTGGTTGACCCCAAAGACAAACGCATCGTGCAACACTCACAAAATGCGCTCTCTCTGATTAACAAGGAACGCACAGAACCTCTGGCCCATGACACACCGCTCTTGGGAGCCTCCTTGTACGACTGGCTTGAACTGGAAGGCGACTCGATTTTTCAACATCTCGTCACCAGTACAACACAGCTGTTCAATTTTGGTCCTCATGGTCGCATTTCGAACCAGCACTGGGAATGCATGGGCGCCATCGCAGGCGACTATATAAACCTTGAGTTTTTTCCTGCTACCTCGAAACTCGATTCGTACGACTTACTGATCAATCTTGATCGTATGGTCACGCGCATCCGCGCGAGCGAAACACTCAATGAATTATTTAATATTCTGGTGCAGGAGTTTCAGAAACACGCGGACTACGATCGCGTCATGCTGTATCGCTTTCTGCCTGACTGGTCGGGAGAAGTCGTCGCGGAAGCGGTATCACAGAACGCCCGCATCGAATTTTTGGGGATGCGCTTTCCAGCAGAGGATATTCCTCGCCAAGCGCGCGAATTGTACAAAAAGTCCACCTTGCGCATTATGGCCGATGTGGACGCCGTAGCCTCTCCACTGGTTCCCCAATTACTTCCCAACGGCGAACCACTTGATCAAAGCGTAAGCGTACTGCGTAGCATGTCTAACATGCATGTCGCCTATTTAAAAAATATGAATGTAAAAGCTTCAATGTCGATCGCACTGATGTCGAACGACAAGCTCTGGGGCTTGGTCGCCTTCCATCATTACACAGCCAAAGTCCCCCCCAATCACCTGGTCTCGGAAATGAAAGCCTCCTGCGAGCTGTTTGCCGACATCGTGATTTCGCACCTGCACCCGGCCATTAACCTAGAGAACATTCAACGTTCAATCGCCAATAAGCATCTTGTTGAAAAAAGCTTTAAGGCACTGACGGACTCGGGTTACCACATTAAATCATTGCACACCGTATTGGAGAAGATTCAACCCAGCATAGGCAAAAACTATGTGGGGTTATGCATCGACGAACACTGTTTTGTGAGCGGTCGTAATTGGCAAGAAAGCCCCGATTTTGCGCGCGATCTTTTCAAAATGATGGAAAGTGAAGACAGCCATGAATTTGAGTCGACTTCCTTGTTGAGTAAAGATTCGAGGTTTAGTTTGACGGCCGCCCCGGATATGGCAGGGATTATCGCTGTCCGCTCTCGACACCTGCCCGAACTGATCGCTTTTTTCGGCGCACCGGAAGTCGAACAGGAAATTCTCTGGGGAGGCAAGCCCGGCACAGTGAATATCATCATTAAAAACGGTGAACGTCACTTGGAACCGCGAAGCTCCTTTGCCCTTTGGCGCCAGAAAGTGACCGGCCAATCAGACCCCTGGTCGAATGAAGACAGAGACCTTCTCTATGCGCTCCTGAATGCTGCCGAAGACTACCTGTTGCACTGTAAAAAAGAGCACCTGCGCGTGACCCTGCACCGCACAGCATATAACGACACCCTAACCGGGCTCCCGAATCGACGCTATCTGGAGGAGTTTTTTCAGAAACTGTCGGCTCAGCCACACAGCTGCCCGCTGACTACGGTTTTCTTTCTCGATCTGGACAACTTTAAGCGGGTAAATGATTTCATGGGGCACCTCGCTGGTGACAACCTGCTTAAAGTGGTTGCCGACCGCCTGAGAGACTGTGTTCGCCCGGATGATTTGGTCGTGCGACTCGGAGGCGACGAGTTCATCGTATTGATACAGCACACCGGCAAGGACTACGAAACCAATCAAAAAACCGCGCACAGCATTGCAGAGAAGATCATTCATAGCGTTGGCCAACCGGTCTTCGACAGAGACCAGCCCATGATCACCACACCGAGTATCGGCGCGGTGATGTGTTACGCGAACCAGACACCTTTTGGAAAAGTACTGCAGCATGCGGATATTGCCATGTATCGCGCCAAGCATGCCGGTAAAAATCAGGTGCACTTTTTCAGCGCCGAAGATCAAAGTAAAGTTAACCAGGAAGTCCGCTTGGAACTTGATCTCAGGAAGGCTCTCGAGCAACGCAAGATAGAAGTTTACTTTCAACCCAAGGTTAACAAGGATAAACACATCGTAGGCGCCGAAGCATTAGCACGCTGGAACCATCCCGAGCTTGGCTTTGTATCTCCTGACGTATTCGTCCCTCTGGCTGAAAAAAATAATCTGATCTATGAACTTGGCACACAGGTGCTCGATATCGCCTGTCGCCAAATGGCAGCATGGCGCAAGCAACATGACCTTAGCGTCTTTAACAGCCTTGCGATCAATATTAGCCCCATTCAATTGTTGGCCCGCCGATTTGAAGCCGATATCAAAAATGTGATTCAAAAACACGGGCTGGCGATGACGGACATCAGGCTCGAAATTACCGAATCTCTGTTCATGGAAAATTTCGAGGGCGCCAAGCGCGTACTGCAGTCGTTGCGCAATGCTGGCATGCAAATATCGCTGGACGACTTTGGCACCGGATACTCTTCACTGAGTTATCTGTGGAAGCTTCCCATCGATGAAGTAAAAATAGATCGTTCATTTATCGAGAACATGAACGAAAGTGATGAATCGCTGACCATGGTAGAGGGCATCATCAGTCTGTGTAAAAAGCTGAATCTCGACGTGGTAGCAGAGGGGGTCGAAGAAAAAGTGCAGGCTGCTCTATTACGCGGTTTAGACTGCGATATTTACCAGGGTTACCACTTTGGGCGCCCCACACTCGCCAACGATTTTAGGTTTGAACTTAGCAACTAAAGATAACCGTTTTATCTATTCTGGTATCCGACTGGCCCTGAACCCCGCTTCGTAAGCCTTGGGCAACAAGATGGAACAAGGTTTACCTAATCTAAAAAGAAAAGCCCGCTGCGAGCGGGCTTTTCTTGATAGGAGCACATTGCTCAAGCGAAGGGGTGTCGCAGCACGATGGTCTCGTTGCGATCTGGGCCGGTCGAGATGATATCGATGGGCGCTTCGATCTTTTCCTCGAGATAACGGATATACGCACGGGCGTTTTCGGGCAGCTCTTCGAGCGTCTTGGCGCCCAGCGTGCTGTCACTCCAACCGGGTAGCGTTTCAAAAACCGGCTCGATATCCTGATAGCCGCGACCATCCAAGGGCGGGCGCAATAACTCGCGACCGTCTTTGGTCTTGTAGCCCACACAGACCTGAATATTTTCGAGGCCATCAAGCACATCGAGTTTGGTCAGGCAGATACCCGATACACTGTTGATCTGGATCGCATGGCGCAGCGCGACCGCATCAAACCAGCCACAACGACGAGGCCGGCCCGTGGTGGCGCCAAATTCATGCCCTTTGGCAGCCAGATGTTTGCCTTCATCATTGAACAATTCTGTCGGGAAGGGCCCTGAACCCACGCGCGTGGTGTATGCCTTGGTGATGCCCAACACATAGTCGAGATAGAGCGGACCAAAGCCACTGCCGGTTGCGGTACCACCAGCGGTAGTGTTGGACGATGTGACAAAAGGATAGGTACCGTGGTCGATATCCAGCAGGGAACCCTGCGCACCTTCAAACAGAATATTGTCGCCGTTCTTGCGATAGGTGTGTAAAACGTCAGTCACGTCGACCGCCATCGGCAGCAGCACTTCCGCCATTTTTAGCGTTTCATCGAGCGTCTTCTGGTAGTCGATGGCATCCACTTTATAGTACTGGGTGAGCACAAAATTATGGTATTCCATAATTTCTTTCAGTTTTACCGCGAAGCTTTCCGGGCATGCCAGATCGCCCAGACGCAAGCCCCGACGGGATACTTTGTCTTCATAGGCCGGACCAATGCCCCGGCCAGTTGTACCAATTTTATTCTCGCCTTTGGCGATCTCACGCGCCTGATCCAGAGCCACGTGATAAGGTAAAATCAGCGGGCAGGCAAGGCTCAGTCTTAGACGCTCCTTGACCGGAATACCTTTATCTTCAAGTTCCTGCATTTCCTTGAGCAAGGCATCGGGCGCCAAGACGACTCCGTTGCCGATCAGGCAGCTCACGTTCTCGCGCAGTATCCCTGATGGAATAAGATGAAGGACGGTTTTCTCGCCATCGATCACCAGAGTATGGCCAGCATTATGGCCGCCCTGGAAACGCGCAACTGCCGCCACCTGATCAGTCAGCAGATCAACAATCTTGCCTTTGCCTTCGTCACCCCATTGGGTACCCAAAATGACAACGTTCTTGCCCATAAGTCTCTTCTCTCTATGGAGCCATCGCTCCGACTACTATTTCAAAAATTCGTTTACTGGCGGCCTCAGAGTGGTCGCACTACCCATTCGTCGTTTTCGCGCACCAGCCGCTGATCGCAGCCAGCAATACCCGTATCGCGGGCACTGAGCTGCTGAACAACCCGCTCGGTCTGGCGTAATTCGGCAATTTTCGCGAGCAGGTCTGGCGCATCACCGGCCGGTGCCAGAATGCCCCCGCGCTTGCGGGCGGGTTTGTTTTCCGCCGCGGCACGGGATAAATATTTGAGATCGGCACTAAAGCCGGTCGCGGGGCGTGAACGCCCAAAATCCTTACCCACCTCATCATACCGGCCGCCTTTAGCCAGCGCGTCACCGTATCCAGGGGCATAGGCCGCGAACATCACTCCGGTGTGATAGTCGTAGCCGCGCAACTCACAAAAATCGAAACCAAGTTCGACATCAGGGAAGCGACCGGCCACTTCCTGGGCAAAGGATTGCAAGGTATCGATGGCTTCGATGACCGTTTGCAGATGATGATCACCAATGTCCACAACGCGCGCACGCAGATCATTCAAGGCTGTGGTTGCGCCACTTAGGCGCGCAAAATCCCTAATGATATGAATGATAGTGCTGCCCTTTGCGGCGCTCGCCGCTAAGGTATCCAGTTCTGGAATTGATTTGCGGCTGAGTGCGTCAAACACTTGCGCTTCCAAGGATGCGCCAAGATTGGCAAAAGACATCAGGCCGCGATAAATACCCACATGTGCAAGATCGACGTGCACTTTTTGAATGCCGGCAATACGCAGCGTTTCCAGCATCAGGGAGATTACTTCCAGATCTGCGGCTGCGCTGGTCTCGCCAAATAACTCACAACCTATCTGCATCGGGCTTCTGTTCGTCAGCATATGTGCCGGACGGGTATGCAGGACGGTATCGACATAACACAGACGACTCACCGCGTCGGTCTTGAGCAGGTGCGCATCGATCCGTGCGGCCTGAGGAGTAATGTCGGCACGCACCCCCATCATTCGCCCGGTCAGCTGATCGGTCAGTTTGAACGTTTGCAGATCAAGGTTATTGCCGGTGCCGGTTAACAATGAATCCAGAAATTCGATCAGAGGCGGCGTAACCAGTTCATATCCACATGCCGCATAATGATCGAGCATCGCCCTTCGCATATGCTCTACCGCCCACGCTTCGGGTGGCAGTAACTCATCGACACCATCGGGCAATAACCAGCGATTGGACACAGTCATACGGTCTTTTCTACCTTGCTTAACATTGGGTTAGGAAGTTTCCAGAAGTCACTCAGCGCACGATGCTTAACAGAATGACGCCGGCCAACATACTCAAAAAGCCCGCCAGGCGCATACTTCTGTCATCCATCAGAGACAATCGCTGCACGGCGTCTCGCCATCTACCGGGGTAAAGGAACGGAATAATGCCCTCGATCACAAGCATCAGGCAAAACGCAGTAAACAGGTCTTGCCACATATTCTCCCCTTGACGTTCACCCTTGTTGACCAAAGGGCGCGTATATAGCTCAGGCCCAGCCAAAGGTTCGCGATTTTAACGCTTTCGCACACATAAAAAAACCGCTTTTTACAAAACCGACAACGCAGTACGACCGAGATGAACGCGCATCAGGATTATGCGTCACCCAGACCACATCCAAGCGCATGACACCCGGAAGCCCCTCCCCCATTCAGCCAGGCATAAAAAAAGGCTGGCGCTTATGCGCCAGCCTTCCAACAGCAGCCGATTACTACTTGCTTTGGGTGGAGTTCATGTAACGGAAAAAGTCACTGCCCGGTTGCAACAGCAGCACATCATCCTTGCCCTGAAAGGTATCTGTATAGGCCTTAAGGCTTCGCGTAAACGAATAGAACTCCCGATCGCGGTTGAAGGCCTCGGCATATACCGAGGCGGCAGTTGCATCACCTTCACCGCGTATGCGCTCGGCATCACGATAGGCTTCGGCCACGATAATCGTTTTCTGTCGGTCAGCATCGGCGCGTATGCCCTCAGCCAACTCCATACCTTGCGAGCGCGTTTCGCGCGCTTCCCGCTCACGCTCCGTAGACATGCGGCGATATACGTTCTTACTCAAATCTTCCGGCAGATCGATACCTTTTACGCGCACATCCAGCACGCGAATACCGAATTCCGGCAGCGTCTGCTCATTCAGCGTGGCGGTAATGTCGGCCATAAGCTGATCACGCTCTCCAGACACCACCTCAGTGAGACTGCGCGCAGCAAACTCGTCACGCAAGCCTTTATTGGTGGAGTTCGACAACAGCGTTGTCGCCTGCCAGCGATTCCCTGCGGTCGCCTTGTAGTAGGCACGCACATCTTCGATACGCCACTTCACAAACGAATCGACGATGACGAACTTTTTACCCACTGTAAGGAAACGCTCGGGGCGCGAATCAAGCGTTAGAATACGCGCATCAAACTTCTTCACATTCTGAACCAGAGGCCATTTGAAATGCCACCCGGGCTGAATGTCGGTTTTGACGATTTCACCAAACTGCAGCTTGATGCCCACCTGACGTTCATCGATAACATAAATGGAAGACGAAACGACAGCGAGCAGAAGCAGTACAACGACTAGCGACAACATGGATGCTTTAGACATTATCTACCCTCCCGCACGGTGGTACGCGTGTTACGCGATCGCAATTCTTCAATCACACGGTCGGCGATATCCGAAACATTCTGCTCTTCTTCGGGACGCGCTGCGCTGCTCCCGGTATTGCTTACAATTTTGTCGAGCGGCAGGTACATAATGTTGTTGCCACCTTCCATATCCACTAAGACCTTACTGGAGCTGCTGTAAACCTTGGACAAGGCGTCGAGATACAACCGCTCTCGCGTAACTTCCGGCGCTTTCTTGTACTCAACGAGCAATTTCTTGAAGCGATCCGCTTCACCTTGCGCCTGAGCAATCACCTGCTCTTTATAGGCGTTGGCTTCTTCCAGCATACGCTGCGCACGGCCACGTGCTTCCGGCACGACCGTGTTGGCGTAAGCCTCGGCCTCGTTCACGAAACGTTCTTTATCGAGATTGGCTTTCTGCACATCATCGAAAGCGGCTTGCACGGCAGCAGGCGCACGCGCCTCCTTCACGTTCACGATGCTCACATTGATACCGGTCTTGTACAGATCCATGTAGTCCTGCAAGCGACTGCGCACGTTCTGTGCAAGCAGAGGACGGCCATCAGTCATGATGGGGTTAAGATTGGTGCTACCCACCTCGTGACGCAGAGCAGACTCCGCTGCATGCCGCAAAGAACGCTCCGGATCTTCAACCCGCAGGGCGAAGGCGATAGGGTCTGACACGGTGTATTGAACATTAAGCTCAACTTCGACCACGTTCTCATCTTGCGTCAGCATTTCCTGCCTGAGTTCGGCTTCACGTACGCTGGTAACGTTAACCGGAATCACTTTTTCGACTACCGGAATCACAAAGCGCAAACCTGGTTCAAGCGTGCGACTGTATTCCCCTAGTTGCAATACAATGCCGCGCTGCTGTTCATCGATGGTATATACCGATTTCCACACCAGAAAAATCGCCAGCAGTACAAAGGCCAGGGCAAACACGCCACCACTACCCTGACTGCTGCCTTTTCCTGAACCACCCTGGCCGCCAGAGCCGGAGCCGAACAGTGCGTTAATCTTGTTCATCATTTGCTTGATGGCTTCGTCGAGGTCAGGTGGCCCTTGGTTTTTACCGCCACCATTATTACCCCACGGATCTTTGTCGTTTCGGTTCCCACCCGGCTCATTCCAGGCCATAGACTACCCCGTTTTCGTTGCGTGAATGCTTGTGAACAGTGCGACATTTGCAGCTCGACCGAATCAGATATCCAGCCATCATGCTGCACAACCAGATATTCATACGCCTAAACGTGGCAGTTAGTTCATCCAAACGCGAAGCGACGGCGCAAGCGACGAATACTTATTGAATACCGGGATGTTTGTCAGCTGATTTTTGTGATGTTGTGCCATGCACGCGCACATATTATTGCGCTTACCACCCGACAGCAAGGGAATTGTGCGAATTGCGCCTCTTACCCGGCCTTCAGGTAAGAGGCGAGCTCTTCAAGACCTTTTTTATAACTGGTTAGCGGCGCATACCGCAATTGCTTGCGGGTTTTACTCATGCTGATGCGATGATGGGAACCTACGAGGTTATAGGCTTCTCTCGTGATTGGCGGGCGCTGACCAACACGCAAGGTGCGAAACGCCGACTCTCCGGCCCACGCCAGGTATCGCGCCAGCGGCCGCGGCATTGACCTCGGCACCGGTGCATTGATCAAGACCGCCAAATCGCGCATATATTGCTTCCAGGTGATGCCCTCTTCATCTGCCGCATTGTAAATTTGCCCTGCTGCATTAGACAGCCGTGCCGCACGAACAAGTACCTCGACCACGTTATCGACATGCACGAGTCCCGCATCGTAGTCGCCACCCGAAATCAACACGGGCAGACCTCGCAGCAATTCTTTGCTCAGCGCCTCCACCCAAGGGCGCGACCCCGCACCATACACATTGGCGGGACGCACCACACGCACATCCAGCCCCCGCTGCAGATAACCCTGAGCAAGCTTCTCCTGCGCCTGCTTGGACGCACTGTATGGCCCAAAGGTGTGCCCGAAGGGCAAGGCCTCATGACAGACACCTTCGCCGATCTGTTGCCCATACACCACAATGCTTGAAGCCAGCACAACGCGGAGCTGAGACTGACGCAAGGCTTCTTCAAAACAGTGTCGCGTACCCTCTACCGTCACCCGGTGATGCGCCTCGGGTGCACCCCAGTCTCCAACCATTGCCGCCAAATGGAATACTGTAGAACAGCCTTTCATCGCCTCAGAGAGACTGTGCGGCACACTGATGTCACCGCTGAACCACGCCAACCCTGGTTTTCCCTCCAAAGACTCCGGACAGGCGACGATATCGAAGCCGCGCACCTGCTTGCCCTCATGCAATAACCGATTGACCAGACGACGCCCCATAAAGCCCGCCGCACCCGTCACCAGAACAGGCTCCGCCAAGGCCTGCATTCGCCCTGCACGCATGCTCACTTACCCGTTGGCGACGGGCTCGTCGCTGTGTTGCGCCTGTGCTTGCGGCTCGCCTGTTTCTGCGCTCCTTTTTTGCCGAGATAATCACTCAATAAAAACGTCAGATCCGGAAACGCACTACCCAATTTCGCCAACCATCCGCGACCACCCGGAATCAGCAATTCCACCGGACGCTTTGGCAAAACCTTGTGAAAGACGTACTCACACAACTCATCCACCGTTAAGGTGCGCCCACCGGAAAACGTCAACGCGGCATCCTCGTAATCTTCCTGCAAAGCCAGCATAGGGGTTTCAATCGCATCAGGGCAGATGACGGTTACCGCTACACCATGCGGCTTGAGCTCCTGCGCAAGCGCAAGAGAAAAACCACGCACGGCAAATTTGGAGCTACTGTAGAGAGAAATACCGGGTATTGGCGCCACACCCGCCAACGAGGCGATGTTGATAATGTGTCCCCGCCCCTGCTCGACCATGGTCTGCGTGGCGAGTTGGCAGCCATACATCAAACCACACACATTTACCTGCAAATGGCGGTCGATTTCCTCGTGAGCCAGATTCCTCACCTGGCCCGGCTTGAGATACGCAGCGACATTACAGAGCACATCGATACTCTGCCATTTTTCCAGCAACTCTCCCCATAGCTTTTGCCACTGCGCCTTTTTGGCGACATCGAGTTTTCGCAACCACAACGCATCCGTCTGCCAGCCATCTTCCCGCGCGGCGGTTTTGAGCGCGTCGAAATCAATATCGGTCGCGAGCACCCGGTATCCATCCTGTAAGAATCGTTGCGTCAGACCGCGCCCCAGACCACTGGCACTCCCGGTAATCATCACTACTTTAGCCATTGCACACCCCTCAAGACACGTTCATTCATGCACATAAGCGCCGTACTTTAGCTCACCGAAGGAAAAACTGGGCTTCAGCCCCGGAAAGCCCCAATAAGCAGTGAGTTCAGACGAAGGCACGAAGTTGTAATAGCGCGGATCTTTGCTGGCGGGACCAGCGATCGTTTTTTCCATCACCATGGAGATATATTGATCCAGCGAGTTTTCGAGCGTGTTGCCATTCAGAATCACCTCCATACCCGTCGCACGGGCATAATCGCGCACTCCCGGAATGTGGGAGTGCTGCGGCGCATAGCTGTCGGCAGACACGCCATTCTCACTGGATACCAGAAGGCCGTCGGGCGTATGCACAACAAGGGAATGATTGCCCTCGGTATGACCTGGCGTTTGAATCAGGGCCAGCGATTTACCCAAACGCACACTCCCTCCCAGCAAAATTACTTTTTCTGGCGGAATACCAACAATCCCCCGGGGGCAGTACCAATCCCGCTGTTGAGGCAATAAAGCATGAGTAGATGCCCACTCCTGCCTCATAATCAACAACTTCGCGTTGGGAAAGTACGCCTCTCGACCCTCACTACCCAGCCATTTACGCACATCCTGCGTATGCAAGTGGTCATAGGAAATATAATCCACTTCCTCTGGCGCAATACCGCATTTCTCCAAGGCTTGCTCCACCGTATTTTCCACCGGCGCCAAAAACGCGCTTACCAGAGGCGACAACACGCCGTACTTTTTCATCAACCGTTTGAAGAAGGGCGTTTCGGCATTCGCTTCGAAATCAGAGGGTGAAAAAAGTAAGGTCTTCCTCCCCGTTGCCGCCTGATATTGGATGATAAACACACGATTAAGAATATGCATGAACGGGGACTTCACCGTGTGGGCATTGAGCAAGCCGTATCGGGTGGGGTAAGGGGCACGAATCAGATTCACACTGCGCAGGAACAAAACCTGCTCATCATCCTGCAGCATTTGCTCCCGAAATGTGCGCGCTGCCGCACGCGCCTGTTCCAGCCGCTGACCGGGAAGGTAATGCCGGCGTGCGTCGTCTAATGCGTTAATCTCAGACATTCCGAGAGCTTCAAGCATCGCCGAGGAAGCCGGTAGATACTGATTGTCCGCAGGAGTGCTCATGCCATGGGCTGCCTTTTTTATGCTTGTTATTGCTTAATTGAACCACCGTTCATCTAATAAGGTCAAGCATGCTGACACCGCCCTAACATAAACGCTCGATCAGCAGCTCCAGTTGCATCTCTACATCTTTTCGCACGTCGTTCTTCGCTAACACTATCGAACTACCCTTGTGAACTGGCTGACTGATATAAGGCCAGGCGGAGGACTGACTCATCATAATAATGCCGTGCATGCAATTGACTGCGAGCAGAAATCCCTGTTGCAGAACGCTGTTGCTGATGCTGCGCCCCACCATCGCTTCATATTTCTCTCTCACCAAGCCCACCACAGCCAATGCAGATTCCAGCTCATCACGGGCGAGTGCTTCGTGCCCGGTACCCACATAGTGCGTATAGACTTTGGGGGGCGCCGTGACCAGTTTGTATAACGCGAAGTGTTCCGTCGCGAAGTCGTAGTATGCATGCAGCAGTTTTCGAAAGGCGGATTTCGCGTCGTGCACTCCGCTCAGACTATTTTTCAGACAATCATACAACGCATCGAAGTATTCAATCTCAAGGCTCAGAAACAAGGCGTCCTTACTGGGGAAGAAGCGGTATAACTTACCCACCGACATACCACTGCATTTCGCTAACGCCCGCATCGTTAGCTGCTCAAAGCCCTGCTCTTTGAGCAGCTCGATAGCCTGAGCACGGATGTGGGGAATAACCGATTCGGGATCAGGTTTAGGGCGCGCCATGTAACACTCGTATTCAGATAGATTGTGGTAGCCTCACTAATCTAGCAGAATGCGCTCAAAAGCACCGCACACTTGCCTTAAACACCACAAAGAGCGCCAAAATATGACCCTCGAATGGCTAGAACTCCTTAAGCTCGGCAGCATTCCCCTGATTGCAGCAGTGGTGGGCTGGTCGACCAACTGGCTGGCAATACGACTCACCTTTTATCCGCTCGAATTTACAGGACTCAAACCTGTTTTTGGCTGGCAGGGTATTATTCCCTCAAAAGCCCGTCGCATGGCCGAGATTTGTGTCGACTCCACCCTGACGAAGCTCGGCACCGTGACCGAAATCGTGGAAAAGATGAACCCTTCTGTCATTGGCCAACACATCCTGGCCAGCATCGAACCCCGCATTGATGAACTGGTCGACGAGGTGATGTTGAAGCGCCATCGCACGCTATGGCAAAACCTGCCCCGCAGCGTCAAACACATTGCGTATCAACGTATTGAGGATGAATTGCCCAACACGATCGATGCTCTGGTAGATGACATGTCACCCAAAATCGAAGAACTGTTCGACCTGAAAACCATGGTCGTGGCGCAACTCGAGCAGGACAAAACGTTACTCAATCGTATTTTTCTCGAATGCGGAGCCAACGAATTCCGGTTTATCGTGCGCAGCGGATTGTGGTTTGGGTTTGTATTTGGCATTCCCCAGCTATTGCTTTGGTACTTTTTTCCTTCAGGATGGATCTTACCGATTTGCGGTTTTGCGGTAGGCTGGGCAACCAACTGGGTAGCATTGAATATGATCTTCAGGCCCGTTAACCCTACCAGAATAATCGGATTTACCCTGCACGGTCTGTTTCTTAAACGTCAGCCGGAAGTTTCCGAGCTGTTTTGCAAGCTGGTCACCGAAGAAATACTGACCGTTGAAAAAGTTGCCCAGGCCATGCTGCAAGGTCAGCACGCCGAGCGCACCCGCGCACTGATTCGGAAACACTTTGAAGCGCTTGTTGACGACGCTGCGGGCTTGATCAAACCCTTAGCCCAAGTTGCCATTGGCCCCAAAGGCTTTGCCGACATCAAAAAGGAAACTGGCCTGAAGGCCATCGATATTTCGAAAGAAACGCTATCAGATCCGCTGTTCAATCGCGAACGTGCGCAAGCTGTTCAGGAGATTATGGCCGAGCGCATGCGCGCCCTGCCTTCGGAGGATTTTCAGAACTTGCTGCGACCCTGTTTTCAGGAAGATGAAATCAAGCTGATTCTGATTGGAGGCGTATTGGGTGCGCTAGCAGGGCTAGCGCAATTGGTTTGGGTGTTTGGCGCCCCCATTTAATCAGACCGTTAATCGTTAACGGTTATGACGTACAGGATTTCCTGTCCGTCGGCCTGAGTAACCGTGATATTAAGAAATCCTTGAGTGGTATTAACGTCATCATCGGCTCTCACCCTGATGGTCTGTGATACCCCTCCCACCTGACAGGTGTTGGGTATAGATATCGAATCACCCGAAAGAATCTCCAGATCCACCGCCTGAACCGATACACTCGTTCCCGCTGCGGGGGTGATGCCGTTCACCGATTCCTGAATATTGACGGTAACGGTATTTTGACCGGCACTCAAAGACATTGTGCCGCCTACATTGTTAGCGCCACCACGATTATCGGATACCACAACACCATCCGCTGCCATGCAGAAAGTAGCTACCTCACGCAATTCTACGAGTGAGTAACAATGGCCATCAGCGATCGCCGCTTCACTACAGTTGACCCCCTGAAACTTCCCTGGATTCAACTTGGTATCGTAACTGCCATTCACGTTGTAATCAGAAAAGAACTCGCCGGCATCCCGCACCGTGTTTCCATTTAAGTCAATGAAGGCTTCATCAAGCTCTCTTACAATGGAGTCCCCATCAGCTTCATCAAAAACACCATCGCCGTTTTCGTCGATGAACGATTCTTCCCCTATGGTCGTCGCCAACACCGTGACCAGACCATCAGCTGGACGGGGATCCTGACTCGTCCAATCTACTGAACAGGAGCCACCGCTCAGCGCACACGTCCCCACGATCGCTCCGCCAGTCGTAACAAAATTAACCTGCGTACCGTCGGGAGCGGGGTTATTAAAACGATCGGCCGCTCTTATAGTGATCGTATTGGTGACACCATCAAATTCGAGCGCCCTCGGGTTGAACGTTTGTACCGAGATCGAGAAGCTGTCATCGTCAGGCAATCCACCCACCACAGCGATAGGACGGGATGTTGTTTGAATAACTTCTCCAGTATCCGGATCAGTAATACTTGCCAGTACCGCAACAGTGGTGTTGACTGAACCCGCATTCACGGTAATTGCCGCAGTCCCATCTACTCTTGTCACCGACGAGCCTGTTGATGCGCCCCCCGGAAAACTTACGCCGCCAATACCCGGTTCCAAGCTGAAGTTGATGGTTCTGCCCGCAATGGGATTGCCGATCTCATCCAATAACTTGAAGGTAACAACGCTCGCCTCGGGAAAGGCTGAAGTTCCCGTACCTCTAAGGGAAATGGTGGGCGGCGTAACGGAAACGGCTTCCAAAGAACCCAGAGACTGATCCGCAACCGTGATATTTGTTGTCGCCGTTGCACCATCAATACTGGCTACCACGGTATCAATACCCGAGCATGTCGTGGCAGAGTAAGTTGCGGTTACGCTGCCAGTCGCGCTTATTTTCGAAGCATCGATAGTTGATTGCCCATTCAGCACACAGTTTGAGGTGAAATTCACGGTGACAGGTGAAGCGGTGTAGAGTGAATTATCCGACGCATCAACAATATTGACAGTCACTGCTGCATCACCACCGTAGGAAAGCTCAGACCCATCCACTGTCGTCGTCATGGCGCCACTTACAAACGCCCCGCCACTTCCGGTGCCCAAGGCCAAGGTTACCGCAGGCGCCTCTATGACCGGAGTGTCTTCCTCACCCTCAGCTCCCCCAGAATCTCCACCGCTATCTTCATTAGATGCGCCCTGATTTTCGCTTCCCCCTCCAAGATTAAAATTATCGCCACCACTGCATGCACCCAAAACAAA
This sequence comes from Oleiphilaceae bacterium, assembly GCA_041590075.1. Lineage (GTDB taxonomy): Bacteria > Pseudomonadota > Gammaproteobacteria > Pseudomonadales > Oleiphilaceae > PZPK01. Next base: position 22,981 of record JBFHUL010000035.1, read on the forward strand.
CGCTAGCACCAACGGCAATAGCAGCATTCTAAAGAGATTCATTTGTTCACCCTCAAATTGGCTTGCTGTTTGCGTCCTTATTCCCTTTTATCGAGGAGGCAAATCTGACGCTTTTCAATATCTTATGGCCAGAATATAAAACTCGGCTCTTTATCAACCATAGCATAGGAATCAAGATTGAACAGAAAGAAAAAGTCGCCCGATGTAGTTTTTTACGGAAGGGTGATAGAGTTAATAAATATCCCTTGAGAGGCCACTATCACGCACCTCAGGAAGAGATAATTTCCAGCTCCGCATCGCTGGTTCCGGCCTGCCTCAGGCAGCGCTCATAGTCCAGTCGCTCCATGCGAATTTCGATACACGCCCTGCCCTGTTCGTCGTAACTTTCATTCAGTACAACGCCGGCTTCATGAAACAGTGCGCGCAGCTTACCTTGCTGAGGCTTCAAGGCCATTCGCTGATGAATCACCTCCATGCCCAGGCGCTCAGCAATGGCGTCATAGAGCATGTCCAGCCCAGCGCCTGAATAGGCACTCAACCACACACGAACGGGCACACCATCTTCGTCACGATCCACTCGCGGCGCCTGCTCGGGCAGCAAATCCAGTTTGTTATATATCTTGAGTACCGGCACTTCATCGGCGCCGATTTCGGATAACACGTTTTCAACCTGTTCGATATTGTCGAGCCTGCGCGGGTCGTGTGCATCGATCACATGCAAAAGCAAGCTTGCACTCTGCGTTTCTTCGAGCGTGGCGCGAAATGCATCGACCAGTTTGTGCGGCAGATGACGAATAAACCCCACTGTATCGACCAGAATTACACGCCCCACATCGGGGAGATCCAGCTTGCGAAGAGTAGGATCCAGCGTGGCAAATAGCTGATCGGCGGCATACACATGGGCTTCAGTCACTTTGTTGAACAGAGTGGACTTACCCGCATTGGTATACCCCACCAACGACACGGTAGGGATTTCTGCGCGCGTGCGGGCACGGCGCCCCTGCTCGCGCTGCTTACGCACCTTCTCAAGACGCTGCGTGATGGATTTAATTCGCGCACGCAGTAAACGACGATCGGTTTCCAGCTGGGTTTCCCCGGGACCGCGCAAACCGATCCCGCCTTTCTGGCGCTCCAGGTGCGTCCAACCTCTGATGAGCCGCGTCGACATATACTCCAACTGCGCCAATTCCACTTGCAGTTTACCCTCGTGGGTACGTGCACGCTGGGCAAAAATATCCAGAATAACGCCCGTCCTGTCGATCACGCGGCATTTCAATGCGGCTTCGATGTTGCGTTGCTGGCTGGGTGAAAGGGAATGATTAAACAACACGACGTCAGCCTCCGTCGCATCGATAAGAGCCTGAATCTCGTCAAGTTTTCCCGTGCCTACAAAGTAGCGCGGACTGGGCTGTTGCCGCGACCCACTGACGAGGCCGACCGTCTCAACCCCGGCCGAAGCTACCAGTTCTTTAAACTCTTCAGGATCTTCGCGCTCTTTTTCCGCGGCAAAGTCGATGTGAACAACAATGGCCCGTTCACCGGTATCCGGCCTTTCAAACACAGGCGATACTCAGCGAACGGGAAGGAAGGGAATGGTGCGCACCAATAACAGCGTGGAAATCACAGCTTAGCTGTTGCCTTCCTGCTCGTCGTTTTGCGGGATGCGTACGTTGCGCGCAGGCACCACGGTGGAGATGGCGTGCTTGTAGACCATTTGGCTCACCGTGTTCTTCAACAGAATGACAAATTGATCGAAGGACTCGATCTGACCCTGCAACTTGATACCATTCACAAGAAAAATGGATACCGGAATACGTTCTTTCCGCAAAGCGTTCAAATACGGATCTTGAAGCGAATGGCCCTTAGACATGTTGTTATCTCCTGGTACTTTTAATACTTAATCGTTATCTATTGTTAGTCGTGCTGATGCTGTGCCCTTAAATGGCGGCATTTTCAAAAAGTTTCAATGCCTTAGACAAATTATTTCTGTCGTCCGTGACCAGCCATTCTACATCAGGCCACGATCTTAACCACGTTAACTGTCGTTTAGCCAGCTGCCGCGTGGCGATAATTCCCCGCTCCACCATCTCTTCATAATCCAGCTTGCCCTCAAGATAATCCCATACTTGGCGATAGCCTACACAGCGCATGGCCGGCATATCGGCATCGTAGCGGCCACTTTCATACAGTCGCCTGACTTCCTCAACAAATCCTGCGTCCAGCATCTGCTTAAAGCGCTGTGCAATGCGAGCGTGCAAATCGCTGCGCTCTTTTGGAGCAATCGCAAGGTTCAGGATTGGCTGCGGCAAGGGAGGAAAACCTCTATCAAGCTTAGTGTAATCGGGATTGGAGCCATTTCCAGTTCCAATTTGCCCCCGATTTATTTCTTTTACGTCGTTCTGGGCTTTCCAGATCTCCGTCATGGTCTTCCCGGTTACGCGGTACACCTCCAGGGCGCGCTGCAAGCGCTGGGGATCCGAGGGCCTGATACGTGCGGCAGATTCCGCATCTACCTGAGCAAGCTGTTGGTGCACATACTCCCAACCATACGCCTGCGCATCAGCGGCGATGCTTTTACGGATCTCTTCGTCGGCCTTGGGTAGCGCCGCGATACCATCGCGCAAGACCCTGAAATACAACATGGTGCCACCCACCAGGACGGGAACGCGCCCTTGCGCCTGAATCTCATCAATGGCCAGCCGTGCATCCGCATAAAAATCGGCGGCGGAGTAAGATTCGTGAGGCGCGCGGATATCGATCAAGCGATGAGGGGCTCGCGCCAGCAAGGCCGCATCCGGCTTCGCCGTGCCAATATCCATCCCCTTGTACACCAGCGCGGAATCCACACTGATCAATTCGCAGGGCATATTCGCCACCAGCTCAACAGCAAGATCGGTTTTGCCTGAGGCCGTAGGCCCCATTAGAAATACGACCGGCTTTTTCAGCGCTGCGGCAGTCATTTAACGCCCGCGTAAAAAGAGTTTATCCAGCTCGGACATACTCAAAGCCGTCCAGGTAGGCCTCCCATGATTACACTGTCCACTGCGTTCAGTCGCTTCCATATCGCGCAGCAAGGCGTTCATTTCCTGGGTGGTCAGCTGGCGATTCGCACGCACCGAGCCATGACAGGCCATGGTCGACATCAGTTCATTCGCCTTCGCTTCGATCTGATCCGAATATCCGTGAGCGATCATATCGCTGAGCAGGTCACGCACCAGCGCCGCCACATCCACATTCTGCAACAGCACCGGAACCTGACGAATAGTGACACTCTCCGGCCCGGAGCGTTCGATACCCAAACCAAAGCGTTTCAACTCTTCGGCGCAGTCTTCAGCAACCCCGGCCTCTTTACCACTCACCGCCAGACTCATAGGCACAAGCATTGGTTGCGAAGGCACGCCGGAAGAGTAGTAAGCGGCTTTCATGCGTTCATAAGTAATGCGTTCATGCGCCGCATGCATATCCACAATAATCAAGCCCTGACGATTCTGAGCAAGAATATATATACCGTGTAATTGAGCGATGGCAAAGCCGAGGGGATAGTCTTCAGCATCCTGTTCAGTTTGGGCGCTCGTCAGTGGCTCGGTATTTACCGCGTTTAGGCGCTGAGCTGGCACCGCCCCGGCAGCTTCAGGCATCGCTGCAGGCGCGGGATGCAAGCTCGCATAGGCATTCATGTGTTCGGCAATTGCGCTCTGTGCTGGCGCTTCCCGCAGAGGCATGGCGACCTGTGCGCCATAGCTGGGCTGAGCGGCCAACACTGACGAATGTTCGGTCCCGACCGGCACGTCCTGAGAAGGCTGATCGGCGACTTCAGGCCGCACATCAGCCAAGGCTCGATGCAGACTGCGAAAAATAAAATCATGCACCAGACGGCCATCACGAAAACGGACTTCGTGTTTGGTCGGATGCACATTAACATCCACCAAAGCCGGATCAAGCTCCAGATACAACACAAAAGCCGGATGGCGACCGTGATACAACACATCCCGGTAGGCCTGCTTCACCGCATGCGAAACGAGGCGATCGCGAATAACACGCCCGTTGACGTAAAAGTACTGCAAATCAGCCTGACTCCGCGAAAAAGTCGGCAGCGCAACCCATCCCCAAAGCTTCAAACCCGAAGCCTCTACATCTATTTCTACCGCGTTCTCCATGAAAGGCTTGCCGCATAGGCTCGCAATGCGCTGCTCTTTATCCCGCAACTGAGGTGCAGGACGCAGCACATGCACCGCTTTGCCATTGTGCGCCAACTCAAAACTCACATCGAACCGGCTCAAGGCCTGTCGCTTCACCACCTCTTCCAGATGATTGAATTCGGTTTTTTCGGTGCGCAAAAACTTGCGCCGGGCAGGCGTGTTGAAGAACAGGTCGCGTACATCGACCGTGGTCCCGCGGTTATGTGCGACCGGACTCAAGCGCGCTTCCATGTCGCGCCCTTCCGTGACGACCTGCCAGCCCTGCTCGTCTTCTTCGGTGCGAGAACTGAGGGTAAGACGTGAAACAGAACTGATACTGGCCAACGCCTCTCCTCTGAAACCCAGCGTGGCAACCGCTTCGAGATCATCCAGAGATTCAATTTTACTGGTCGCATGCCGGCTCAGCGCGAGCGGCAGATCGGCCTTTTCCATCCCCACACCGTCATCACGAATCTGTATGCGCTTGATGCCACCGGAATCGACTTGAATCGACACACGCTGAGCGCCTGCATCCAAGGCGTTCTCCAGCAACTCCTTGACGACCGATGCCGGTCTTTCGACGACCTCTCCCGCAGCTATCTGGTTAGCGAGACGTGCCGATAGGAGGTGTATACGAGACATAATTCCCCAAATTTCTTGAATAAAACCATCGGCAGGGAATTGCCCGCCGCAGAGAGAGGGGCTATTTTCGCGAAGCCCGCATGTAAGGGCAAGGGAAGTTTTGGAAACGCCTTTTCCTCGTACTAAACGAAGGCGCAGGTTGCTACGATGCGGGCACGCGCAAGCGCTGTCCCACGCGCAACTGATCGGTATTCAGACCATTAATGGCTATGAGGTCCTGCACGCTCACCGCATTCTTCATGGCAATGTGAGAGAGCGTATCTCCGCGTTGCACGGTATAGCTACGATGCACATATCCCCCTGAACCCCGTTGTTTGGAGGCCAGATAGGTACCCGGCGGGGGCGTGTTTTCGAAAAAGCCCTCCACCCCGTGGGCAATGGAATCGGCAATCTGGCGCTGGTATTTGCGCGTTTTGAGTCTTCGCGATTCAGCCGGATTGGAGATGAAGCCTGTTTCAACAAGAATCGACGGAATATCCGGCGATTTCAACACCACAAAACCTGCCTGTTGCACCTTGCTTTTGTGCAGGCGCGACACACGCCCCAAAGATTTCAGCACGTGCTCGCCCACACCCAAACTTGCCTTGAGGCTGGCCGTCGAAGATAAATCCAGCAAAACACTGGCCAGCACATCATCCTTATCTTCCAAGCTCACGCCGCCCACACCGCCGATCAAGTCGGCGGCATTTTCTTTGCGCGCCAGCCACCGCGCTGCCTCACTTGTGGCGCCACGATGCGAAATAGCAAACACAGAGGCACCATTGGCTTGCGCCTTGATGAAGGCATCGGCGTGCACAGAGACCAGTAGATCGGCGTTTTTCTTCCGTGCGATATTGGTGCGATCGCGTAACCGAATATAGTAATCACGATCACGCGTGAGATAGGCGCGAAACCCTTTCTTGGCATTAATATCGTCCGCCAGTGCCTGCGAGATCGCCAACACAACATCTTTTTCCTTCACGTGACCGGGACCAATCGCTCCGGGATCTTCACCACCATGGCCCGGATCAATCACCACGATAATATCGCGCTGCGTATCCGGCATGATCGACATGGCAGGCTTGGTCGGCTTCGACGCCGCGTTATGTGGATACAGATCGATAACCAAGCGATCACCGTACTGCTCATTGGGTTGCAACAAGAAGCTTTTTGGCTGCACGCTTTCTTTCAAGTCCAGCACTACCCGCAAATCATTCTGATTTCGTCGTGCACTGCGAATACGCTTGATAGGCGAGCGAGATAAATCCAGCTCCTCAAAGGCCGTGTTGCGCGCGGTCTGTTTCAGGTCCAACACGAGGCGTTCGGGGTTAGTTAACATCATCACCTGGTGCTCCACCTGACTCGTCAATTCAAACACCAGACGGGAGTGATCGGGCGCGTCCCACAAACGCACATTATTGATAGCGACCGAGGCAAAGGCCTGCTGCACACACAACAAAGACAAGCAGGCACTCCGCAATAACCAGCGTTTCATACGTAATCCACTCATCATTTCGCTCATCTCATATTTACTCGGCTTGACGATGGACCCAGCGTTGCCATTCGGGGCCCAAGCCTTTACCTACTTTCAGTTCTGCCCTGCGACCCGTGCCCGATAAGGCCAGGTTAAGGTGAATATCCGCCTCGGGAAGCAAGCGACCTCCGCGCTCAGGCCACTCCACAATACACAGGGCCGGTGACTCGCCCTCGGCGGGTACATCGAAGTAGTCTCGCACGCCCATAAACTCAAGCTCTTCCGGATCCCCCAAACGATACAGATCAAAGTGATACACCCTGACCGACGGCAGCACATAAGGCTCAACCAATGTATAGGTGGGGCTCTTTACGGCCCCCTGATAATCCAGTGCGCGCAACATACCCCGCGTTAAGGTTGTTTTACCCGCCCCCAATGCACCCGATAAATACACCACCAGACGCTTACTCTGTAATGCCAGAAACTGCGTTACCAGGGCTCGACCCAGTTGCATGCTCGCGTTTTCGGTCGGCAGTTCGATACAATCACTCACAGCAGCGTGTTCACACCCCAAAATTAAGACGGTAGCAGCTGCCCATGAGCTGACAGCCTACATCAACCAACAAACTTTCGACTTAGAATCTTGGTCAAAAAGTTGGCGTATTTAGCTGTAAAGCATAGCAAAAGTTTTTCTGAGTTCACATTAAGTATGAGTGAAATTTCACCAATCGCTACGGAACAGGCACAACAACTCAAAGCGGAAGTACAGACCCTCGCCCGCAATCTTGGCTTTCAGCAAATGGGCATCTGCGACACCGACTTGAATGAACACGTGGATCGCTACAAAAAATGGTTGGCGGAAGGCCTGCACGGTGAACTGGACTACATGAGCCGGCACGGCGAAAAAAGATGGCGCCCCGATCAACTGATTGATGGCACCCTGCGGGTCATCTCCTTACGCATGGACTACGATGTACCGGGTGCAGACCCTCTGCAGACGCTCCAACAGCCCGACAAAGCCTATATCTCACGCTACACCCTGGGCCGCGACTACCATAAAGTAGTGCGCAACAAGTTAAAGCACTTAATCAAAGGCATTCAAACTCTGGCCACAGACTATGACTACCGCGCCTTTGTCGACAGCGCGCCTGTGCTGGAGCGGGCGCTTGCCCAGAAGTCGGGAATTGGCTGGTTTGGCAAAAACACCATGATACTGAATCGCGGCGCCGGCTCCTGGTTTTTTCTGGGCGAGATCTACACCAACCTGCCCCTGCCGCTGGATGCGCCCTACGAAGACGAACATTGTGGCCGTTGCACGGCCTGCCTGGACACATGCCCCACTCAGGCTTTTGTGGGCCCCTACGTCCTCGATGCGCGGCGCTGCATTTCTTATCTCACCATCGAACACAAAGGCAGCATTGATGAAGAATTGAGACCACTGATGGGCAATCGTGTTTTTGGCTGTGATGACTGTCAGCTGGTCTGCCCCTGGAATCGCTTCAAACAACCCTCTCCCGAAGCCGACTTCAGCCCCCGCCATCAATTGGACAATGCGAGCCTGATCGAGCTGTTCTTGTGGGATGAAGCAACGTTTATGACTAAAACCGAAGGGTCAGCCATTCGCCGCACTGGCTATCAGGGCTGGCTTCGCAACCTCGCAATTGCACTGGGAAACGGTCCCAGCACGCCGGCAGCGATTGCCGCCCTTAAGCATCAGCGAGCCGGCAGTTCAGAACTGGTGAGAGAGCATATCGATTGGGCGCTACAACGACTGTGTGAAGCAACAACGTAGGTCCAAAACAGGAATTATGAGAATTTAGCCGACCTGCATTTGCGACTGCAGATAATTCTTCAGGCCAACCTTGGCGATCAGTCCCAGCTGTTTTTCGAGCCAGTACGCATGATCCTCTTCGGAATCTTCCAGCTGCTTCACCAGCATGGCGCGCGTTTCATAATCCTGCTCTGCCTCACAAACGGCTATGGCGGCCTTGAGGTTATTGATCACACTGTACTCCAGCGCCAGATCATTCCGCAGCATTTCTTCTACGCTGGCACCCACATTAAGTGGCTCACGACAACTCAAATCAGGCTGCCCTTCCAAGAATAAAATGCGTTTGATCATCTGGTCGGCGTGTTCGGTTTCTTCTTCGCGCTCATGATCCAAACGCGCATAGAGTTTATGTAAACCCCAGTCTTCGTAAATACGGGAATGAATAAAATACTGATCGATGGCAGTCAGCTCTCCGGCCAGAAGCTGGTTAAGTGTCGCGACGATCTTGGCTTTACCCTTCATAAGCCCTCCTAGTCCACATCCATCATTGACTGCAGATAATTCTCTATCGAAATCTTTTCGATCAGATCCAATTGCGTATCAAGCCAGTCATAGGCGTCTTCTTCGTCTGCCAAAATGCCAGCCAGTAAATCGCGACTTACGTAGTCGCCCTGCGTTTCACAGCCTGCAATAGCCGTGCGCAGATCTTTCAATACCCTAGTTTCCAGTTTTAGATCGCATTCCAGCATTTCGCGGGCATGCTCACCAATCAACAGCTTGCCAAGCTTCTGTAGATTGGGAATACCTTCGAGAAAAAGAATACGCTCAATCAAGGCATCCGCATGCTTCATATCAACAATGGACTTCTTGTATTCCCGCTCGTTCAGCTCGCCAAAACCCCAGTTTTTAAACATCCGCGCATGCAAAAAGTATTGATTGATGGCTACCAGCTCATTACCCAAGCAGGTATTCAATAGTTGGATAATCTTTTTGTCACCTTGCATCGTTTCCTCCGGTTCTCTTCGCCGCCCGCCGCGGGACTCGCGAACGCGCAATGCAGTATAGCGCTCACCAGCGCTCGCAAACAAGCCCAAAAAAAGAGCCAGCCCCTTTTAAATCATAGACTTACATGAAAAACAACACACAAATGATTTTGATTTTCAGACGCAGAACAAGTCCCGCCTGCACCGATCGCCCTGCTTACTCAGGGCGAGCACACTCACCGCGGGAGCGGTCGAGACGGCAGCGTATTTTCCACAATAGCTTGAGCGCC
>JBFHUL010000036.1:0-31154 GCA_041590075.1 Oleiphilaceae bacterium
ACCTGCGGAGGTCGCAAGGCAGCATCATGAATGGTCCAACTATGTGCCGGCGAGTATCTCCGCGTCACGTTTCCGTTTCCCCCGCGACCGCTTCGAACCCGAGAGGCCTTTGCGGGTGGGCTATGTGTCACCAGATTTTCATCGCCATTCGGTCGCTTTTTTTCTAGAGGCAGTATTTCAACACCACTCTGAAGCCTGCGAAATGTACGTCTATGACTGCAATGATAAGCACGATGCCGTGAACCGTCGTTTACGCGCACACGCCAAACAGTGGCGCGAGGTGAAACATACTTCCGACATCGAGCTGGCTAATCTGATATACGAAGATCGCATCGATGTGCTCGTTGACCTTTGCGGCCATATGGCGGATAACCGGCTTACGGTGTTCCTTCAGAAACCTGCGCCGGTCCAGATGACGTGGTTGGGATATCCCAATACCAGTGGTTTGGCGGAAATGGATTATCGGATTACCGACGCAGTTGCCGATCCAGAAGGGGAAAGCGACTCCTTGCATAGCGAAAGTCTGCTGCGACTTGCTAACGGGTTCTTGTGTTATCTGGGCGATGAAGCGGTCGTGGCAAACGACATATTGCCGAGTCAAAGGTGCGGGATGTTTACCTTTGGTAGTTTTAACAATACCGTCAAAATGACCGAAAAGGTGATTCAAACGTGGGCGCGTATTTTAAAGGCCGTACCAGGCAGCCGCTTGCTGCTCAAATCCGCGCAGTTAGAGAGCAAAGAGCTGCGCGAGCGGGTACTGTCTTACTTTTCGGAATCGGGTATCGAGGCCTCGCGGATTGAACTGTGTGGACTTATAGCCGAAACCGCGTCGCATTTGAAAAAGTACGATGAGGTTGACCTCGCGCTCGATACCTTTCCCTACAATGGCACCACAACAAGTTGTGAGGCGATGTGGATGGGCGTGCCCACGTTGTGCTTGCGGGGCAATAGTCATGCATCGCGTGTGGGTGCGAGTTTGATGCATCATGTTGGCCTGGATCAATTCATTGCGGATTCGGTGGACGATTATGTAGCGATGGCCGTGTCGCTGGCGCAACAACCTGCGCAACTCAAACCGTTAAGGCCGGCCTTGCGAAAAAAAATGTTGGCGAGTTCGTTGTGTGACGGCGCAGGATTTACACGGGAGCTTGAAGGGGCTTTTCGCTTTGCATGGCGAAAAGCCTGCGAGGAATAATGCGGGTCTTGCGTTAGTGCTCGATTTTAATCCGTGGGAGCGTAGGCTTTTCCAGTGACACTTTATCGGTAGGTGCGATCACTTTGGCTTGCCCTGATACGACAAGTTCATCGTCCTGATTGCGCACTTCACAGTCCAGTAAAACGCGGGACCGTTCAAGTTTTTCCTTCACGGTGAGTTTAACGGTAAGCGTATCACCCAACTTCACCGGCTGCTTGAACTTCAGCTCCTGCTCCAGATGAATGGTGCCTGGCCCGGGAATCACGGTAGAGAGTGCTGCTGAGATTAACGAGCCCGACCACATGCCATGACCTATACGCTGTTTGAACGTGCTGTGGCTCGCATACTCGGCATCCAGTGATACCGGATTCACATCGCCTGAGGCGGCTGCAAACAGCACAAGTTCTTCGTCGGTCAGGGTTTTGGTGAACGTGGCATAATCGCCAACGTGCAGTTCGTCGTAAGTGATATTTTCGAGGGCTCTCATAATGGCAGGGTGTCGCTTGCTGTGTGGAACGAATAAATAAAGCATAGGCTACATTCAGGGCGAATCCAAAATGTTTGCCCAACAAGTCGGCCAATTGTGGCAAACTATGCGCCTCATCACGCTTACGGTCGATTATTGTTTATTAAATGAGCCACGAGACACTTCCTGATCTGCATGCGCTGCGACAGCATTGTATGCTCAAAGACCAGCGCCGGCTGCGCAAACGGATTGCAGACTTCGATAAAAAAGTACCGGATTATAAGCGGGCGAGCGAAGCTGAGAAACTAATAGCGTTGTATGAAGAAGCCCGCTGTCGTCTTGCGCAGCGGCTCGCGCGCGCACCCAGCATAGTTTATCCCGAGGGGCTGCCTGTTTCGGAACGGGCGGACGAGATTGTAAGGCTTCTCAACACCAATCAGGTGATCATCGTTGCGGGTGAAACAGGTTCAGGAAAAACCACGCAGTTACCCAAGATCTGTTTGGAAGCGGGGCTCGGCAGGTTTGGCATGATCGGGCACACGCAACCACGCAGGCTCGCGGCGCGCTCCGTGTCTACCCGATTGGCAGAAGAACTTCGTGTAGAGCTCGGCGAAGAAGTCGGTTATCAAGTTCGATTCACCGACCAGGTCAGTGACAATACGCTGGTCAAAGTCATGACCGATGGTATCTTGCTGACCGAAGTCAAACACGACCCCTTTCTGAACAAATATGACTGCATCATTATTGATGAGGCCCATGAGCGCAGTCTTAACATTGATTTTCTTCTCGGCTACCTGAAGCGCCTACTTACCAAACGCAAAGATCTGAAGCTGGTCATTACCTCGGCCACCATTGATGTAGAGCGATTTTCAGAGCATTTCAATGGTGCGCCTATCGTCAAGGTGGAGGGGCGCTCCTATCCGGTCGACATCCAATACTGCCCACCCCATGAGCAAGGTGATGAAGCGCAGACACGTTTGCCTGAGCAGATCACCCAGACCCTTGAGCAAGTCATGGTTGATGAGCGGAGCAAAGGGTGGGGCATCGGCGATGTGTTGGTATTTTTGCCCGGTGAGCGAGAAATCCGTGAAACGGCCAAGCATCTGCGCATGCAGGAATGGCGCGATACGGAAATTACCCCTTTGTACGCGCGTTTGAGCGCAGCGGAACAACAAAAGATATTTAGTCGACATCGCGGCAGGCGTATCGTATTGGCAACGAATGTAGCGGAAACATCGATTACCGTGCCCGGAATTCGCTACGTCATCGATCCCGGTGTGGCGCGTATTTCGCGTTATAGTGTGCGCTCAAAATTGCAGCGCTTGCCGGTTGAAGCCATTTCCCAGGCCAGTGCCAATCAGCGGGCTGGCCGGTGTGGCAGGGTGGCTGAGGGGATCTGCTACCGGCTTTACAGTGAAGACGATTTTTTGGGGCGGCCAGAGTTTACTGATGCGGAAATACTTCGTACCAACTTAGCTGCGGTAATCCTTAAAATGCTCGATCTCGGGCTCGGCAAAAACGTTAAAAGCTTTCCGTTTATTGATCCGCCAGACAGTCGTCTCTGGAACGATGGTTTTAAACTTCTCTATGAACTGGGCGCGGTGGATGACAAACAGCAACTCACTGGCTTGGGTAAACAGCTGTCACAGTTACCTGTTGATCCGCGCCTGGGGCGCATGATTATCGAAGCTAATCGATTAGGTAGCTTGCATGAAGTGCTGGTGATCGTGAGCGCCTTGAGTGTTCAGGACCCCAGAGAGCGGCCGGCGGAAAAACAGCAAGCAGCCGATCAGGCGCACGCGGAATATAAAGACCAGGATTCGGATTTTGTGAGCTTGCTTAATCTCTGGAAACGCTTTGAAGATGAACGGCAATCCCTCGGGAGTAATCAGCTCAAACGCTTCTGCCAAAAAAGTTTCTTATCCTTTTTAAGGATGCGTGAATGGCGTGAATTGCATCGGCAGCTTTTGATCAGTGCAAAAGGCCTTGGATTTCGTCCGAGCAGCGAAAGTTCAAATTATGAGCGGCTTCATCAATCGCTTCTGAGTGGTTTGCTTGGCCACGTTGGTCATCACGATGAGCAGCGCGATTACAAAGGCTGTCGCAATCGCAAGTTCCAATTATTCCCGGGCTCCGCCATCGCCAAGAAAAGACCCAAATGGGTGATGGCGGCAGAGCTGGTGGAAACTTCTCAAGTGTTTGCACGCTACTGTGCGCGTATTGAACCTGGTTGGATAGAACCTTTGGCCACGCACCTGGTAAAGAAAACCTGGAGCGAGCCGCATTGGCAAAAGAAACGGGGGCAGGTGCTCGCCTACGAAAAAGTCACCCTCTACGGATTGGAAATTGTCGCGCGACGTTTGGTCAATTACAGCAACATTAATCATGTTGAGGCGCGTGATATTTTTATCAGAAGTGCATTGGTAGAAGGGGATTACGCGCCGCGTATTGCTGAAATCCGGGATAACCGAGCGTTAATCAATGAGCTTGAAGCGATCGAGGATCGCACGCGAAAGCGTGACATTCTCGTGGATGATGAAACCATCTTTCAGTTATATGACGAAGCTCTCCCGCAACACATCACGAGCGCTGCAAGCCTCGAAAAATGGTATAAGGGGCTCGATGCCGGTCAGAAAAAAGCCTTGGCATTCCAACGTGAGTCACTCACTCGTGAGGCAGCTCCGGATTTTGATCCATCCTTGTTCCCCGACCACCTCGAGAACAACGGAATTCGATTCCCTCTAAGTTATCATTTCAAGCCCGGTGAGCAACAAGACGGTGTGACGGTGTCGATTCCCGTTAGCGCTGCGAGACAACTGAGTGCCGGAAGGGTTGAGAGGCTGGTCCCGGGTCTTTTGCGCGAAAAATGCACGCAACTCATTAAACAACTGCCACGCACGCTACGAAAGCACTTTGTTCCTGTTCCTGATACGCTCGAGAAAATCATGCCCGAACTGGAGCAAAGTGAAGACAACCTGCTTGAGGCTCTGTCGCGGGTCTTGAATCGGCATACCGGTGTAAATGTACCCTATGAAACATGGCGGCCCGAATTACTGGAAGATCATTTGCGTTTTAATCTCGCGATTCTTGATGACGATGGCCGGGTCATTGAACAAGGGCGTGATTTTGTTTCTCTTGTCACAAAGGTCGAGCATTTAATCGATGCGGCCCCTAAGTCACTCGCGCTGGACGCACAGGTCAAGACCTTCACCGATTGGGATTTTGGTAAGCTGCCGGAGACTGAAGAAGTGAAACAGGCCGGTATTATTATGCGTATGTATCCGGCTCTTGAAGACCGTATCAACCATGTAGAAAAAACGCTGGTTTCCAATGAAGAAAACGCGCATCGACTGTCTCGGCTTGGCGTTGCGCGTCTGTTTTGCCTGCGCCTCGGTGAGCAGCTTGGTTTGCTCGAAAAATCATCGTCTGAGCTGAAACAAATGGGCTTGTACTTTGCGCCGCTTGGTCAGGCGAAAACGCTTTATAACGACTTTTTCCTCGCAGTGTGTGCACAGCACTTTACATCCGATGGCGTAATGCCGCGAAGCAAGGGGGAGTTCGAATCCCGATGGCACGATAAACGGGGTAGTTTCGTTGCGGCAGCCGAAGAGTTTGCCTCGCTGTGTCTGGAAATACTGCGCGCGCATCACGCTTTGATGAAGCGACTCAAAGGGAAAATGAACCTCAACTTGGCGCTGCCGATGGCGGATTTGCAGCATCAGCTCAGTCAACTTGTATACAGCGGTTTTTTGTCGAACACGCCGCGGGAGCATCTATTGTCGTATCCGCGTTATTTGCAGGCGGCACTTCTGAGGCTTGAAAAAATGCCGCGTGAGATGGGCAATGAGCGGGAATACGTACCGCAGTTGAGTGAGTGGTGGAAGCGCTATGAAGAGCGGAAAAGCCTGCTTGAGACCCAGGGTATTTTTGATCCCGAACTGGAGCGTTTTCGCTGGATGCTCGAAGAGCAGCGCGTATCATGGTATGCGCAGCAGCTCGGTACCAGCCAGACTATATCTCCCAAGCGCGTGAATCGACAATGGGAATGCGTGCGCAAGGCCTGATTACCGTTAGCCGGATTCTCGATTGTGGTGGCTAAAATATTCATTGTGTTTCAATGCGGCCGGCATTAGCTTAACGGGTTGGGTACCAGAAGGTAAAAAGTTAAAAAGGGGGCAGTCGTGATCAAGGCAGCAATAAGTGGCACCGGGTTATTTACACCAAGTGAATCCATCTCCAATGAAGAGCTTGTCACGAGCTTTAATACCTATGTGCAACGCTTCAATGCGAAAAACGCCGCACAAATTGAAGCGGGGACGGTAACTGCCTTGCAGGAATCCTCGGCTGCGTTCATCGAAAAAGCTTCCGGTATAAAAAGTCGTTATGTCATGAATAAATCAGGCATTCTCGACCCCGACATCATGCACCCGATATTGCCGGAACGTAGCAATGAAGAGCCAGGTATCCTCTGCGAGATGGCTGTTTCTGCCGCCAAGCAGGCCTTGGCAAACGCCGGTAAAGAGGTGGCGGATATTGATGCCGTAATCGTAGCGTGTTCCAACCTGCAGCGTGCCTATCCTGCGGTGGCGGTTGAAGTACAGCATTATCTGGGTATTGACGGCTTCGCCTACGATATGAACGTCGCCTGTTCTTCAGCTACCTTTGGCTTGCAGGCAGCGCTGAATCTGGTGCAAACAGGCGCAGCCCGAGCTGTGCTGATGGTCAATCCTGAAATTTGTACTGCCCACCTTAATTTCAGAGATCGCGACAGTCATTTTATCTTCGGGGATGTCTGCACCGCTGTGGTCGTGGAACGGCAGGATGGTCTCAGTACCGATAATTATTTCGAGATGGTGGGAGCCAGCCTCAAAACACAGTTTTCAAACAACATTCGCAATAACTTTGGTTTTCTTAATCGTTGTGCACCGGGCTCTGAAAATACGCCGGACAAACTGTTCGTGCAACAGGGTAGAAAAGTGTTTAAGGAAGTCTCGCCATTGGTCGCCAAGATGATCGTGAATCATCTTTCAGAGCATGACATGTCGCCTGAAGACCTACGGATGATGTGGCTCCATCAGGCCAATCTCAATATGAACCAGTTAATCGCTAAACGCGTATTGGGTCGGGAGGCCAGCGCAGAAGAAGCGCCGGTGATTCTGGATGAATACGCCAACACCAGCAGTGCAGGGTCAGTGATTGCCTTTCATAAAACGCGCGATACACTCCACAGCGGTGATACCGGTGTAATATGCTCGTTCGGTGCCGGTTATTCGGTAGGGAATATCATTCTTAGAAAGGCCTAATCGCGCTTGGCTAAGTCGGTCAAATCAGAAATCCGATCGCCGCGCTCATTTTCAGAGGGAAGAATAATGATCAGGGTAACGCAATTGCTACTGCTGTGCGCCTGTCTGAATGCCGGTTTTGTGCACGCCAACACGGGAAATAGAGACTACGAAGAGCTCGATCCTCTTGAAGGCTTCAATCGCGCCATGTTCAGTTTTAATGAGCAGGCGGATAAATATGTGCTCAAGCCCGTGGCGCAAGCGTACAGATTTGTGACGCCCGATATCGTTAACAAAGGGATTACCAATTTTTTCAATAATCTCGACGAAGTCGAAACCTTTTTTAATTCGCTGCTGCAGGCAAAGTTCCACAACGCAACCGTTACGCTAAACCGAATTATTTACAACACCACGTTTGGCTTGGGTGGCTTTTTTGATGTGGCGACGTTGTTTGGTTTGCATAATGATGAAGAAGATTTCGGACAGACTTTGGCGGTGTGGGGGTATGAAAACAGTTCCTATCTCGTCCTGCCGTTTCTTGGGCCGACCACTGTGCGTGATGGCGGTGCGCGTTTCGTTGATGCTTACTTCGACCCACTGAACTATAGCGACGAACTTAACCGAGACGAAAAACTCATCGCACTGGGTGTGAAGATTGTCGATAAGCGTGCTGACTTGCTGGGCGGAGAAAACCTGTTTATTGGCACCGACAGTTATCGCTTTGTGCGCAGCGCCTACTATCAGAATCGCGAATTTGTCATCAAGGACGGCGAAGTCTCGGACCCCTTTGCTGACGATGATTTTGAAAGCTACGAGGACTTTTAATTTTCTTCGTGCATGAGCACCCCAACGGGTTCTCATTTAGCTCCTCCATTACAGAATTTCACATAGTTTCAACCAAGCTAAACAGCTCTGACGTTCGCCTTGGCCTAGTATTGTATGAGTCACTCATCTAACCGGGCTTCAGCGCAGTAAGGCGGCAGTTTGTTAAATCTTCATCAGAAACGCATCCTCAAAGAAAAAAAACGCATGCAGAATGCGTCGACTTATGAACAGTGGAAGGATGCTGCTCAGCACCTGGATGTGCTGGAGAATAAAGTTGGCTGGAAGGAAAACATTGCGTCCGACATCTACAACTATGAATTGCTTTCCGATCGCCTCAAGCTCCTCCGCAGTTTCAAGCAGGCAGGAAAAATCGAAGATCTCACCCGGGCGCTGCGCGAAGGGTTGCATCACGATCTGGGCAATATGGGTGACATTCGCTTGTACCGTTATTGCCGTTATGGCACCAAACGTTTAATCGAAGATTACGTTACCGAAGTCTGCGAATGTCTCGAATATGTGTGTAACAGCGA
The DNA here is from genome assembly GCA_041590075.1 of Oleiphilaceae bacterium. Classification (GTDB taxonomy): domain Bacteria; phylum Pseudomonadota; class Gammaproteobacteria; order Pseudomonadales; family Oleiphilaceae; genus PZPK01. The sequence continues at coordinate 8,299 of JBFHUL010000036.1, forward strand.
CATGCCGCGCATGCCTGCGGCGAAGAAACTGGATTTTTTCAAAGACATTCTGCTCAGCTTTGGGCGTCCGGCGCTATTACTGAGTGGTGGCGCATCATTGGGTGCCTTTCATATTGGAGTCGTCAAGGCGCTGTGGGAACAGGATCTGCTCCCCCAGGTCATTACGGGCTCGAGTGCAGGGTCGATTATTGCGGCAACCATAGGCACCCATACCGACGAGGAATTATCCGCCTTGTTTGATCCGAATACGCATAATATGAAGGCCTGGCGCTGGTTGGGCCTGCTCAGTGGTATTCAAGGCAAGGGCTTTATGGATCAGCGGCAGCTACAGGACTATATTCGGAGCTATGTGGGCGAATACACCATGCAGGAGGCATACGAACGCACCGGTCGCAGCGTGAATATTACCGTTTCGCCCGTACAGCACCACCAAAAAGCCCGGTTACTAAGTGGCTACACCTCTCCTTACATTCTTATGTGGAGCGCCGCGCTCGCGTCCTGTGCCGTACCGTCCTTATTTCCGCCTGTAAAATTACTGAAAAAAGACAAGCATGGCCACAATGTGCCTTACATGCCGCGATTGCGCTGGGTGGACGGCAGTGTTGTAAGTGATTTGCCGGTAGAGCGCTTGATGCATCTCTATGATGTCAATTATTCGATTGTCAGCCAAACAAATCCCCATGTAGTGCCGTTTTTAGACCACGAGCACGAGAGCTCGAAAAACAGCTGGATGGGGCTGCCTGGCCGCTTGCTCAAGGCCGAAGCGAAATTTCATGGCCGTGCTGTATGTGATTATTTGCGCAAGAACGTGAAGTCACAGCTTGTACGGCAAGTCAGCGGACAGTTTTATTCGATGATGACGCAGAATTACTATGGCGACGTCACGATTGCGCCGCGATATAAACTCGCACACTATGCCAAGATTCTGGCTAACCCTGATCCCGATTTTGTGCGTGAACTCATGCTCGAAGGGGAGCGAGCAACCTGGCCTCAGATTTCCATGATTCGCACGCATGCGAAAATCAGTAAAACTCTTGAACACTGCATCGCCGAGCTGAAACAGAATGTGCGCAGTCACCGAGCCAAATTAACGGTTATTGCTTGATAGGGGTAATTTAATTAAGCTGGGCGGTCCATTGATCGCGATCGCTTAATCATGTACCTGGAATTCTTCGGGCTAAAAGAACAACCCTTTTCCATTGCTCCGGATCCGCGCTATCTCTACATGAGCGAGCGCCACCGGGAGGCTTTGGCGCACCTGTTGTATGGCGTTAATGGTCAGGGTGGCTTTGTGGTACTAACCGGTGAAGTTGGCACCGGAAAAACCACTATCTGCCGGTGCTTTCTGCACCAGGTGCCTAAAAATACGGATGTAGCGTATGTGGTCAATCCCAAGCTTTCTGCACGCGAACTTCTGGCTACCATCTGCGACGAATTAAAAATTCCATATGCTGATTCCGCATCCATCAAAGTATTAAACGATGCGATCAACCATTACCTTCTTCGGGCACATGCTGATAATCGACATACTGTATTGATTATCGATGAAGCGCAAAATCTTCGCGTCGATGTGCTAGAACAGCTGCGCCTGTTAACGAATCTCGAAACTTCAGAAAAGAAACTGCTACAGATTATTTTGCTGGGGCAGCCTGAATTAAGAGAAAAACTTGCCAGGCAGGAATTACGGCAGCTCAATCAGCGCGTTACGGCGCGCTATCATCTCACCGAGTTGAATAAGGTCGAGGTGGGGGCCTATCTTCAGTGCCGCCTTGCCGTAGCCGGGCGCAAGGGCAGGCTGTTTACCTTACCCGCGGTAAACCTGATCTATAAGTTGTCGGGGGGCATCCCCAGACTCATCAATCTGATCGCTGATCGTGCGTTGCTAGGTGCTTATGCAGCGCAATCTGAGGTTATTGAGAAATCCCATATCAAGCATGCACACCAGGAAATACAAGGTGATACCCGCATGGGTGTAGCGCTAGGGCAGCGCCGTTGGTGGGTTGCGGTTGTGGCGGCGCCTGTTTTGGTCTTGGCTGTATTCTGGTTTTTATCGCCAGCTACACAGCTTGTAGAAGGCTTAGATGTTGCGGCCGTATCCACGGCAGGCGAGTCTGACGCGGGCCTGCATCCTTCGCAGCGCGGTACACCGAGCAAAACAGAAGTAAAACAAGAGACTTTCGACAACGACAGTGCAAGGGTGGTCGAGGCTAACGAACAACCGCAGAAGCGTCCATCGCTGGTGCAGGCCTCCTCTGCGAGCAATGAGGGTGAAGCATCAACAGATACGAATACGGATGCCATAGCGTCCGGATCACCACCGAGTCCCGATAGAGAGCATCCTATCATTGAGGAATTCAAGGAAGCACTCAATAGTTCAGCCGAGAATCCCCTGGTTTATGCCGAGGCCGAAACACCCGACTTGAAAGCGGCGCGTGACCCTGCGGAATTAATGCGCGCTTCCAGTGGCAACACCGACTTTCCGTTTTTACAAACACTCAGTGACCGTCAGGGCTCGACCCTGGGCAAATTCCGGGCATTTCAGGCGGTGTTTGAGCGCTGGAATGTGAATTACGGCCAAGAGCCTTTTACGCTGGCGTGTGAATTTGCCGAACTCAATGGTTTACGTTGTCTGCACAAGCAAGGCAACTGGCGAAGCCTGCTGCGTCTGGACCGACCAGCAGTGCTTACCCTGTTTAATCACGAGGGTAATGAATTCTATCTGGCATTATTGCGGATTAAGGAAGATAAAGCCGAAGTTGATCATGACGGCATGCGCTTTTGGGTGAGCCTGGATGAAATTGATCGCCACTGGTTGGGGGAATACAGCGTTCTTTGGCGTTTACCGCCCTACAAGTCGCAGATTGTGCGACCGGGGCAGCTTAACGAAGAACAGTGGCTGGCAACACATCTTGATCGTTTGCTGGCGGAGACCTTACATAATCGAGAAGCACTGCAGGCGGGTATGAGCTTGAGTGACAAAGTGAGGGCGTTCCAGCGCCATGTCGGCTTGGTTCCCGATGGCATAGCTGGCAGCATGACCATTATTCATATGAACAATTTATTGGGTGCGCAATGCCCCAGTCTGTTGGGTAAAGGCTAGCGTATGTCTTACATTCTCGACGCGCTTAAGCGCTCTGAGCAGGAGCGTAATCAGGGGCAAATACCCGGTTTCGTAGATCATAATAATATGCTGTTGCTCAGCAAAAAAAGTCGGCCTACCTGGCCATATTGGCTCGCGGCTGCCTTATTGCTCAATGTGGCGGGTCTGGCTTGGATATATTACGCGAATCAGCAAAGGTCACCCGCAGAAAGCGCGGCAACAGTGTATGATGAGTCCCTCCCAGCGAGTGCAGAGCCTCAATCAGTCGAGGTGGTGCGCGAAAAGTCGACGCAGTCCGGCACATCGGCCGCAGACACCGCGATGGCGGCATCTGTTACCTTGCCGTCTCAACCCGTTGTGACGATACGTCCGCGCGTGGCTCGTGCACAGAATCTGGAACAGGCAAATCGCGCCACGCAAAACCCTGCGTTGGATCAGGAACTGATCGAACCTGTACACGCCGAACGTGCTTCTGCGTTAGCCACAGCGGAACAAACGGTGCCGCCAAAGGCGCAGCCAATTGAGGTATCTGCAGATTCGCCAACTGGCGGCATAGGTGTAGAGGCTCCGAACGACGCACCAAGGGTGACCGTGGCGTCGTTACCTATTGACACTGCGGGTGTACAAGATACGCCCTATGCCAATGTGGAACTGCTTTCTGAGCTGGACGCGCGATTTCAGAGCAGCGTGCCGCGGTTGATATTCAACAGCCATATCTACTCTGATATCCCAGATGCCCGGCGCGTTATGATCAATAACATCTACCTGCGGGAAGGTCAGGTTTTTTCGGGTATTCAGGTAAAAGAAATCGGTGAACACAGTATTGTGTTTGAAAAACAGGGCAGGCTGTTTCGTCTCCCGGTGATGCGCGACTGGATGGGGTGAAGGAGGCTGCTACGCGCGTTGGGTATCGCCATCCAGCCGGAATCGGGCGCCATAGCGATCGCGATATTGGCCTGGATTGAGTCCGGTTTTGCGTTTGAACAACTTCGTGAAAGAACTTAAATCTTCATATCCCACCTGAATCACAATTTCCGCAATGCCCAAGTCACTCACTTCCAGTAAATGCCTCGCGTGTTCCAGTCGTACAGATTGTACGTATGCTGCTGGCGTATCACCTGTGGCTTTTTTAAACCTGCGAAGCAGGGTGCGCTCGGTTAAACCTGCCTGATCGGCAAGCAACTTTGCGCTTAATGCTCGTTGGTAATGCTGGTCGATGTAGTCTTGTACCCGGCGTACCAGATCATCGCGGTGATGCTTGCTGGCCTCAAGAGGAGAGTAGGAAAGCTGACGGGTTCGCCCCATATCAAGTACGAAGGATTTCGATGATTTTATTGCCTGCTCCCGGCCGTGATAGCGTTCAATCAAATATAAACCGAGATCGAAACACGCATGGCCTCCTGCGGAGCAGAGTATGGAGCCCGAGCGGGTAAGGAGTTTTTCCGGCCGCAAATCAACGAGGGGATAGCGTTTGCGGAATTGATCCACGAAGCCCCAGTGTGTAGTGGCCTCGCGCCCGTTAAGCAAACCTGCTTCCGCGAGAAAGAATGCGCCCGTACAGTTACTGGCGACTAGGCTGCCATGTTCATGCGCCGTACGCAGATAATATGTGATATCCGGGTTTGAGCTGAGACATTTTTCAATATTGCCCCCGATAGTGGGCACAATCACAATCTCCGTTGGCTGCCAGTCACGCAAGCGCTGATGAACCGCAAGCTGAATACCGTTTACGCAGCCAATCGCACCCCCATTCGCACTTGCGAGAGTGACCTCAAAGCGCGGATCGATTTCTTCCTGATTGATGTAGTTCCAGGTGATCCCGCAATAGGCGAGTAAATCGCTAAGGCCGATAATCGAAGTGGCCAGCGCCTGATCAAAGCATAGTATCGTGGCTTGGGTCATGGTGTCATTAATAGCCAAAAATATGGCGATTATGACAATTGTCACCGATTGCCACAAGTGCGAGACTCTGTGCACGGTCCACATTATGAGGTTGGCATGCGCGATCATTCCACACTAGGCAAGTTATTCACTCCCTTTACATTAAAGACACTAGGGCTTCGCAATCGGACGGTCATGGCGCCCATGACCCGCAATTTTTCGCCCGGTTATATTCCAACACAAGACGTCGCCGACTATTACCGCCGGCGAGCAGAAGGTGGTGTAGGGCTGATACTTACCGAGGGTACTACCGTGCCACATAAAGCCAGCAACGGTTACGAGGGTGTACCCGCGATGCATGGTGAAGCAGCATTGGCTGGTTGGAAGCGGGTGGTAGATGCCGTGCATGAAGCCGGAGGTAAAATAGCCCCGCAAATCTGGCATGTTGGCGCGGTGCGGCGGCCTGGCGTAGGTCCGCATCATGACGTGCCCGGCTACAGCCCCTCGGGGTTATTCAAGCCAGGGCGTGCCAATGGCGAAGCGATGACTCACACCGACATAGCCGAAACCATAGATGCGTTCGCCCAAGCTGCACGCAACGCCAAGAGCGTTGGTTTTGATGCGGTAGAGATTCACGGTGCCCACGGATATCTGATCGACCAGTTCTTTTGGGATGGCACGAATAATCGTGAAGATGAATATGGTGGCGCTCTGGCACAGCGTGCTCGATTCGGGGCGGATATTATCAAAGCGGTGCGCAGTGAGGTAGGGGAGGAGTTTCCAATCATATTGCGTTACTCACAATGGAAGCAGCAGAATTACGAAGCCAAGTTGGCGGCTAACCCCGAGCAGCTTGGTGATTTTCTTGCCACTTTTGTCGAAGCCGGTGTTGATGCGTTTCATGCCAGTACACGACGATTTTGGGAGCCGGAATTTGACGGTTCGGAACTCAATCTTGCGGGGTGGTCAAAAAAACTGACGGGAAAACCGGCGATCACCGTTGGCAGTGTGGGGCTCGATAGTGCTTTCGTGGGGGAAGACAACCATGATATGCGTAAACAGGCCGAGCCAGCCAAGCTGGATGCCCTGATATCTCGCCTCGAAGCCGACGAGTTCGATCTGGTCGCCATTGGGCGCGCTTTATTGGTCGACCCGGATTGGGTCAACAAAATACAACAGGGCGACTTGCAAGCCCTCAAGCCCTTTAGCAAAGAAGCATTAAAATCTTTGGCATGATGGGCATCGAACGGTCTGCCTTCAAGCCGAAACGGGGTTTGAGAAACCGGCATGTGCAATCGCTCTTGGCAAGCGCAAAATGGCGTTTGCCGCTCATGAGACACCGGCTAATACCCATGCTTGAGGCCGCCGTGGATGAAGTCTGGTCGGATGGAAAAAACGTTGTACTGCATTCCCTGTATGCGAGGCAGAAAGCCGGTGCAAAACAACTGGTTATTCTGATTCATGGTTGGGAGGGGAGCCATGAGTCCGTTTATATGCGCTCTGCCGCATCCAGTTGTTTCGCTGCCGGTTACGATGTGCTGTGTCTGAATCTCAGAGACCACGGCCCATCACATAGCTTTAACGAGGGTCTGTTTCACGCGCAACGTCTGGATGAAACGATAGGGGTCATCCAGCGCATCATGCGTGATACGAATTACGCGCAATATCACCTTTGCGGCTTTTCACTCGGCGGTAATTTTGCTTTGCGGGTTGCAGCTGCGCTGTCTGAATCGGCGCTTGTGGAGCCGGATTCGGTGAGTTTGTCACAGGTGTTGGCCGTGTGCCCGGTTGTTGATCCCTCGGCTACCTTCGCGGCTCTGGAAGCGGGTCCGCAGTTTTACACGCGTTACTTTATGAAAAAGTGGAAGCGCTCTCTAAATCAGAAGGTTTCACATTTTCCGGAATTAATGTCCCCTGCGCAGATCGAAGCGTTTCGCTCACTTAAAGAGATGACGGACCATCTGGTGACCCGTCACACCCAGTATGAGTCGCTGCAAAGTTATTTTGATAGCTACCGCTTAACTCCCGAGCAAATGCGCAGGATACGGATTCCTTCGAGTATACTGTGGGCCAAAGACGATCCGGTGATTCCCTTCGTCCACGAGGTGTCGGAGTTTGCCGGTGGTTGTGTGCGTGTAGAGGTGGCAGATCAGGGAGGACACTGTGGCTTCGTTGAAGATTTCAGTTTGCGCAGTTACATTGATCAGTGGATGCTGCGTAAGATTGCGTAGCGAGATCAAGCCCCTCTTGAGTGAGAAGTCTTATGCTTGAGTTGAACATTCAGCCGCGGTTTTCAGAAACAGACGCCCTGGGACACATTAACAATGCGGTAATTCCCGTATGGTTTGAACAGGCGCGTACGCCCATATTTGAGTTATTCGTCCCCGATCTGAACCCTCAGCATTGGAATCTGATTCTTGCTCGAGTCGAAGTAGATTATTTGCAGGAGTTGTTCTATCAGGCCCCGGTAACAATAAAAACCGGCATTGATCGTATTGGAGAAAAGTCGGTTAGAGTGTATCAGGAGGTCTGGCAGCACGATGCCTGTGCCGCAAAAGGAATGGCGGTATTGGTACACTTCGACCATCAAAACAAATGCAGTCAGCCCATTCCTGATGATGTGCGGGCGGCATTGCGCCCGCTGTTATTAGGGTCAGCGTCTTAATTCAGGCGCTTCTCGATTTCCATATAGCGTTTTACTGCGTCTTCCGGAAATTTTAGTTCCCGACCTTCCTTAACCGACGGAAGCAGGCTCTCGCGTGCATACCGCTTTACGGTTACTTCCGGTTTATCAAGTAGTTGACACACTTCAGCAAGGGTGAGTAGTTTGGCGCTCATCGAAAAACTCCTGAATGCAGACTGCGGACACGCAGTACCAATGTTTGAGGGCGTGGACTCAGTATAGCCAAGCCTGCGCTTTCAATGGGGCAAATTTTAGAATATCAACGCGGCCAAACTTGCAACGATGGTCATAATAAACAAGAACCATTTAAGCGCTTTCTGGCTTAGCTGTATGGTGATCTTTACCGCTAGATGCGCGCCGATCATTGAGCCCGCTGCGAGGATCAGTCCTGGCACCCACAGGACCTGATCATTCCAGACGAATATTGCCAACGACAAGATTGTAAATGCAGCGGTGCAAACAATTTTGAGGGCGTTGGCGCGAACCAGATCGTAACGTAAGCTACCTGCAACGGCCGCCAACAAAATAAACCCCACGCCCGCTTGCACGAAACCGCCATAAAAACCCGCCAGCAGTAACATTGGAATGGAGCTTGGTGTTGCGCTGACTTCATTAGGCAGGGTGCCTTCGGGCGGCGCAACAACGCCGGGGCGAAACAAAATGATTGCTGCCATTGTAATCATTGCGAGTAGCAGAACCGGCTTCAGATATTCTGGCGGCATATAAGAGGCACAGGAGGCTCCGGCCAGGCCACCCACCAGCGTTAACCCAACAATCTTTTTGAGATCCGGCATTTCAAGCATGCCATGCTGTTTAAACCCCTTGCTTGCAGTAAGGGATTGCAGCAGCACGCTCACACGGTTTGTGGCATTGGCCAGGTCAGCGGGTAAGCCCATCACCATCAGGGCGGGAATGGTGAGGTTGGAGCCGCCTCCTGCCATGGTATTGATGATGCCGGCAAGAAAGCCGGTGGTGACGAGAATGCTGATTGTAAATATCGTCAATTCGTACATGTTTGGTACACTACCCGCGCCGTAAACCCCTGAAATAAACGCGGCATCTTAGCTTAATCACTCCTGGCATGCACCTTTATAGATCGATCATCAGGTATTCATGAACGACGTAACACACATCACTCTCCCAACCCGGCTCAATCACGCGCTCGAAGATTGTCTGCGCCGCGCAGCACTGCATTTCGGGAGGGCGTTTGCTTATGAAAAGGTTGTGATGAATTTACGCGGCCGGGCCGCGGGACAGATTCGCTATGGTCGGCGAGGCGATACCTTAGCCGAATTGCGTTTTAACGCGGCGCTGTTAGAGCGCTATGGCCAAGCCTTTATCGATGAGGTGGTGCCGCATGAAGTGGCGCATCTTGTTGCCTATAGCCATTATGGAACGAAGATACGACCGCATGGCAAAGAATGGCAGTATGTGATGTGTGAGGTATTGGGTCAGAAAGAAGCGCGTGTCACCCATCAGTTCCAGACTGAAAACGCCCGTACCGTACGTTATTTCGATTACCGTTGTTCCTGCCCGGACACAATTCATCGTTTGAGCGCCATCCGTCATGGCAAGGTGAGCCGGAGAAAGGCCCGGTACCAGTGCCGACGCTGCGGTGAGCCATTGTATGCAGTGGCGTCGTAGGGTGGGCTTTGGTGTCTGCCAAGTGCTGGCCCCATTGAATAACGCGGAATACCGAGATTTTTTGGTAGGCTGAGTGTGCCGGAGAGCTTGGGGCACCTGCTGCGTGCGGGCTTGGCGCCGGGGCATAAAAAAAGCGACTGGAAAACCAATCGCTCTTTATTCGATCTGAAATTGCGAGTACGAGATGTCAGCGTTCCAGATGTTCGAACTTGCCGGGTACGCCATCCCACTCTTTTGCATCGGCAGGCGGATCTTTCTGCTCGGTGATGTTCGGCCAGGTCTGGCAAAGTTCGGCATTAATGTCGATAAACTTCACCTGATCTGCCGGTAGCTCGTCTTCCGAGAAAATGGCATTTGCCGGGCACTCGGGCTCGCACAGGGCGCAATCGATACACTCGTCTGGATCGATGACCAGAAAGTTCGGACCTTCGTAAAAACAGTCCACAGGGCAAACTTCAACACAATCGGTGTATTTGCACTTAATACAGTTTTCAGTCACTACAAATGTCATAGGGAGTTCCCGGATTTGTTGGTCTCTTCAGGCTGGGCCGTTCGTGACAGTGGCTCAGCGCGCGTGTTCATCAGGGCGCGCTATTTTACGACCGTACTTACTCCGGTTCAAGCTAAGACGCGTGCTTTATTGCTGTAGAGGCTTTAGCGGACTGGCAATTCCGATTTGAGCGTATAAATCAGTTCCAATGCCTGGCGCGGACTTAAGTCATCGGGGTCAATCTCGCGCAGTGTGTGTTCAATAATGGTTTCCTGGGCTTGGAAAAGGTCTTGCTGCACCGCGGGCGGCTCATCGGAGTGTACGGCCTGAGGTGTGGATGTTTCCAGTTTTTTGAGTTGCAGGCGCGCGTCGCCAATTACGGCAGGCGGCAGGCCTGCGAGTTTGGCGACCTGCAGACCATAACTTTGGCTGGCGGCGCCGTCCAGGACGTTATGCAAAAACACGATGTTGTCATCGTGTTCGGTCGCTGTGAGATGAACATTCACGACACCTTCAATCTCTTCGGGCAGCTGTGTCATTTCAAAGTAATGGGTTGCAAACAAACTCAAGGCCTTTAACTGAGAGGCGAGATAACGTGCCGATGACCAGGCAATAGACAGCCCGTCGAATGTGCTGGTTCCGCGACCTACTTCATCCATCAGGACCAGGCTGTTCTCGGTGGCATTGTTGAGGATGTTGGCGGTTTCGGTCATTTCTACCATGAAGGTTGAGCGGCCACTGGCGGTATCGTCGGCACTTCCCATGCGGGTGAAGATCTGGTCGATTGGACCAATCAGTGCTCGGTCTGCGGGTACAAAGCTGCCTGTGCCAGCGAGCAGTACAATCTGGGCAACCTGCCGCATGTAGGTGGATTTACCGCCCATGTTGGGCCCCGTAATTATGAGCATGCGGCGCGCCGAATCCATATGAAGGTCGTTTGGCACAAAGGGGTCATCGATGAGCTGTTCGACCACCAGATGGCGACCCGCCTCAATTTTGAGTTCGGCGTCATCGGTAAAATCAGGTGCCTTGAGGTTTAGTGCAGTGGCACGTTCGGCAAAGTTGCACAGCACGTCGAGCTCACTGAGTCCCGCTGCGCATTGTTGCAGGGCTTCGAGCTCTGTATTGAGTTGCTCCAGCAAGTCTTCGTAAAGGGCTTTTTCGCGGGTGAGTGCGCGACTTTTGCTGCTTAATGCCTTGTCTTCAAACGCCTTGAGTTCGGGGGTAATGAAGCGCTCGGCGTTTTTCAGGGTCTGGCGGCGAATATATTCCGTAGGGGCTTGTTCAGCCTGTATCTTACTGATTTCGATGTAATAACCGTGAACACGATTGTAGCCGACTTTCAGACTGGACAAACCCGTGCGTTCTTTTTCCTGGGTCTCCAGATCAACCAGAAACTGCCCCGCGTTGCTGCTGATATTGCGCAATTCATCGAGTTCAGCATCGAAGCCTTCCTTGATGACTCCACCATCTCTGATTACCACAGGTGGATTGTCGATAATCGCGCGAGAAAGTAAATCAGCCAGATTAGGGAAATCACTTATCCTGGTTTTGAGTTGCTGTAAATGCGGCGCGTTCAATGCTTCAAGCTGGTTTTGCACATCCGGCAGTGCCACAAAGCAGTCCCTCAATCGGGACAGATCTCGGGGTCGCGCTGAGCGAAGTGCGACGCGCGCAAGAATACGTTCAATATCGCCAATGTGGCGCAAGGTGTCTTGCAGGTTTTCGTAGTAGTAGCCTTCGTGTAACTCGCCCACACTTTGTTGGCGGGCGATCAAGGTGTCGCGATTTCTTATGGGGCGATTCAGCCAGCGTCGCAGCAAGCGGCTACCCATAGCGGTGTGGCATTTATCCATCACCCAGGCTAGTGTGTGGTCGGTGTTGCCTTGCTGGTTAGTGTCGATTTCGAGATTACGCCGGCTGGCCGCATCAAGTAATATGGCGTCACTGCGGCTTTCTTTCGATAAATGCCGGATATGCGCGAGCTGGTTGCGTTGCGTTTCTTTGGCATATTGCAGTAGGCAGCCGGCAGCGCCAATGGCGAGCTTGAGGTGTTCGCATCCAAAACCGCTCAGATCGCGTGTGCCAAAGTGCTGATTCAGTGTGTTGTGCGCACTATCCAGGTCGAATAGCCAAGGCCCCTGGCGGCGTACGCCGCGGTGTTGTTCCAGAACTTCTGAGTAAGGGCACTCTTCGCTGACCAGCAGCTCGGCAGGTCGCAGGCGTTGTAATTCGCTGGTGAGGGCGTCGAGACCTCTGAGTTCGGCAACATGAAAGCGGCCGGCGCTCAAATCCATCCATGCCAGGCCGAAATTCGCATTGTGATCAAAATGGAGTGCCGCGAGGAGGCTGTCGCTGCGTTCATCCAGATAGGCTTCATCGGTAAGTGTGCCGGGTGTTACCACTCTCACTACTTGTCGTTCTACCGGACCTTTGCTGGTCGCCGGATCGCCTATCTGTTCGCATACGGCAATGGCATGGCCGGCGCGTACCAAGCGCGCAATATAGTTTTCGGCAGCATGAAAGGGGACGCCGGCCATGGGAATCGGCTCTCCGCCGGATTTGCCGCGTGCGGTGAGTGTGATATCGAGCAGGGCCGCTGCTTTTTTTGCATCTTCATAAAACAGTTCATAAAAGTCGCCCATGCGGTAGAACACAAGCTCATTGGGATGCTCACGCTTTATTTTGAAGTACTGCTGCATCATGGGAGTATGGTTGGAAGACTTGGCTGCTGAACTCATGGGGCCTTTATGCTTGTTTGCTGCAGGAAAAGAAGCGGCATTTTACGTCAAATAAAGCGGTGTAGTAAGGCAAAAGCGTTGTGATTTTCAGATCACAGAAAAGCTAGCAGTATCAAGTGCGCTTGCTAGACTCAAATATTAAATTCAAAACATGACAAGTAGTTGGGGTTTGCAGCAATGAGGGGTTTACATGGATGGATGCGTCTTTTGGAGCGCAATGAAGCGGCGGTGTTATCGACGCTGCTGAAAGAGCTGGATCGCATTACCTTATCCGATGAGTCATCGGCGATGCAGTTAGCTAATGTGATTCTCAAAGACCCTAATCTGACCTCTAACATCATTAAAATTGGAAATTCTGTTCAATTCAATGCCAGTACCATTCCCGTTACGACAGTGAGTCGGGCCATCCTTAATATTGGCTTTAAGAATATCCGCTCAATGTGTCTGTCGTTGAAAGTGCTCGAAGCTGTGCTCAAGGATACGCCATCGCCCATGCTCATGGAGCGCCTGGCGATGGTGTTACACGCTGCAACCCAGGCGAAAGCCTTGTGTGAACAGCTACCTGATTGGAAACGTGAAGAGGTGTTTGTTGCCACCTTGCTGAGTCATCTCACCGAGTTACTGATACTCGGCATGGACGAAGACGACGCCAAAGAAATGAAGCTTCAACTCGAAACCACGACCACGGAAAAGGAAAAAAACAAGATTGCCGAGCGTGTGCTGGGAGTGAGTTTAACGCGCTTGTCAAAAACGCTGATGAAACAATGGCGCATTGAAGGCCTGGTGAACGAAGTGCTGTCGGCGCCGGAAGAGCCCAGCGATATTGTCGTGGCAATACAGCTGGGTAACGAAATCAGTCGCGTTGCGCAATTTGGTTGGGACTCGCCCGAAGTGCAGGACGTTGTGGCGCGCATCGCCAAGTTTAAAGACATTAAGGAGAGCGATGCACGCGCAGGCATGTTAAATACGGCCGATGAAGCCTGTGAAGCCGTGTCCCATTTTGGCAAGGCTGCCCTGAATGGCCTGATACCCGACAGCAAGTCAAAAGGGCCGGTCAAAACCGCTAAGAATCAGCTGGAAGAAACACCCCTGCTGCAGCCAGATCCGAATCTCCAGTTGGAAGTGCTGCAAGAAATTTCCAAAACTTTGATGACGCAGTTCGATATCAACAGTGTCTTCAAAATGCTGTTAAGTGGTCTCAATAAGGGCGTGGGGCTGGAACGCGTTTGTTTGGCTGTATTCGATAAGTCACGTACCAAGCTGGTTGCCAAATATGCGGTGGGCGTGGGGACGGAGAAATGGCGTGAGACTTTTCAACTGCGTTATCAAAAAAGCCTGAGCGGATTTCTGTACAACCTTTTTGAAGAAGATCACCCGGTGTGGGCGGGGTACCAAGGGCACCGCCGCGTCACTCAATACATCACGCCGGAATATCGCGGTCTGACTCATGTCGACGATTTTTTTATCGCGCCCTTGATGGCTAAAGGAAAGAAAGTGGCGATCATTTATGCGGACATGGGCGTGTCCAAACGACCACTCTCGCAGCAGAACTTTGAAGGCTTCAGCCGTTTCGTGGATCAGGCAAAGCTGGCGCTTACGGTGCTGGCGTCAAAGTCTTAGCTATTAGTGATGTCGACGTAAATAGTGAGTTTTTGCCCCGGCTGCAGATAACGCCGGCGATCCAGATTATTCCAGTTAATCAAATCCTTGATACTCACGCTGAATTTACTCGCGATCCGTGCCAGTGAATCGCCCTTGCGCACGCGATAGCCGATGCGTTTAATCATGGAGCGTTCATCGACCCGAGGCAGGTTACTCTCCTGTGCCGATTGCAACTCAGCGCGTGACCAGATCACGAGCTTTTGCCCCGGGCGCAATACGTCAGTCGGCGCACGTCCGTTCCACTTGGCGATGGAGCGTGCACTCACCCTGTGGGCGCGGGATAAATCCCACAAGGTATCACCCGCCTGGACGTGATGCACAATCTTCACACTGCCTTCGCTGCCTCGGTAGTGTTGTTGTTTTCGCATCAGGCGATTAGATTCGCTGAGACCATAAAAACCGCTGTTTTCGGAGGCGACGGGAATCAGTAGTTTCTGATTTACCCGAATCAGGTTTGAACGCAGTTTGTTCACCTGCTGAATCAAGGCTGGCGTTGTGTGAAAACGTTTGGCGATTTTGATTAATGAATCGCCAGAGCGCACCGCATAGCGCTGCCAGGTTATGCGCTCTTTGGGATCCAGCTTGGCGATCTCCTGTCTGAAGCGTTCTGCTTTGTCGGCGGGCACCAGTAAGCGATGGGGGCCCAAAGGGTCGGTTGCCCATTGATTAAAACCGGGGTTGAGGCGATAGAGCTCTTCGATATCTATTTGGGCCAATTCTGCTGCGTGGGCCAAATCCATTTGCGCATCGATATCCACCACAGCGAAATAGGGTTTGTCCGGAATGGGGTTGAGCGTGATGCCGTACAGTTCGGGGTTTGCTACAAGTTTTGCAATGGCCAGCAATTTAGGCACGTAGGCGCGCGTTTCACGAGGCAGTTTAAGCGACCAGAAATCGGTAGGGCGATTCGCTTTTCGATTGCGTTTAATGGCTTGGCTGACGCGACCCGAGCCGGAGTTGTAGGCGGCGAGGGCGTGCAACCAGTCACCATCGAAGCGCTTATGTAAATATTGCAGGTATTCTATGGCTGCTTGGGTGGAGGCCAGCACATCGCGCCGACCGTCGTACCACCAGGTTTGATTAAGGCCGTAAATACGGCCCGTACCCGGAATAAACTGCCACAGACCGGACGCGCGACCATGGCTGTAGGCAAAGGGGTCGTAGGCGCTCTCAACCAGGGGTAGTAAGGCTAACTCCAGCGGCATGTTCTCTTCTTCAAGCCGCTCTACGATATGGTAAAGATAGCGTGCAGCACGAGAAAACGTTCGGTCGAGATAATCCGGATTGCCCGCATACCACTCAAACTGCTGCGCAAGGCGCGGGTTGGTGCTGGATAAGTCCAAACGGAATCCTTGTCGAATACGATCAAAAAGGTTGCCTGTGCCCTCGGGCACCAATTGTGGACGCAGCGAGGCCAGTTCTTCATTCACTAAATCTTCGAGTGAATCAGTTGGGGTAATGAAACCATAGGCTGAGAAATCGCGGCCCTGGCTGCCCGGTTTGAGTGCTGGGGCCCGGTTTTGGTCGAAAAAACTATCGAGGTAGCGTTTCAGAGAGGGGGTTTCCGCGAGCCGGGGTGCTTTCTGATGGTGCGGGATATAGTGGCGTTGCGGGGCGACATCCTGGACTGAATCGGTTACAAGAGCAGGCTGCACATCTTCATTGTTTGGCATTGATTCGCCAGCCGGAGTATTCGTTGCCGTACTTTGTGGTGGCAGGTCATGTACGGCATGGCTTTCTTCCGGTTTTGCCGTGTCTTGTTCGAAAACTTGGTGATGCGAAGCGTCAGGCGGCTCAGCGTTTGCCTTTGTGCCGTCGTGTAGTTCACTGGTGTTTGAGGGCGAGTCTTGTTGCGTGATATCTCGCGGTAAAATGCTGCTACAGCTTGCCAGTAGACAGCTCAGCACTAGGAATAGAATGCGATACATGAGAACTCAAGTGGATCGTAGTGGGTACGGCAGAGTCGAGAGTCTAGAAAGACTGCCTGAAAGGGTCAATGGCAACACCGCTAATCCATAAAAAAATAACAGGAATGTAACAAAGGGCGTTGATTAAAAAGTGTCTTTGGCCTTGCGAAGCGCCGTAAACGTAGCGAGTTCCGGCGGTTTATCTGTATTGACCTCGACACCCAGGCGCGCTGCCAGCTCAAGATCTTTAGCGCGGAGAAACAGGTTGATGCGTTTTTCTGTTGCCAGATCCGAAGGCACAGTCGGGAGGTTCCGATCGCGCTTGGTCTTGCAGCGCGCTTCGTACGCCGCGATCGCTTCGTCGGCGGGCAGGGTGTGTCGCGCAAAACGTAAATTACTTAGGGTATATTCATGGGCGCAGAACACGAGCGTGTTATCCGGTAATCGCGCTAAGCGTTGCAATGACGACCACATTTGTTCAGGCGTGCCTTCGAAAATTCTTCCGCAGCCACCTGAAAACAAGGTGTCCCCACAAAAAAGCCAGGGGAGTTGATGTCGGCCCGTATCTGCTGGCGAATAAAACGCGATGTGATCGAGGGTATGACCGGGTACGTCGATTACCGTAAAGGGCGTGCCAAACAGTGCAAACTGCTGCTGGTCTTCGTAGGCTTGGGTAATGCCTTTATACGCAGCATGTTTTGAGCCAATCACCGGGCAATCGAAAGCTTCTACCAGTGGTGAGACGCCGCCGACATGATCCGGATGATGATGGGTCACTAACACTGCCTGCAGATTCAGGCTGTGAGACTCCAGGTGGGCGAAAACCGGAGCCGCTTCGCCGGGGTCCACCACCACTGCCTGATGGGTCTCGGGATCGCTGACACACCAGATATAGTTATCTGAAAAAGCGGGGATAGGGCAGACTTGTAACATCATGCGTGACACACTATTTTTGTTAACGGATGTGGCACAGTATAACGTTGCCGCTTCAATCACATCCAGTCGCTTTGATCCGGCATAGCGGGGTAAAACATGCAACACTCTACGGCAGCGCTCTCACAAGGTGACGACGTTCAGCAGCAGTTAGAACTTTGGTTTCAGAGCACGCTCGGGCGTGCTCTGCTGGCAAGCCAACGGCCGGTGATTGAACATAGCGTACGTCAGGTGTTTGGTGTACATCAGGCTGAACTGGGTGTCTCCCATCGCATTCCTGTTGGTAACGGTACCAATCTTGGTCACAAATTTTACGTCTTGAACCGCTGGGAGCCGGATCTTCCCGACAATGTGGTGGTTTCCGCTGCCGACGAGCTGGCATTGGATCGGGATGTGGTCGATCTAATGATTTTGCATCACAGCCTCGATACCACGGCTGATCCGCATCAACTTTTAAGAGAGGCATCTCGCTCCCTGAAATCGTCGGGCTATTTACTGATCGTCGGGTTTAATCCTCTCGGCTTTTGGGGGGTGCGGCGCAAACTTTCGCGGGCGAAACCGGCACCCTGGAATACGCGGTTTTTATCCGGCCGCAGAGTTGAAGACTGGTTAAGCCTGCTGGACTTCAAGGTAGGCGAAGTGCGCTACCATTTCTTTACGCCGCCAATCAGCAGTCAAAGGATCATCAATCGGTTTTCATGGCTTGAAAACATCCTCAATCACAAAGTTCCGTTAGGAGCGTACTACACAATTCTCGCTCAAAAGCAGGTGGGTTCACGTATCAGCATTTCTCCGCGGTGGCGAAAAAAAGCCAAAGTCGTGGGCTTGCCATTGGCTAATCAGGTCAAGCATACTCACGGCCCCGAACAATAGCGTCGCAGTATGCGGAAACGGTGAAACTACATTGTCTCAAATTGATATCTATACCGATGGGGCCTGCAAAGGAAATCCTGGGCCTGGTGGATGGGGCGCATTGCTGGTCGCCGGCGCGCATAAGAAAGAAATGTTTGGTGGCGAGCGCGAAACCACGAACAATCGTATGGAATTACTAGCCGCTATCAAGGCGCTTGAGGCACTAAAAAAACCTTCCAGGGTTGCCCTGCATACTGATTCCCAATACCTTCGTAAGGGTATTCTTGAATGGATTCATAATTGGAAAAAGAAGGGGTGGAAAACCTCGGCCAACAAACCGGTGAAAAACGCAGATCTATGGCGTCAACTCGATAGCTTGGCGTCTCAACACGAAATTGAGTGGCACTGGGTGAAAGGGCACAGTGGGCATCCGGGTAATGAAAAAGCGGATGCTCTGGCTAATCAGGGCTGTGAACAACTGCGTGAAGCCTGAGGTGGCATCAAGGCGGCGATAAAAACAGCGAGAATTATGTAGATGAGACAAGTTGTACTCGATACTGAAACCACCGGCATCGATCCCCAACAGGGGCACCGTATTATCGAAATCGGTTGTGTTGAACTGGTTGATCGGAAGTTAACCGGGAATCACTACCACGTATACATCAATCCCGAACGCGTAGTGGAAGAAGAAGCGATTGCTGTGCACGGTATTACTAACGAGTATCTTGCCGACAAGCCAAAGTTTGTGGAGATCGCAGCGGGCTTTGTCGACTTTATTCGCGGTGCGGAGCTGGTGATCCACAACGCTGCGTTTGACGTGGGGTTTATTGATCATGAGTTTTCCCTACTCAAACCTGCCTTACCCCATGTGTCCTCCATCTGTGGTGTGTTGGATACTCTGGCGATGGCCCGGAAAAAACACCCGGGGCAAAAGAATAACCTTGATGCGCTGTGTAAGCGCTACGGTATTGATAACAGTCACCGTGACCTGCACGGGGCCTTGCTTGATGCTGAAATCCTGGCTGATGTATACCTTCTGCTGAGCGGTGGTCAAACCGCCTTGTCGCTGGATTCCGAAGAAGATAGCGGTGGGCAGGCCTCCGGCATTCGTCGCTTACCAGCGGATAGAGCGAGACTTCGGGTCGTGTCTCCCGGCGCCACTGAGCGAGACGCGCACGAAGCCTACTTGGACAAACTTGCGAAATCCTGCGAGCAAGTAATTTGGCGGAGTGAGTAGCCTGTAGAACAACCGCTCACTTACACACTGATCTGAGAATGAAACAGAGCTCCGCTTGTTAAGCTAAAAAAGTGTGATATAAATTAATAATAAAGAAGCGAAACTTCATTCGGTTTCGTGTTTGAGTAATTCTTTCATCTGTCATGGAGCTTGCAACAGACAATATGGCCAACTCGTCCAATAAGGCAAGCTCCATTGAGTTAGTTCAACCCGAGATCGAAGCGACTATTCAGCAGGCAGAGTCTAGCCTCAGCCGGTTTCAGGAAAATCGTGATAGTGGTGAAGATCTGCAAAATTGTATCGACTACCTCAACCAGTTACGCGGCATTTTTGTTGTAGTTGAAGTGCAGGGCTGTGTGCTCCTGTGTCAGGAAGCGGTAGCACTGGGTAACGAAGTGCCGGTTGGGGCTAACGACGATAAAAATGGCCTGCTATCCAGTTTGAGTAATGCGATCTTTATCCTGCGACGGTATACCGAATACTTCAGTTCGCGCAAAGACGACCACCCTGAACTGCTGTTACCCTCTATTAACGAACTACGACGGGCGCGCAACGCCAAGCCATTTCCAGAATCCCATTTTTTTGAATTCGCGAATGCGGCCAACTTCGATATCGCGGCAATGCTGGGTCTAGATCAGGCCCCCAACTCCGACGATTTTGAGCACCACGCTAAGCGATACCGCCATATGTATCAGGTGGGATTACTGGATATGCTCAGAGACCGCAATCCCACGATTTCCTATCGCCTTATACACCGCGCAGCCGTGGGTTGTGCGCGGTTGTGTGCTGGAGAGCCTCTGGCGCAATTCTGGGCCCTGGTAGCACTTGCCACCGATACGCTTCGTAATCAGGAGATGCAAGTCAACGACGCGCGCAAGCGCCTGTTTATGAAAGTAGAAAAATACCTGCGGGAGATGGCGCTCATAGGGCGGGTAGTAGGTTCCAAGTCGGCACCTGATTCGCTGCGCAAGGACTTACTCTATATTCTTGCCTTGAGCGGAGACCAGAGCACGCAGGTGCAACAGGCTTTAAGTGGGTTCGAGCTGACGCCGTTGTCGATTACAGACAAGGATCTGCAGGAAGAAAGTCGACGCTTGTTTGGCCCCGGCGTGGACGTATTGCGTTCACTCTCCAAAGCGATTCAGGAAGAGATGGCGCAGCTGAAAGAGAAGCTCGACATTCTCGAGCGAGGGGCCGAACCCAACGCCGAAGACCTGCAATTCATAGCGCAAGGGCTTGAGCGTTTAGGTGGGACTCTGGTGATGCTTGATTTGAAACACATTGCCGAGGTCTGCACTCATCAGGCGTCCGTCGTGAAAGGCTGGTCTGAAAGCGACCGACTGATTTCCGAGAGTGAACTGATTACGGTGGCGGATGCGATTCTCAAAGTAGAGAACGCCATCAAGTACTATGAGGAGACGGGCGAGCAGCCAGAGATAATCCTGCATAGCGGCCAGGGGCAACAGGAAGAAAACGCCTACCTAAAAGAAGCCCGGGTAGTCGTGGTTGAGGAATCTGAATCTGGCCTTGCGCTGGCCAAACGCGCCATCACCTCTTTTATGGATTCACACGGCGATCGCCTGCATTTGGCGAACATTGGCCAGATTATGGAAGCCATCCGTGGCGGGATGGTAATGATCGGGCAGGACCGTGTCAGTCGCATCGTGGCGAGTTGTCTGCAGTGCATTAATGATGAGCTGTACGAGGCAGAAGGTACGCCTGAAGAAAAAATTATGGAAACGTTGGCTGACGCGCTATCTTCACTGGAATACTACATCGAGAGTATGAAGTACAAAGACGCCCTGAACGATGAACTACTTAAATTGTCGGAAGAAAGTCTCAAATCTATTGGCTACTCTGTTTAGCCTCTTTATCTCGCAAAAGCGTTTTCTCGCGCTGTTCCCTCTGGTTTTCGCCCAATAATGAAAAAATGGTGCTGGCGTAGTCTGGCGATAGCCCTTGTTCTGTTTGTGCTGCTTATCGTTTTATTCGCGCGCGGTGCCATGCTGGCGTGGCAGGAAACGCCCCTTGCCCGCATCGTGGTGACGGTTCTCTCCTCGGAGCATGCTCACTTGCGCTTAATCGACAACAATGGTTTTGAATTCGGCGGCGATATTTATGGCTCGCATTGGCAGATTGATGCCTTTGTTTTGCTGTGGCACGACCCACTCCTGAAGCTGGGTTTCAAGCCAGTTGTTCGTTTGTCGGGTGTGCATGGCAAGTACATGGGGGAGAGGGAGAGCGCGCAGCAATCCCTTCTGAATGGCATTGAACTCGGGGCAGAGGTGACTTTCTCCCAGGTGCTTTGGGAATGGCTGGAACAACGCAGCTGGGTGCCGGGTATTCGTTCAGTTTTTGGTGCTGCGGTATTTATGCCTGTGCGCGAAGGGCGTTTCGAATTGGTGTTAAAAGGTGCAGGCCTGGTGTTAGTGCCGTTGTCAGAACAATAAAAAAGGCTGCCAAAAGACAGCCTTTCTTTGGTAAGACTGAGCAGACTTAGCCAATGCTGAACAGTTCGCCCAGTTTTGTCGCCAACATCATGTCGCCTTCGGCGCGCAGTTGGCCTGCCATGAAGGCCTGCATTCCGTCGGTTTCGCCACTTACGATACCTTGCAGCGTCTCTGAGCTCATAATCAGGGTGACAGATGGGTCATCGTGTTCGCCTTTCGCCAGCTCGCAAGTACCATCTTTGATTGTCAGGTTGTAGTTTTCGTCGTCTTCAATGTTGAATTGAAAGACCAGGTCGAGGCCGCTAGCCGCATCTGCGTTGAAATTGTCTTTCAGCGTTTCAAAGGTATTAGCTACAGACATGAGTTTACCCTTCTTAGTTCGTTAAATAGGTGTGTGTTTCGATCACACTGCTGTAAGCATGCAGCGGATACCAATTGTTACCTGATCCCGCAGGTAAACCAAAGCCGGAGCCCTCACATAATTTTGGCAGCCGGCCTCTAAACCACGCAGGAAGGTTATGGTTTCTCCTAATGCTTGTCAATAGGCTATCGAACGCTTGTTTGAATGCGTTAAATAGACACACTTGTTTTCAAATCAAATGTCTCTAATATGCCTCTTCCAAGTACGCAAACTATAGAAAAACGGATCTGGAGAAGTCATACGGTGGAGTTTCTAAACGAATACGGCATCTTTTTGGCCAAAGCGATCACGGTGGTTGTGGCCATTTTATTCATCATTGCGGCAGCAGGTGGGGCGGCTGTTAAGTCTCGCAAACATGACCGCAAAGAGCTTCATGTGGAAAAGCTCAACGACAAGTTGAACGAAACCCTAAAGGATATGGAAGATTGCGTACTCGACAAGGATCAGTTGAAAAAACAACGTAAAGCCGAAAAGAAAGCCGAGAAACGTAAACCGTCAGATAAAGATGAAGACACAAAACGGGTTTATGTACTGAGTTTTGATGGCGATATCAAGGCGTCGGCGGTTGATACCTTTAGGGAAGCCGTCACCGCGGTACTTGAAATCGCGCGCCCTGAGAAGGATGAGGTCGTGGTGAAACTGGAGAGTCCCGGAGGGATGGTGCACGGCTACGGATTAGCCGCCGCCCAGTTGGATCGCATCAAGTCTCGTAATATTGCACTCACCGCATGCGTGGATAAGGTCGCAGCGAGTGGTGGCTATATGATGGCCTGTGTTGCAGACAAAATTGTCGCTTCTCCGTTTGCCATAATGGGGTCGATTGGTGTTGTTGCGCAGCTGCCGAATTTTCACCGC
>JBFHUL010000037.1:0-29290 GCA_041590075.1 Oleiphilaceae bacterium
CGCTCTTCGGGCACAAATCCCATTCCAAGCCGGCGACGCTGGGCCGGATTCAAGGCGTTTACCTCCTGACCGGCGAAGCGGATATGCCCGTTCTGCAACAAGGCCTCCCCGCTGATCAAGTTGAGTAGTTCTTCCTGTCCGTTGCCCGCTACACCTGCAATACCCAGTATTTCGCCACGCCGCACATCCAGCGAGATGTCTTTGAGTTCGCAGCCAAAGGGGTCGGCACTGCGGAACGCCACCCCTCGCAACGCCAGAAAAACCTCGCCGCCGGTGGCACCCTGATAGTCTTCGACCAAAGGCGTGTCATCACCGACCATCATGCGGGCAATGTCAGTCACGCTCACCTCTTTGGGCCGACATTCTCCCGTCACGCGGCCGGCTCTGAGAATTGTCGCGCCCTCGCACAAGCTGCGAACCTCTTCGAGCTTGTGCGAGATAAACAGGATGCTGCAACCCTGCTCCGCCAATTTTCGCAGCGTAGCAAAAAGACGTTCAACTTCCTGGGGCGTGAGTACCGAAGTGGGTTCATCCAGAATGAGCAGCTTCACGTCCTGCAACAGGCAGCGCACGATCTCCACCCGCTGCTGCTCCCCGATCGACAAACTGTGCACGAAACGATCGGGGTCCAGATGCATGCCATATGTGTCAGACACCTCGCGAATACGCTGTTTGAGTGCGGCCAGATTGCGCGAAGCCTCACGCGGCAATCCCAGCGCGATGTTTTCGGCAACGGTGAGCGTCTCAAACAGTGAAAAGTGCTGAAACACCATACCAATACCAAGTGCACGCGCGTGCTGCGCCCCCCTTATGGCGATGGGTTTACCCTGCCAGATTATTTGGCCTGCGTCCGGCTTCACGATGCCGTAGATCATTTTCATCAGCGTGCTTTTTCCGGCACCGTTCTCACCCAGAAGCGCGTGAATTTCGCCCGGCATGACCGCCATGCTGATGCGATCATTCGCGATACAACCGGGGTAATGCTTGCTCATATTCTGAAGTTGTATGCGATGCATGATGTAGCCTTGTTCGTACTGCGGTTGTGCTTGGCGGGTCCAAGGGGACACCGGGATTGCACCGGGTGCGCGATCAAGTAAGCGTAAATCGTGCCACCCGACGCCAAAAAGGCGCGGATTATCGCACAAGCGGGAGATCTTGACCAAATGGTGCAGGGCGAAATGAAACATGATTTCACAGTCGCTGCAACACCCTATTCAGCCCGCTGTGGGCCGGCATCAGAGGGCCCAAAAAAGTGCAAACAAGAATGCTGGGCACGCATTTGCAGCACTACACTTTTTCGGGCGTCTGCTAGTATTAAGCATGTCGATTTATTATGGGAAGACGATCATGGATGCTTTCGCCCCCAGTTCCGATATCGCCATTTATCAAGGCGACCTGCTGTACTTCACCAACGACCCCGAAACACATGGTGCCGCCGCCTGCCACTTCATACGCGATGGCGCCTTATGGGTTGAACACGCGCGTATCAAGGCCTGCGGCCCCGCATCGGAAGTGTTGGCACAGGCACCGGCGCATCTCAAGCGCGAACAGTTTGCACACCATCTGATCCTGCCCGGTTTCATCGACACGCACAATCATTACCCGCAAACCGAGGTCATTGCCTCCCATGGCAAGCAACTGCTCGACTGGCTGAATAACTACACCTTTCCCGCAGAGCAAAAATTTGCCGACCCCGCATACGCACGCCAAATGGCCGAGGTATATCTGGATGAACTGCTGCGTCATGGCACCACCACGGCGATGACCTTTGCGACCGTACACCCGCATTCCGCGGAGGCCCTATTTACAGCCGCTGAAACACGCAACATGCGCCTGATTGCCGGCAAGGTAGCCATGGATCAACATGCGCCCGAGGCGCTGTGCGACACGCCCGAACGCGCCTATCAGGAAAGTCTGCGCCTGGCCGAGACCTGGCACCAACGCGGGCGCCTGCACTACGCGCTCACACCACGCTTTGCGGTGACCTCCAGTGCCGCACAGCTGGAGGCGATTGGCGCACTCAACCAGGCATTCCCGGGGCTCTATGTGCAATCCCACATCGCAGAAAATCCGGCAGAAGTGGCATGGGTCAAACAGCTGCATCCCTACGCACGGGATTATCTCGACGTCTTCGACCACTACGGGCTGCTGGGCCCCCGGACGACTCTGGCACATGGCATTTACCTGAGCGCACGCGAGCGACAGCGCCTGGCTGAAACAGGCACACGCATTGCGTTTTGTCCTACGTCCAATTTGTTTCTTGGCAGTGGCCTGCTTGATCTTGCGCAGCTGCATGCCGACGGGGTGATCACCAGTATGGCGACCGATGTGGGCGGTGGCACGAGTTTTTCGATGCTGCGCACACTGCACGAGGCGTATAAAGTCCTCCAGTTGCAAGGCCAGTCACTTTGCCCTTTACGTGCCTTTTATATGGCCACTTTGGGCAATGCGCGCAGTTTGGGATTGGAACAATACATTGGCTCACTGGAAGCGGGCAAAGAAGCGGATTTTGTGGTGCTCGACCTGCACAGCACGCCCTTACTGAAACGTAAACAGCAGGCGTGCACGACGCTGGAAGAAAGTCTGTTTGCCCTGATGATGCTGGGCGACGAGCGCAGTATCGCGGCAACGGTGATCGCGGGCCAACAGCACTACACCCGATGCCTGAGCGCTGTCGAATCCCTCAATGCCTGATCAGCCTTTCAGGCAGATTAAACGAGAGTCCGCAAGTGCTGCAGTGCGATGCATCACGATGGCGAGATAATCCGGATCGCGCAACATGTTCTGAAAGGCCACCACATTGGGATAGCTGACCAGCAGCATTTCATCCCATACGTCATCCTCTGGCCCAATGACCCCCGCCAATACGCTACTTTGCCTTACGAGACTGCCACCGAGATGCTCGATCATGCCGCGCGCCGAATGCATATAAATCCCATAGGCTTCACGCCCGCTGCAACCCCGATCCCCATCCTTGTAAACCGCGCGGGGGTGAAAGCGTAAAAGATTGAGCATCGTGATGGGCTGCGACGGATCAAGCTCAGATAACTCGGCGATCTGCGCGCGTGTGGGAACAAGATAAGACATCTTCGCCTCTCAGGATTAGTACTTTCAGTCTTGTTTGGGCTTTTCGTTGGGTATGTCTTCGGGACGCACTGCCGGTGGCAACTTACCCGCCGTATTCAGGTGCTCGCGCGGGTTCACCACAACAGGGCGCGCCAGAATCAGATTGTTAGGATAAATCACCACTTCGCGATTTTCACTGATGAGTTTGGTGTTAAACAGATTGATTTCAGAGACATACCCTTCAATGTAGTTATCACCCTCCAGAATGCGCACGTAATTACCGCGCCGAAACGAGGCATGGGCCACCAGCACAAAAAAAGCCGTGATATTGCTGAGCAAGGACCAGCCGGCGAAAAGTGCCACACCGGTAACGGCGAGAATACTCGCTGAGAGCGTCAACAGGCCTTTGAAATCGAAGCCCCAGATGATAAACGCCAACGACACAGTCGCCAGCGTAAGAATGACGTTAAAGGCAGAAAGCGCTTTGGTGATGGCGTCGTCTTTAAGCCGGCCATGCTCGGCTTTGGCGCGAATACGAGGCCCGAGAGTAAAGCGAAATAGCAGATAAATGATGATGAGCAATGCTGTTAACGCAACATTCAATTTATAGTTCGTTAACCACTCCCACACGAAACCTTGCATGTATGCGTCCGTAAAATCTAACTGAGGGGGCTGTTATATATCATACAAAAGTCAGTGCACCCAACTGTTTACGTTTGGAACGATACATGGCCTGATCGGCCCGCTCCAACATGTCGGCAGCACGCATACCCCGTTCCCACTGCATGGCGCCGATACTGACACTGGCGTGCTGGGCAACCACCTGATCCTTATAAGTAAAGCGATAGGGCTCGCTCAGGGCTTGTTGTTTGCGCTGCATCAATTCCTGCAGCTCTTCACTGCTGTCGTAGTTGGCCACGATCATAAAAAATTCATCACCGCCATAGCGCGCCACATAATCGGAGCGGCGCATGATGCTCTGAATACGTGATGCAAAGGCCTTGAGGAGCGCGTCGCCAAAACGATGCCCCAGGGTATCGTTGACTTCCTTGAACTTGTCCATGTCCAGCATCACCAACGCAAAGGGACGCCCCGTGCGCTCACTTTGGTTGATCATAAATTCCAGTTTGTCGTAAATCATCGAACGATTCGGCAAACCGGTGAGGGGGTCCTGCTCGGCCTTGGTGCGCAATTCAAGCACCAGGCGGTGACGTTCAATGGCATAGGCAATGGCGCGCATCAGCAGTTCGCCGCTTACGATCCGTTTGGGAAGATAGTCCTCGGCCCCTTGCTGTATGGCCTGCTCACCCAGCTGCTCGTCTTTCACGCCGGTAAGCACAATCACAGGGGTTTGCGTGTGTGCGCCCACAAAAGTATCGAGCGTATCGAGGCCCTCTGAATCGGGCAGCCCCAAATCAAGTAACACAATATCGAAGCGCTGCTGTTCGAGTTGCATCAAACCCGCATGCAATGTGTCACAATGGATAAAGCTATATTGGTAATAGGCATCACCCCGCATCAACTCCTGAATCAGGTAGACGTCGTCCGGGTCATCTTCAATGATCAAGACCGAACGGGTAGCTTTCTCCCCGCTTACTTCTTTCACTGATACATCCTCTTCTGGGTGATTTACACGCGAACAATGCGCCGAAAATGCCTTCTCCTCCGTAGGCATATCCAGTATAGATCACGCTTATTTGTGCAACTGCACAGAATCAAACCAATATTCACACAATATGCGAATTTTACGCAGCTGCTCAGCATAATCAGGCGATTTGACCATGTAGGCGTTTGCACCCAAAGCATAAACGTCGGCAATGTCTTTTTCCGACGTGGAAGTGGTGTATACAACCACCGGAATGGTGCAAAAGGCATCCTGTGCCTTGATTGTACGCAAGACATTCTTGCCATCCAGCGCCGGCAGGTTGAGATCGAGCATGATGAGTTCCGGTAAACGATCGGGAAAAGCCTGCGACAAGCACTCAATCAGCTTGCCCCCATGATCAAAATTCTGCAAATTCACATCATAACCGGCCTCGCGAAACGCCATGCCCAACAAATAAATATCGTCCGGGTCATCTTCGGCAAGAAAAATACGATGGGCCATCTGGCTTCCTCTACGCCTTAGTTAACTGACACCGGTGCCAGCGGCAATTCGATAATAAAGCTGGCGCCCCTTGCCAGCGGTTTGGCGGTGATCTCGCCGCCATGTGCACGCACAATCTGGCGACAAATAGCCAGGCCCATACCGGTACCGGGTATCGTCATGCCGACCAAGCGCCGGAAGGGTTCGAAAATCTGTTCTGCCTTGTCTTCCTCGAACCCCCGCCCGTTATCGCTCACGACCACGCGCACCTTCTGCCCACGATGTTCGCCGCGCACTTTGATCTGCGGCGGTCGCGAGCCATCACGGTAGTTAATGCTATTGGTGATCAAATTACGCAGCACCTGCGCAAAGGCATCGCGATCCACATAGACTTTGGCATCTGCTTCGAGGATTACCTGCGCACCATGTTCATCGATAACACCCGACATATCGTCACAGGCCAGGCTGAGAATAGCCGACAGCGGGCACTCTTCCAGCTCCAGTGCCTGTCTGGAGGCACGGGACAACTGCAAGAGTTTGTCTATCATTTCGCTCATACGCAGCGCGGCATCGCAAATACGCTCCAGCTGAAACAGTGCTTCCTTGTCGTCAAGCTGCCCTTTGAGCCGGCGCTCCAAGGCGCCTGAAAACGCTGCGATCTTGCGCAAGGGTTCCTGCAGGTCGTGTGAGGCCGAATAGGCAAAACGCTCCAGAGCGGCATTGGATTCGGAAAGCGCCGCTTCGATCGCCTTACGCTGGGTGATATCTTCAAACACACACACATAACGCAAATCCTGCACATCCTTGGCAACCCGCGAGGCCGTGACATATCCGGCCATGGGCTCTCCGGAGGCACACAGCAAGCGACATTCAGTATCCACACTTTGTTCCGGCATCAATGCGGCAAGCAGATCCTGAAGGCTGTGGTGCGCGTCGCTCAGTTTTGCCACCACCTCGATGTGTGCCCCCTGCAGATAGCGCGCGTCTGCACCAAGCAGCTTGCACAACTTGGAATTGACCTTACACAATTTGCCCTCGGGCGATACATGAGCAATGCCCACGGCAGCCTGCTCAAAGGTCGCGGAATATTCTATCGCAAGATCACGAATGTCCTGTTCACGCTGTTTGAGATCGGTGATATCGAAGAAGGCACCCAGCATTTCTTTCGGTGCGCCGTGCTCATCGTAGGAATAAATGGAGTCACGCGAATAAAACCAGCGCCAGTGACCGTCTTTGTGCCGGAAGCGATATTCAATACCCACGCCTTCCGGCACCTTATTGGCCACCACATCATTAAAATGCTTGTATATGCGGCGCTCGTCGTCGGGATGGAACAAGGGCATGAGATTAGCGGCCTGAGTCTTCTCCAGTTCACTCAGGGTGTATCCGGTCAGGTTGGTGTATTCAGCGTTGATAAAGGTATTTTTGAGCGTCTTAAGATCGAAAATATACAGGCCCGTCAGGGAGCGCTGCAGCACCTGATCCAGAAAACGGGTCTGATCAGCCAACCGTGCCTCAAGCAACTTGATTTCGTTAATATTGGTCATCGTCCCCGACATCAGAAACGGTTTACCCTCTTTATCCAACAGGCTGTCGCCCCGGGTATGAAACCACTCATACCGGCCGCTCTCGGCCTTGCCCCGATAGGTGAGATCGTATTTGGCACCAGCGCTCAAATGCGCCTGCAACGCGGCGTCGACCTGTGGCCAGTCCTCGGGGTACACATGGTTGCGCCACATGTCGAAGGTAGGCGCCGCCTCTTCGTCGGCACCGATCATGCGGATCATTCGCGGACTGAACCAAACGGTATTGTTGGGCACATTCCATTCCCAAATCCCGTCGTTGGAGGCATCAATGGCGCGCTTCAGCCGATTGGAATTTTCACTGTAATGCATGAGTTCGAGGTTAAAACCATTGAAATCACTGACCGTGGCAAAGGCATGCTTTTCACCGGCAAACTCATGCACCGACAGGTTGATCTGCACCTCTACCTTATGACCGTCTTTGTGCCTGCCTACCACGACCCGACCCGACGCCATTTCGTGACGCTGAGTAGGCGCCTCCATAAACCGTGCAATGAGCGCCGAATGATGACTGACTCCGGTATCCAATAGCGCACTCACATCACCCCCTATGAGTTCTTCTCGGCGGTAACCAAAGAGTTTGGTTAAGGCTTCATTGGCCATGACGATTTTCTGATTGGCATCAATCACCAGCAACCCCATTGGAACGAGCTCGGTGGTGAAGCGGAAAATGGCATCGGCCTTACGTTCAATCTCAAGGGTTTCATTGCGCAGTTTCTGTTCCGCCGTTTCGGCCATCGCCGCTTCAAGCTGGGCATGCGAAGGAATGGCCAGCGCCGGCTCAAGATTGCGGTATAGGACTACCGCGGTATAGATTGAAATGAATGCCGTCATGGCCTTCACGATGCCATGCAAGCCATAAGTGCCGTGCCACACGGTGTAAATACCCATTAAATGCGTGAGGCCACAGAACAGGATAAACATGGCAAACAGGCTGAAAATACCGCGAAATCGCAGATCTTTGCGGCGCTGGACAATAATGGCAAGTGCGATCGGTATCGAGAAATAGGCCAACGCGATGAACAGGTCGGAAATAACATTGGTCCATAGGATGTCTTGCCGCCAGTTGAAGCAGTAACCATGCGGCAGGTAGGCATCGCTCAGGAACCGAGCGAAGTTATCAGGCACAACGATCTCCCCTTTTCATTGTTGCGTTGACGACTATTCAGTATGAAAGTAACGGGGAGAATTACAAGGCGGCCCTGCGCCATGAAAAAGCCGGAGACGAGCTCCGGCTCAGGCAGTGGTAACTAGTGCTCTATTTCAATACGCTTGCCCACTGGTTCAGGCAAGGCTGTGCGCGGAATCTCCAAACGCAACACGCCGTCTTTCAGGTTGGCGCGAATAGCCTCATGGGCAGCATCCTCCGGCAGATTCAGCACACGCCGGAACTCGCCATACTGACGCTCAACCCGATAGTAGTGTTTGTCGTTCTGCGCATGCTCGGTCTCCTTTTTGCCGCGTATGACCAGTACGTCATCCTGCAGGGAGATATCCAGTTCACTTTCCTTGAATCCGGGCACATCCAGCGTGATTTCATAACGTTCTTCATCGCCCGACACATCAATACTGGGTCGAAACGCAGACCATATTCCGGCATCGCGACCAGCCGCCGGCACACCCTGATTGCCACCTGGCCAGGAGAACGCCTGAAACATCTCATCAAAGAGGCGATTCATTTCCTGATGCATACGTAATACCGGGTGCAGATCCTGCTGTAAAGCCGGCTTTCCGGCGCCCTGTGCAGGCGACATGTGAACCGGCACGGCACCCTCCGCCTGTTCCTTTTCTTCGTGCTTAAACCAGTTCCAGGGGTTGAGTTTCTTGAGATTCATAATCACCTCCGAAATTACCGCATCTTGGCTGCAAGAGGCTGCACCCACGGCGCAGCCTCTGCCTGACACCTCACATCATGCTGCTTTCTCTGACTTATTGGTTTCATGCTCAATCACATTATCCTGATTAATCGCGATGCTACGTGGCTTCATCGCCTCAGGAATCTCTTTCACGAGCTCAATGGTGAGCAAGCCATTATTCAGATTGGCACCCGTCACCTCGACATAATCGGCAAGATTAAACTTGCGTTCGAAGGCGCGGTTGGCAATTCCGTGATGGAGGTACTTACGTTCTTCAGTGCTTTCTTTTTTGCCCCTGACACTGAGAACCCCCTTCTCCACCTGCAAATCCAGCTCGTCTTTGTCAAAACCTGCAACGGCCAGTGTGATCGCATAGCGGTTCTCGCCCAGCGATTCAATGTTGTAAGGTGGATAGGATTGCGTCACGGCATCGGCATGCATCGCGTTATCCAGCAGGGATGCCAGACGATCAAAACCAATGCTGTGACGATACAAGGGGCTAAGGTCGATAGTGCTCATACATATCCTCCTAAGAAGCAATACGTTAAATAAGCGATTTACATCACCGCAGGCACGCTTTCAGCCGTGCCCCGGCAGGAATGAATATAAGTGCGGCAAGTGGCGCTTCAAGGCCTTTGTTTTGTAAATTTTTTTCATAAAAATTAGCGCTTTATAATCATTAATAATTAATCCTATACTGTCGCTTTATTCGCAGCGCACTTCAGGAAATTTCTATGTCGAAGGCAATGATCTACGCCTATCAACTTGGCGGCGACAAAGCCGGCCAGTCCATCAGTTGGGAAAACGTACAGCAGTACACTATGCCCGACGCAGTACACTGGCTGCATTTCGATTACACCGAGCCCGATACCCGCGCCTGGCTACAGGCACAATCCGGCCTTCATGAAATCGTCATCGAAACATTGCTCAGCGAAGAAACCCGGCCACGTACCTCAATATTTGAGGATGGCGTGCTGCTTACCCTGCGTGGTATCAACCTGAACCCGGATTCCGATCCGCAGGACATGGTGTCAATTCGCATCTGGGCAAGCCAGGGGCGGGTCATTACCGCGCGTCATCGGCGTTTGCTGTCGGCGCAGGACGTGGTAGCGCAGATTGAGTCGGGCGATGGGCCACGCACCAGCGGCCAGTTTATCGCGCTGTTTGCGGAACGCCTGATCGCACGCATGCAGCAGGTCATCAGTGCGATGGAGGACAAAGTAGAAGAAATCGAGGAACGTGCGCTCGACACACATGCCCGAAGCTTGCGCAGTGAGATTGCCGACCTGCGGCGGCAGGCTGTCGCGCTGCGACGCTATCTCAAACCGCAGCAAGAGGCCATGCAGCAATTACAGAACCCGAAAATCACCCTGTTCAGCGATGAAGATCGCGCCCAACTCAGGGAGACCACGAATCATCTCACACGCTACATCGAAGAGTTGGAATCCATTCGGGACCGCGCAGCGATTACTCAGGAAGAGCTGGCCAGCATGATCGCCGAGCAACTGAACAGTCGCATGTATGTGTTGAGTATTGTAGCGGCCCTGTTTCTACCGCTCGGTTTTTTGACAGGATTACTGGGTATCAATGTGGGAGGCATACCCGGGGCAGACAACACCTCTGCCTTCACCCTGTTCTGCGTGATACTGATCGTGCTGATTGCCGCACAAGTCGCGGTATTTCGTATTAAGCGCTGGTTTTAGGCTGGCGCTGACGCAGTGCCTCGAAGAGACATATCCCGGTGGCCACCGATACATTCAGGCTGCTCACGCTGCCTGCCATGGGAATACGAGTGAGTTGATCACAATGTTCTCGCGTCAGACGGCGCAAACCGCTGCCCTCGGCCCCCATCACCAGTGCAGCGGGGCCAGCCAGATTCGTAGCGTAAAGGTCCTGCTCGGCTTCACCCGCAGCGCCGGTTAACCATACGCCACGCTCCTGCAACCAGCGCATGCAACGCGCGAGATTGGTCACCCGAATCAGGGGCACATTCTCGGCGGCACCACAGGCAACATTACGGGCCACTGCGTTCAAGGGCGCCGACTTGTCTTTGGGAACAATGACCGCATGCACACCGGCAGCATCGGCCGAGCGCAAACAGGCGCCCAAATTATGTGGATCGGTGATGGAATCCAGAATCAGCAGGAAGGGTGGTTCCGAAAGGTTCTGCAGAATTTCCTCGAGATCCCCTTCATCCCGTGCGGCTGACACTCTTACCTGAGCCACCACGCCCTGATGTCGTCCGCGCACCAGCGTATCCAACTCTTTGCGCGGCACGAACTCTGCCGATATACCTTGGCGCCCGGCGTACTCGAGAAGACGCGCCAAACGCTTATCATCCCGCCCATGAGCGACCTTGAGCGCCAATACCGAAGAGGCATCACGCTTGATGAGCGCCTCCACCGCGTGAAGACCAAATACCGTATTTGTTTCTGAATGCGTCATAGAAGAAGGGTCGTTAATAGGGTTATCAGGATTTCGAGCGCACAGGTCGCTTACGCACGTTCATGGGTTCTGCACCAGGAACCTTGGGGCTTTTTGGCTGCTTTCCGGGTGCAGCCCCCTTCTTACCGGCAGCGGTTTTGTTCGCCCCCGTACCTTTTGGTTTTTTACGCTCGCCCTGAGCGCGCTCCTTGTTTTTGTCTTTCGGAGCGCCTTTCTTTGGTGCTTTGTGCGACGATCTTGGGTCAGTGTTCTGTTGCGTGGCTTGGGTACCGCCCTTGCCTGGTTTCTTGTGCAGACTGCGGCGTTTCTTGGGCGCGGCGGCCCGATCCAGCAACAAATCCACTTTACGCTCTTCCAGATTGATGGCCGCCACCTGCACCATCACACTGTCACCCAAACCAAAACGCATCCCCGTGCGCTCACCGATTAAACGGTGTTTCTGGGCATCGTACTGGTAGTAGTCGGAATTCAGTGAAGACACATGCACCAAGCCCTCCACATAGAGGTCGGCCAGTTCCACAAAGAAGCCAAAACTGGTAACACCCGAAATGATACCTTCGAACACTTCGCCGGTGTGCTGCTGCAGGTACTCGCATTTCAACCACGACACTACATCACGCGTGGCATCATCGGCACGACGCTCCGCCATGGAGCAATGTTCTCCGAGGGCCACCATGGCAGCCATATCGTAAGTATAGGGGTGGCGCCCCTGATCCATGCCCCTGGGCCGCTGCACCTGTTTGCAGGCTTTGTTGCTGTATATCACCGACTTGATGGCACGGTGTACGAGCAGATCGGGATAACGCCGAATGGGCGAAGTAAAGTGCGCGTAGTGCTCATAAGCGAGACCAAAGTGGCCTTTCTCTTCGGGCCCATAGACAGCCTGACTCATGGAGCGCAGCAGCACGGTTTGAATCACGTTGAAATCGGGACGTTCCTGTATCTGTTCGATCAGCGCCTGATAATCACTCGGTGCAGGCGAATCGCCGCCCCCCAGCTGCAGACCCAATTCACTTAAGAAGGCGCGCAGGTTTTCCAGTTTTTCGGCGCCCGGGCCGTCATGAATGCGATATAGCGTGGGAAGTTTCTGGTCGGCAAGAAACCGGGCAGTCGCCACATTGGCACACAACATACATTCTTCGATAATTCGGTGCGCGTCGTTGCGTTCGGTGGGTACAATCGCCTCTATCTTTCGCTCCGGGCCAAACTCGATACGCGTCTCAACCGTATCAAAGTCGATGGCACCGCGTGCTTTGCGCTGCCCCAAGAGCACCCGAAACAATGCGTACAGTTCGTATATCTGAGGCAGGCGCTCGGCAAAATCCTCACAGAGCTGAATGCCTTCAGGAGAATCGGGCGCATCAAGAATGGTGCCCACCTGATTGTAGGTCAGCCGCGCGTGGCTGTGCATCACGCCCTCATAGAACTCACTCGCCAATAACACCCCATCTGCGGATACGTGCATGTCGCACACCATACACAAGCGATCTACTTCGGGATTGAGCGAACAGAGCCCGTTACTGAGTATCTCGGGTAGCATCGGAATAACATGATCGGGGAAATATACCGAGGTGGCGCGCCGGTGGGCCTCATCATCCAAGGCCGAACCCGGGCGTACGTAGTGACTCACATCGGCGATTGCTACGATCAGCCGCCAACCGCCTTGAGCGTGCGGTTCACAGTACACGGCATCATCAAAATCACGCGCGTCTTCACCGTCTATCGTCACTAATGGCAGATGACGCAGGTCCACCCGGGCAAGTTTATCTTCCTCGCGCACTTCCGGTGTAAGCGTGGCGACTTCCTGCTCTACCGCTGCCGGCCATTCGAAGGGAATGCCGTAGGAACGAATCGCCACTTCTATTTCCATTCCGGGGGCGAGGTGGTCACCCAACACTTCCACGACTTTACCCGTAGCGTGATGACGCTTACTCGGTTGTTCTACAATCTGCGCAACCACATACTGACCATGCTCCACGCCCTCACAATCTTCCGGCGCAACCAATACCTGCTGTGTCACACGCGGGTTTTCCACTTCGATAAACGCAGCACCGCCTTCACGAAACAGACGCCCGACAACGTTCTGCGTATTGCGCTCCAGAATATCGACGATAATGGCCTGTTTCTTACCTCGGTGATCGCTGCGATCACTGCGCACCAGCACGCGATCACCGTCGAAGACCTGCTGCATCTGGCGAGCCGAAAGAAACAGGTCGTCACCTTCGCCATCGGGGCGCACAAAACCGAAACCATCTCGATGCCCCTGTACCGTGCCCTTGATCAGATTAATACGCGACACGGGTAAATACTGCTGGCGGCGATTACACACCACCTGCCCATCGCGCGTCATGGCAAACAAGCGCCGTCTGAGGGCTTCAAAATCATCGGGGTCCTGAATCTCCAGCTCCTGCGCCAATTCTTCATGCGTTGCGGGTGCTCCTCGCTTATCGAGGAGTTCAAGAATAAATTCGCGACTGGCGATTGGTTTATCGTATTTATTGGCTTCGCGATCGGCGTGGGGGTCTATCGTGGAGGGAGTCAAAGAGGATTTGGAGTTTTTTGAATCAGTCATGCAGAACCATAGCTATTAATGTATGCCCGGCAGTATAGCCTGATTCGCGGTCACAAGGTAAGCCGGGGGAAACGATATGCATTCAATGAATGCCCGCGTAGCGCTCCTGGGGAAAATGCTTGAAACCCTTCGCCAGATAACTCATCTGATCGGCCAGAATGTGGTGATTCTGCAGATAAAGCAGCTCGGAAAACGTAGGCTTAAAAGGCACCGCCAACAAGGGCATGTTGGCTTCTTCCGGTAAACGCGCGCCCTTCCTCTGGTTACAACAGCGACAGGCGGTGACCACGTTGGTCCACACATCCTCGCCGCCCCGTGAGCGCGGCATGATGTGATCACGGGTGAGATGTTCCCGGCCAAAACGTTGACCACAGTACATGCAAAGTTGTTGATCGCGGCGAAACAAATACTTGTTCATTAAGGGGATATTGATTGCGTGCTTCTTTACGGCACCGTCGATGGCGATGATGGGGGAAAGATGAATCACGGACCGCTCGCCAAGTTTGTTATATCCGCCCCGCATGGTGATGCAATGGTCACCGAAAGACCACAACACCTTGCCGCTGCACACTAGATTGGTCGCCATTTCGCGGCTGATCCAGCGCAAAGGGCGGCCACTTTTATCTATTTTCAACACAACCGAGCTATTCATAGCGTTTCCTGTCGAGCGGTGGACAGAAGTACTACCGACCTATCATCGTTCATCTACACCAGATTGTTCATTATTCCCGTATTTCATGACGCTTGCATGTCAGCCTCGAAGACGGACCACGTAACGCTGAAGCATGCCTGCGCAGAAATACGCTCCCCTCTCTGGCCGCCACACGGTATAAAGGCGATGGCCTGACCTAATTATAGGGCACTTTGACTACTTATTAGTCACATTTCCTTGCAATTAACCTGCAGACTTCACTTGGAAGATGTGAACAATTCCTAAATTCGCGGCATTGATCGCTCATAAATTGTACAATTCCTATGGCGACTGTTAGATTTTTGCTTACACACCGAAATGCGCTGAAACCTTATGTCACATGTTGCAAACATCGCCACATCAGCTGTTCGGCACACATTACTAACAGAATGAGGTCGTTAGAATGTATGAACAACACCACCACAATGTCAGGCCTACCGTTCAACTACCCAGCTTTGACGATATGCTGCATATGGCGCGTCATCAACCAGAAGAACTGGAAAAGCTGCGCCAACATTTGTGCCAACAAGTAATTGCCTCGGCCCCGCCAAAAGGGCGCGCAAAACTTGAAGGCCTGCAATTCAGGATCGACGCCCAAAGGCGCCTCAGCCAGAGCCCCATTGGGGCGTGCGTTCGTATTTCCCGCATGATGAATGCCGCCTTGCAGGACCTGTGCGATGTGTTTAACGATCCGCACACCAAGCGCGGGGATGATACTGCGCACACAAACAATGTGATCCCGCTATTCAAGCGCCAATCCCAGTAAAACACGTGGCTGAATACTCTGCATTCAACATTTCACCGAGCTCCAACATGGTCTAAGATGCGCGTTCACGAGTCATAGCAATTTCGCTGACCGGCCATGCTGTATCAAGACCATGCGACCTATCGAACCGGAATATTACTACCGCCATTTTTTGCACCCCCGCCACTGGGGAACATGGTGCATGCTTGCCCTGCTCTATCTCATTTCGTGGTTACCCTATCGCGCCAAGATCGGGCTTGGCGCGCAACTGGGAAAGCTGCTGTATCGGCTTGGGGGCAACCGCCGCCGCACTGCGCAGGCCAATATTCGCGCCTGCTTTCCAGAACTGAAGCGGGAGGAACAGGAACAGCTCGTTGTAGATAGCTTTATCTCCAACGCGACGGGCTATATAGAAAGTACCATCGCCTGGTGGGGCAACCCCCAACCTTTTGTTAGAACCCTGAAAATTTACGGCAAGGAACATATCGATGCGGCCAAAGCGCGGGGCACGGGCGTGCTAGTGATTGGCGCCCATTTCAGCATTATGGATTTTGCGGGGCCGCTGGTGTATCACAGCGTGGGTTTTAATTACATGTTCCGCCCCCAGAACAACAAGCTGCTCAACGCCTTTATTGAACGCAAACGACGCAAGTACAGCGGCGTGGGTTTTACCAAACGCCAACTCAAGGACATGATCACCTTTATCAAAGAAGGCAATCTGGTGTGGTACGCACCGGATCAGGACCTGGGCCTCAAGCGCGGAATCTTTGCGCCGTTCTTTGGCATTGAAACGGCAAGCCTGACAACGCCCGCCTGGATAGCGCGTGAAACGGGCGCGACCGTCTTGCAGCTTGCGCAGTTCCGGGAGCCGGATGGCACCTACAGCCTGCATTTTTCCCCGATTCTGGAAAACTTTCCGGGCGATGACGAGCGCGAAAATGCCACCCGCCTGAATAAAGGCCTGGAAACACATATACGTATTCATCCAGAGCAGTACCTCTGGTTGCACCGCCGTTTCAAAACCCGCCCGCAAGGGGAAGCGCGCTTTTATCAATAACCCGGACGGAAGCGGGAAACCGGTGTCCGACCCTCAAAAGTGATCTGCGTCACCCAGACCACGCCGTCCGACCTCCCCTCGCCCAAGCGAAGTTTCCGTTAGCCAAACGCTGGCGATGAATAACAGAGGCATGTGCTCAGACGTGCTTGCATCCAAGCGGCCTTGCAGCCGATCAACTTAACCTCCCCATACAAAAAAAACCGGAGCATGGCTCCGGTTTTTTTCTGACTGCGAGAAGTTCTGGTTTACTTCTTCTCGTTGCGCGCCTTCGCTTCTGCGATGACTTCCTCTGCCACGTTGGCAGGGCAAGGGCTGTAGTGGGAGAACTCCATGGAGAACTGACCACGGCCTGACGTCATGGTGCGCAGGTGACCGATGTAGCCGAACATTTCAGCCAGTGGCACATCCGCTTTTACGCGTACACCGGTAGTACCGGCTTCCTGATCCTTGATCATGCCACGACGACGATTGAGATCACCAATCACATCACCAACGTGATCTTCCGGTGTAAACACATCCACTTTCATGATGGGCTCAAGCAGCTGAGGACCGGCTTTTGGCATGGACTGACGATAGGCGCCTTTGGCGGCGATTTCGAAGGCCACAGCAGAGGAGTCAACGGCATGGAAGCCACCATCGTACAGTTCAATTTCAACATCCAGCACAGGGAAGCCGGCCAAAGGACCTGTTTCCATCATACCGGCAAAGCCTTTCTCGATCGCAGGGAAGAATTCCTTGGGAACGTTACCACCCACAACGGTAGACTCGAATTTAAAGCCGGAACCTTGCTCACCGGGCTTGATGCGGTAGTCGATTTTACCGAACTGACCGGAACCACCCGATTGCTTCTTGTGCGTGTAAGAATCTTCAATCGCCTGGGTGATGGTTTCACGGTAGGCAACCTGAGGCTGACCCACTTCCAGTTCAACACCGTAGGTACGCTTGAGAATATCTACTTTGATATCGAGGTGCAGCTCACCCATTCCCTTAAGAATGGTTTCGCCGGAATCTTCGTCGGTTTCAACCACGAACGAAGGATCTTCGGCGACCATTTTACCAATCGCCACACCCATCTTCTCGGTAGAACCCTTGTCTTTAGGCTTCACCGCGATGGAGATGACCGGCTCGGGGAAGATCATGGGCTCCAGCGTACACTCATGTTTCGGATCACACAGTGTGTGACCAGTCTGTACGTTCTTCATGCCTACTACAGCGATGATATCGCCCGCCTGTGCAGCATCCAGCTCGGAACGGTCGTTGGCATGCATCTCAACCATACGACCGATACGTTCGGTTTTGCCGGTAAAGGAGTTCAGGATGGTGTCACCCTTGTTCAGCTTACCGGAGTAGATACGGATAAAGGTCAGCGCGCCAAAACGGTCGTCCATGATTTTGAACGCCAGTGCGCGGAAAGGCTCATCAACAGAAACAGTCGCAACTTTTCCAGTCGGCTCCCCGGTTTCTGGATCAGTCAGTTCTTGCGGATCTACTTCAGTGGGTGAAGGCAGGTAGTCAACAACGGCATCGAGTACCAGCTGGATACCTTTGTTCTTGAAAGCAGAACCACAGTAAGTGGGGAAGAAGTCCAGCTTACGGGTACCTTCACGGATACAACGTTTGATGTCTTCGACTGAAGGCTCCTCACCTTCTTCAAGGTAAGCCATCATCAGATCTTCATCCTGCTCCACAACCGTTTCGATCAGTTGCTCACGGTACATTTCTGCGTCGTCTTTCAGCTC
The DNA here is from genome assembly GCA_041590075.1 of Oleiphilaceae bacterium. Lineage (GTDB taxonomy): Bacteria > Pseudomonadota > Gammaproteobacteria > Pseudomonadales > Oleiphilaceae > PZPK01. The sequence continues at coordinate 17,841 of JBFHUL010000037.1, forward strand.
AGCAGGAATATCGACAATCTCGTAGTTTTCCGGCAGACCGGTGTCATCCCAGATGTAGGCTTTCTGGCTCAATACATCCACAACGCCTTTGAAATCGTCTTCGATGCCAATAGGCAGCGTCATGACCAGCGGATTGGCACCCAGTACGCGCTTCACCTGATCCACTACGCGATAGAAGTCGGCGCCAATGCGATCCAGCTTGTTGACAAAAATGACACGTGCGACTTCGGATTCGTTCGCATAGCGCCAGTTGGTTTCGGACTGGGGCTCAACACCACCGGAACCACAGAATACACCCACACCACCATCGAGTACTTTCAGGGAGCGATACACCTCAACGGTAAAATCGACGTGCCCGGGTGTATCGATGATGTTCAGTCGGTGATCTTTCCAGAAGCAGGTGGTCGCAGCAGACTGGATGGTAATACCACGCTCGGCTTCCTGCTCCATGAAGTCCGTGGTGGCTGCACCGTCGTGAACCTCACCGGTTTTGTGGATCTTGCCGGTCAGCTTCAGGATACGTTCGGTTGTCGTTGTTTTACCTGCATCAACGTGTGCGAAGATGCCGATATTTCGGTATTTGGCTAAATCTGTCATTACATTAACTCGAGATTGGGTGAGGTTAAAAAACGCGCGCCAGTATACAGGATTTCTCGGCAAGTTTTGAAAAATTTAGCAATATAACGCACAGTTTTTTTAATCCATCAGAAATCACTGCGTTTATAGGCACTTAAACACTGCCCTTTTACTTGCAAGCACGCGCAGCACACCGCAGAATTCTTCGCCACAACGACGATGACGTACACGCACGAAGAGGTCGCCGCATGACCGAGAAAAAAACCGCCTGGATCGCGGGAGCTACGGGGCTTGTAGGGGGGCACCTGGTGGCACAATTGTGCCGGGAAGATCGCTACGATCGAATCATTCTGCTGGTTCGCTCAGTACCTAACTCGCCCCGCTTCGAGCACCCTAAAGTGACCATATTCCCCGTCCAGTTCGACGCCCTGACACTGCCCGACACCTTACCGGCCGACCACATCTACTGCGCGCTGGGTACGACCAAACGCAAAACGCCGGACCCCCAAGCCTACCGCCAAATAGACGTAGACTTCCCCTTGGCTGTCGCGCGTCTCGGCCTGCAACATGGTGCCACCCATTTTGCGCTGGTTTCGGCGCATGGGGCCAATGTCCGTTCTCTCTCTGGCTACTTACGCTTAAAAGGCGATCTGGAAAACGAACTTCGGACTCTGGACTACCCTCACCTGATCATCGCCCGGCCTGGTTTACTACAGGGTCAGCGTCAGGAATTTCGGCTGGGAGAAAAAATCGCCGAGAAGATCACCCGATTTCTCCCCGGCAACTATCGCGCAATCGCTGCCGAAGATGTCGCCGCAGCGATGATTCAATGCACACTCACGTCGGAAGATAAAGTCGTATACCTGTCATCCGCATCCATGCAAGGCCGCGCAGGACATCCGCTATGAGCATGGATCTGAGCCAGCCGATCAATACACATATCGATGCCACTCAAAGCCTGGCTTTAGCCACCCTGACGGAAGCCGGCTCCCCGGAGATCAGCTACAGTCCTTTTGTGCGGCATCCCGAGGGCGTTGTTATTCTGATTAGTGAACTCGCCGCGCATTACCGCAATCTTCGGCATAATCCGGCCTGTAGTGCCTTAATCATCGAAAGCGAAGAACAGGCGAAGAACCCCTTTGCACGCACGCGACTGAGCCTGAAGTGCACTGCGCAGTGGATGCCTCGCGGCGCGCCTGATCATCCTGCCTATATGGCATTGATGCGCGCGCGTCACGGTGCAACCGTCGACGTTTTGGCGACATTGCCCGATTTTCATCTATGCTGTTTAAAGGTGGAGCAGGGTCGATTCATCACCGGTTTTGCCAAAGCCTACGCATTTCAGGGCTTTGCAATTGACGAGTGCGAGCATATTGGCCAACCATGAAGATTCTTCTCTGGGGGCGCGTGCGAAACTCCAGTGTCATCTTCCTCACTATGTTCAACACAGAAAACATGGAACAGTCTGATTAATGGCAAAAGATCAACGTGAGCTGATTGTTCATGTCAGCGAACTGGCGCTCGGCATGCGTGTCGTGCGCCTCGACCGCCCATGGCTGCAAACAGACTTTCCTCTGCAGGGATTGGTCATTAACTCTCCGCGCGATATCGATAACCTGCAACGCCAATGCGAATATGTTTACATTGAGGCAAACAGCTCCATCGATATCAATGTCGCCTACGATGTACACCCTCCAGCCAAGCCGCCTGTAAAGCACGAGCGCCGTAAAAAAAAGCTGGGCCTGTTTGCCCGTCTGCTGGGCAAAGGCAAGACCAGCAAATCAGCGGCCAAACAGCCCGCCAGCCTCCACGGCAAGCCCCTTTGCACCCGCCGCCCCACACCGGCGGAGCGCGTGGTATATCAAGACAAAATCAGCGTTCAGAAAGAAATTCCCAAGGCAAAACTGGGCTACGAAGAGGCTAAAGAAACCGTTAATGCCATTATGGAAGACATCCGCCTCGGAAAGTCTCCCAACGTAGAAAAAAGTGCCCATGCAGCCAGTGAAATCGTCGACAGCGTCATCCGCAACAAAGACGCTCTGCTGTGGCTGACCAAGCTCAAGCATCAGGACGAATACACCGCGGAACACTCCCTCAACGTCTGTGTACTCACCTCCACCTTTGCCCGTTTTTTGGGCCACAGTGACGATGAAATTCGACAACTGGCCATTTCCGGTTTGCTGCACGATGTAGGCAAATCGCGCGTACCCATTGAGATTCTGAACAAACAGGGCCGCTTTACCGACGAAGAATATGAAATCATGAAGCTCCATACGGTGTACGGCCGCGACATGCTCATGAGCATCAGTGGTACCGACCGCATTGCGGTGGATGTCGCCCATAGTCACCACGAGCGCGTGGATGGCAACGGTTATCCGAGAGGACTCAAGGCGCACCAGATTCCCTACTACGCGAAAGTGGTTGCCTTGGTGGATTGCTATGATGCCATCACATCCAACCGCTGTTACGACTCAGCACGCGCATCCATGGAGGCGCTGGATATCATCTATCGCTGTAAAGGCACGCACTTTGACGAAGAGCTGGCGCTGGAATTCATCAAATGTATCGGCCTTTACCCGCCCGGCGCCGTGGTTGAACTGAATACCGGGCAGGTAGGCATCATTATTTCAACCCATGAAACCAACAAGCTGCGCCCCAAACTGCTGATCGTGCGAGACGCCCAAAAGCAGGCCTGCCCGGAGCGGGTAAAAGACCTCTCTGATGATACGGTATTTGAGCAACTCAAGATTGTGCGCGAAATTCCCAATGGCACCCACGGCGTGGACATTCGTGAATATCTGGCTCGCGGCCTGGTGCTCGATACCGACAGCCTGGCACGCAAGTGAATACCAGAAACCCCTCCTGCATTTAACTGTAAAATTTCTCTTTTTTGCGCGGCAAGGCGCGACGTCTTCACTATACTTAAGTGCTGCCATATGTAATTTATATTCAGGAAGGATCGAATGCCCAAAAAGTTGAGCGAGCTTAAAGTACACGTGAGTGAGCTGGCTCTGGGAATGCGCGTGATTCGTCTCGACCGTCCCTGGCTCGAAACCGACTTTCTGATGCAGGGCTTTGTCATCCAGAATCAGACTGAGATTGATGATTTAGTCCGGCAATGCGAGCACGTTTACGTGGAAGCGACGGAGATCAGCAAAAAAACCGCCCATACAGGCGCGACCGGTAAAGCCCCCGAAAGACGCACAGAACGCAAGGGCCTGTTTGCGCGCATACCCGGAAAAAAACCGGCGCCCCCTTCAATAGCCCGGCCCGCCAAAGCACAAAAAACGGTTGCACAGCCACTGAGTACCAGCCGTCCGATTTCGTCTCAACGCATTGTGCATATCAACAAAATCAGTACGGAAAAAGAACTGGGTAAAGCGCGCGTTACCTACACCGACGCCAAACAGTCGGTCACCAGCATCATGGAAGGTATTCGTATTGGCCGAGCGCTGGATATGAATCAAAGCCGGCAGGCCGTGAACGAAATAGTAGACAGTATTATTCGCAACAAGGATGCGCTGGTATGGCTCACCAAAATTAAGCGCAAGGACGAATACACCGCCGAACATTCGCTTAACGTGTGCGTACTCACGGCTACCTTTGCCCGATATTTGGGACACAGCGACGACGAAATACGGCAACTCGCGCTATGCGCCCTGCTGCACGATGTAGGTAAATCCAAGATCCCTGACGAAATCCTGAATAAGGAAGGCCGATTTACCGACGAAGAATTCGAGATCATGAAGAAGCACACCACCTATGGCCGGGACCTTCTGATTAATATCAAGGATGCCGATCGCATTGCCATCGATGTGGCCCATGCCCACCACGAACGCATGGATGGCAGCGGCTACCCGCGAGGACTGAAATCCCATCAGATTCCCTATTACGCCAAAGTCGTTGCGCTGGCAGATTGCTACGACGCCATCACCTCCACGCGCTGCTACGACGGCGCTCGCGCGTCAATGTCCGCTCTGGATATCATCTACAAATGCCGGGGTGTGCAGTTTGATGAAGAACTGGCGCTGGAATTTATCAAATGTATTGGGCTGTTTCCGCCGGGAGCTATTGTGGAATTGAGCAATGGCGAAGTGGGCATCATCATTTCGACACGCGACGAGAACAAGCTGCGCCCCAAAATCCTGATTGTACGCAACGCGGCAAAACAGCTCTGCAAAGAGCGCGTGGTGGACTTAGCCGCCAACCCCGAGCTATCGGAAGTTAAAATACTGCGTGAAGTGCCGAATGGCACCTACAGCGTGGATATTCGCGTTTACCTTAAAAAAGGTCTGGTAATCGACACCGCCAGCATGGCCGGAGAGCAATGATGACTCAATCACACAGCCACGAACGTCGCGCCAGAGAGCGTCTGCTTTGCGATGCCCGATTTCAAAAAGTTGTACTGCACATTCAGGAGGGTGATTTTCCAGTGACGGCCATCAATTACAATTGTGCAGGAATAGGTATTTTTACCAGCCAACACTTTCCGGAATTTGATGCCGCCGAGATTTCTTTCACCTTCGCCGGCGAAGACACCATTAACGTGCCAAGCTTGCCGTGCAAGGTCGTGTACAGTCAGGATACCGAGGTGGGCGACCAATATGGTCTGAGCTTTGTCAGCCGTCAAATTCCGCAAAGTCTGCGCGACACATTAATGCGTATTGAGGACATGGTTGCCGCCCAGAGCAATCTCGAAGACCGCTACGGCCTCTTCTCGCCGGACACCTAGAACCGGCCCTGATACATGCGATAAAACTGTTGCGCCGTGCGACCACTGCGCCCCCCTTTGCTGAGTGCGAAACGCACGGCTTCAGCATGCAGGCCCGCCACATTACTCACCGTACCAAAGAGTCTGTCCACCATGGCAAGATACTCGTCCTGATTAATCGCGTAGAACGATAGCCACAGACCAAAGCGATCCGACAACGAGATCTTTTCCTCTATCGCTTCGGCATGATGAATCTCGGTGCCTCTGACCCGTGAATCCTCGTTATCCTGCATATACTCCGGCATCAAATGGCGGCGATTGGAGGTGGCATAAATCAGCACGTTGCGGGGCGGAAGTTCGATGGAGCCTTCCAGCACGCTTTTCAACGCCTTATAACTGGCATCGCCCTCGTCAAACGAGAGCTCATCGCAAAACACAATAAAATGAAACGGCTGCTCCCGAATCTCATCGACAATTTCAAGCAGATCGATCAGGTCGTCCTTATCGATCTGAATCACCCGCAAGCCGCGCTCGCGGTATTCATTGAGCAGGGCTTTTACCACACTCGACTTACCCGTACCCCGCGCACCCCAAAGCAAGGCATTGTTTGCCGGCTTACCTGCGAGAAAGCGTTCGGTGTTTTCAATCACTTGCTGTTTCTGACGCTCGATTCCCAGCAGATCCTCAAAGCGCACCGGATCGAGCTCCCGCACGGGGCGCAACACGCCTCCACGGGCGCGCCAAATAGCCGCAGGCACATCGTTCCAATTGATGGCAGTACTCACTTTGTTCTCCTTAGGCTTGCTTTCGCGAGAAGGGGCGAGGCCGCCCGTAATGGACCCGATGCATGCATAGGCCAGCGGCATCAGCGGGTGCGCGCTTCTCCCCAGCGTTGCATTAATTGCTGCGGCACGTCGAGGTGATCCAGAATACGCGCCACAATAAAATCTACGAGATCATCCACACTTTTCGGCTGATGATAGAAACCGGGGCTCGCCGGTAATATGACCGCGCCCATGCGCGTCAGCTTCAGCATATGCTCCAGATGAATTTCGGAATAAGGCGCTTCTCTGGGCACCAGAATAAGCTGCCGGCGCTCCTTCAGGGCCACATCTGCCGCCCGCTCAATCAGGTTGTTACTGGCCCCATTCGCAATCGCAGACAAACTGCCCGTACTACAGGGGCAGACCACCATGCGACTGGGCGCGCCGGAACCCGAAGCCACCGGCGCCATCCAGTCTTCTTTACCAAATACCCGCAACTGCCCCGGCGCAGCATGCATCTGCTCACTCAGGCTGTGCTGCAATTGTGCCGCCTGAGCCGGCAGTTTGTAGGGGGTTTCGGTTGCCATCACTATATGCGCAGCTTTCGACACCATCACCATCACCTGATGATTCGCCTCAATCAGTTTTTCGATCAGTCGCATACCATATTGCGCACCGGATGCGCCGGTGATGGCGACCGTAATCGCCTCCGCAAAATCACTCACGCTACACTCCCCTGTAATGCCTCCAACAAGCGTTGATGTATGCCACCAAACCCGCCATTGCTCATGATTACAATATGCACCGGCCCTGAGATCTCTGCCACCTTCTGCACACAGGCTTGCAACACCCCGGCATAGGAACCCGCGATTTCATGCCGCACATCGGCCTGCCTTACGGCGTCGCCCAGCCAGGCCATGCACTGGCCTTCATCGGCCCACACCACCCAATCCGCATCCTTTGCACTGGCGAGCAACGACGTAGCGTGCACGCCCATTTTCATGGTGTTCGAACGCGGCTCGATGAGCGCCAGAATGCGCGCATCCCCCACCTTGCGACGCAATCCCGCCAGCGTTGACGCAATCGCAGTGGGGTGGTGGGCAAAGTCGTCATACACCACGACATGACCCACCTGCCCTAACACTTCCATACGGCGCTTCACTCCCGCAAAGCGCTCCAAGGCCGCGGCGCTGTGCTCGAGTTCTACGCCCACATGGCGTGCCGCCAGCATGGCCGCGACGCCGTTTCTGACGTTATGATCGCCCGTGAGTGGCCAGGCAACGCGGGCATGATGTGCTCCCAGCATTAGCTCAAAGGCCGATCCATCTTCCGCCAGTTTTCGCCAGCAGGCCTGCGCATCGTCCACCTCTTCGCCCTCATGCCATTCCAGAGCGCTTTGCTGTTCGCTCCAGATGCCTTTATCGAGCACCGCTTCAATGGCCGCATCCCCATGCGGATAAATCACTCTGCCGTTACGCGGAATAGTGCGTACCAGATGATGAAACTGGGTTTGAATGGCCGCCAGATCCTGGAAAATATCAGCGTGGTCAAATTCGAGATTATTCAGAATAAGCGTGCGCGGACGGTAATGGATCATCTTGGAACGTTTGTCGAAAAACGCACTGTCGTATTCATCGGCTTCAATCACGAAAAAAGGCGTGTCGCCCAGGCGCGCCGATATACCGAAGTTCTTCGGAATACCGCCGATCAAAAAGCCCGGCGCCATGCCAGCTTCTTCCAGAATCCAGGCCAGCATGCTGCTGGTGGTGGTTTTTCCGTGCGTGCCGGAGGCCGCCAGCACCCAACGCCCCTGCACGACATGCTCGGCGAGAAAATCGGGGCCCGAGGTATAAGGCAGGCCTCGATCGAGTATTTCTTCCAGCAGTGGATTCCCCCTGCTGATGGCATTGCCCACGATGTAGAGGTCCGCGCCATGAGTGAGCTGTTCCGAATCGAAACCTTCGGTCAGCACAATGCCCTGTTCCTCGAGCTGAGTACTCATAGGCGGATACACGTTCTGATCACAGCCCGACACCTGCATGCCACGTTCCCGGGCCAGCAAGGCCAGCCCCCCCATAAATGTGCCGCAAATACCTAGTATGTGAATATGTAGGGTATTGTCTTTTGGGTGCTCACTCGCCATCAAGAAAAGCCCACTTTGGCATCTTCCTCAATGGCCCAGTCAAGATGCGCCAAATAGTCCTTGCGTACTTTCAGCTTGGTTTTCAGATATGCGTCTTTATTCAGCCCTTTCATAGCTTCAGCAATTTTACGTGCGGTCGGCAGCAGCGCTTCGGCCGGCACTACCCGATCGAGAATACCGGCATCAATAGCGGTAGCGGGGTCGAACATTTCGGCCGTTATCACCGCGCGATTAAAATAGGGTTTGGGCATGCGATTGCGCGCCAGCGCAATGCCGGCATGATGCATGGGAATACCAATGGCGACTTCATTGAGCCCCAATTTGAAATCTCCCGCTACTCCAACACGGTGATCGCAGCACAACAACAGAAACACGCCTTTGGCAACCGCATGCCCATTGCAGGCGCCCACAATCGGGCACGGGAAGGCCAGCATGCGACGCGTCAGTGAAGAGCCTTCTTTCACCAGCGCCATAGCGGCTTCGGGGCTTTTCTGCATGGTTTTCAGGTCGTAACCCCCTGAAAATATGCCCGCCTGGCCGGTGAGAATGACCACGGCACCGGCCGCTTCTGCCTGATCGAGCCCAGCGTGCAACGCGGCGATCATTTCGTGCGACAAGGCATTCACTTTGCCGTTATTCAAGGTGAGTGTGGCGATACCGTCTTCAATCTGTACATCAAGTAATTCTGTCATAGGAGCACCTTCGCTCGTTCAAAAAATAGGTGTATTTCACATGCTGCAGCACGCCGCCGCATTGCAAGGCTAAGCAAGATCCAGAAAGTGCTCGCGATAATACTGCAACTCGGCAATGGATTCGCGAATGTCATCCAGCGCGAGGTGTGTGTTCTTTTTACTGAAACCGGGCAAAATACCCGGCTTCCAGCGCCGCGCCAGCTCTTTCAGTGTACTCACATCCAGATTGCGGTAGTGAAAGAAGGCTTCGAGTTGTGGCATGTATTTCACCAAAAAGCGCCGGTCCTGACCGATGCTGTTACCACACATGGGTGAAGCACCCTGATCCACATACTCCTGCAAAAATGCCAGCGTCTGCTGTTCGGCTTCGGATTCCGAAATCCGGCTATCGCGCACCCGCTGCGTCAAACCCGTTTCACCATGCGTGCGTGTGCACCATTCATCCATGGCACTCAACAACTCATCGCTCTGATGAATGGCCAGAACCGGCCCCTCCGCAAGGGTGTTGAGCTGGGAATCGGTAACGATGGTGGCAATCTCGATAATGCGTTCTTTTTCGGGGTCAAGCCCGGTCATTTCGAGATCCAGCCAAATCAGGTTGTCCTGATGTTTCATTATTCTACTCCTGAAATCCGCTTGTGCGCCGACCAATCTCAGCGCCTGTGATGTGCAAAGATAATCACTCCCGCGGCATCCGACAAGCACGGACGATTTCGTTGTTGCGAGAAACTGTTAGAATGCCCGCTCAATCCGCGCGCTCGAAAAACTTACATGGCCAAACGCAAACTCAATCGCCGCCAACAATGGCGTATAAAAAAGATTCAGGAAGAAAAAACACAACGCGCACATCGCCGCGACTCGCAGGTTGATCAACAACTCGCCAACAATGCTCTGGGCGATGAACAAACCGGCTTGATCATCGCCCACTACGGCCAGCAAATAGACGTGCAAGCCTGCGACGCAAACGGACAGCCCGAGACACAAACGCCCGTGCATCGTTGTTATGTGCGCGCCAATCTCGATGCCCTGGTTACCGGGGACCGCGTGGTGTGGCGCGCGGCAGAGGATGAATGCGGCATTATTGAAGCCCGCTTACCGCGCAACAGCCTATTGCAACGACCCGATAACTTCGGGCAATTAAAGCCCGTCGCCGCCAACATCGATCGCATCGTGATTGTGGTCGCGGTGGAACCCGAGCCCCACGCCAATCTGATTGATCGTTATCTCGTGGCTGCCGAAACTCTGGATATTCAACCCACCCTGCTGCTCAACAAAGCAGATCTGATTGGCTCCCACAATCGCGCAACACTCGATGCACTGATTGCCCCCTATCGGGCACTGGGTTATGAAGTGCTGTTGACCACCGCGCAGAGCAGCCGCGATGACAATAGCGACCTGTTAAGCTGGCTCGCACATCATACCAGTGTATTCGTGGGCCAAAGCGGCGTGGGCAAATCGTCCCTGATCAGCAGCATTCTCGGCGATGCGAGCATCAAGGTGGGCGAACTGTCGCAAAACACCCGCAAAGGCACCCACACGACTACCACCGCCCGACTCTTCCACTTGCCCTCCGGTGGCCAGCTGGTCGATTCGCCCGGTATTCGCGAATTTGGCCTGTGGCATATCAGCGAAGAAGAGCTGTTACAAGGATTCGTAGAGTTCCGCCCACACCTTGGCCACTGCAAGTTTCGCGACTGCCGCCACATAGACGAGCCGGGCTGCGCCATCAAAACAGCACTACAGGAAGGAAAAATAAGCCCTCGGCGCATGGCAAGTTTTGAACGTATTCGCGCTACGCTGAACGAAAAAGAAACCTTCTAGCGCAGCTTTGTAAGAGAGGTCGGGCATAAAATGAGAGGAGCGTCTATATTGAAAGGGGTTGCGCTCCGGTCGCACTTACCTTCACCCTTTTAACTGGCAACGAGTTACGTGAGCGATACGCAAATCCACAACGCCAAAATGCCCGAAAACGCGGAAAGTTGGGCGCAACTGCTCTTAAGCAAGACGCTGCCTAGCCCCTTTCGTCTGGGCGCTATCGTCACCAACACACTCAATAAAAATCAGTCTTACCAAAAGATCGCCGCACAACTGAGTCATGATCCGGTACTGTCGTTCTATATCATGAACGAAGCCAACCGGGGCCGGCCCAAGGGCAATCCCACCAGTAAAACCCTCGACCATGCCATCAGTATGATTGGCACTGATGAACTGAAGCGCCTGATCAAAGGCCTGCCTCATAAGGCGCCTTCCAATGCCGACATCACCAGCTACTACTACCTGCGCGTGCTGAGTAGCAGCCTCTATGCTGCGCACCTGGGGCGCAGCATTGCACAGATAAAAAAACAGGCAAACCCGGAAGATATCTACTGGTCCAGCATGTTTTTGGGCGTACCGCTCTGGTACCTATGGCGCATTGCCACACCCGAAATGCGTTTGGTGCGCTATGCCATTCGCTCCAACTTTAAAGCCGCCAAACAGGCGGAGCGCGAAATACTCAACTGTACAGTGATGGAAATCTGCCAGCACATGGCGCAGCAGATGCATTTGCCCGATCTCACGCGCAG